>JBJEOJ010000061.1:0-15273 GCA_051880655.1 Acutalibacteraceae bacterium | reverse complement strand
TTTCGGTAAGTTTGTAGTCCTTTTCTTATTTAGGCTGTTTTTTTACAGCCCCTTTCGATGTTTTGTATTCAAAAATCAATAATGCATTGCCCCGCAGGCACAAACCTTATTTACGCCGAAAAGCTTATAGAAAAATCTCACGATTTTCCAGATGAACGACATAAATCCGGTTGAATGACACATACAGCTGCAATTTTCTTCATCTCCCGGCTGAGGATTTTCTGGAGTCGGCTGTGTCGTTGTCTGTGTACTCGGTTCGGTAACCGGCTGTGTGGTGGTCTGCGTGGTAGGTTCTGTTGTCGGCTCGGTTGTGGGTTCCGTCTCTTTTTCGGTTGTTGTTTCAGTAGTTGTCTCTGTTGTTGTCTCAACAGTCGTTGTTTCCGTTGTGGTTTCTGCGGTAGTTTCCGTTGCGGTTGTTGTCTGCTCTTTTTCCTCAACGGTGAACGTTCCGATAAGGTTTGCTCCGAACTGCTCGTTCCAGATTCCGTCATTTGCAAATCTGACAGCCGGGTTTGCCGATTTATCAGAAGAAATTCTCAGATATACTTCGCAGTCACCGACATCTATTCCCTGCGGAATATCTGCATTAATACTAACCGTTGCCGTTTCGCGTGAAAGCCACTGTCTTACATCAATTTCAGTGTCCTGTGAAATTACCTTTTCGTTTTGCACGAACAGTATTTCTGTCTGCTTGGGCTTTACAATGTTTCCGCAGCCGGCATTCAGAATTGCCAGATCAACCGAAATGCTATTTTCGGCACTTTCCGGCAAAGCGGCACTGCGAAGCACAAAACGATAGCCGAGATGGTCGGAAATATATTTATACGCCGTCTGACCGTAATAATCGACATCACTGCCTTCATAAAGCTCGTTTTGCCACATACCGACAAGCGTATCATTCCATTCTATGTTCAGATAGGAAGTGTGCGTCTTAAACATTTCCGTGGAAATGAAATCAATGCTGTTATATGTTCTGTCTGAATCAATCAGAGCTGCCTCGCCGCCAAAAAGCGTATGCGTTGCCTGGTCGGAAAGCCATGTAACTTCCTTATCACGGTCTTTATAGGTTCCGAGGTCACTTGAAGAGCCGAGATAACCGTCGTTGAAAACGCCTACCCGGTAAGCCGCAGTGCCCTCTTCGGCCTTGTAGGTGTCAATTCCGGAAAGATCTATTCCAACCCAATCGGCAAAGAACTTGGGTCTGCGAACAGTAATACCGATATTCTGCGGTACTGCGTCAACAAGCGCATCAATCAACCTGTTGAACACCTCTTTGTTCGCCATGGCACTTGTGTGCATTTCGCCCCACGGACCGATAAATCCGGCTTCAACCGATGCGATTACATCAGCGTTTTTCGCAAACAGCGGTGCAAGCTGTGAAATGTGTTTTTCAATGGTTTCAATTGACGGCTCGCAATCTGCAGTTCCGTCAAAATCGTCATAGGCAAAGCGGATAACCGCTGTCTGTCCGTTCTGTCTTAAAGCTGAAAATACACTTGAAATATCTTCAAGCATTCTGCTTGAAAACTCCGGTTCATTGCCATCATTGTTTTTCGGTGAAAGAGCCGAAATTCCGAAGCGAACGTGAACAAGAGGCGTTGTCGGAAGAGTTACTTTTCCGCAGCCCGATTCAGAAAGAACTATCCTCACCGGGCGGTAAAAGCCGCGTTCGGGATTTTCAAGATCTGCAAGGGAATCGGTATAGTCAATTTCAGAAAGCTTTTTGCCGTTGACCCAGCTCATCCATGCCATACTGTCAGCTTCGGGGCTGTAATATCCGTTGACATCGGTCTGATATTCATCGGCATCGCCGCACATATAATAAAAGTTCCAGATTCCGAGGGAGTATATTTGCGCACCCTGCTTATCAGCACGCTGAACGCCCTTGATGCAGTTTGCTGTGTTTTCAATTGATGAAAGGTGATACCATACCGTGGTGCTTTCTTCATCCGGCCAGCCGACCGAGCCGGTTTCAGTTGAAGCGTCCGGATATGACGGAACTGTCGGTGAGATTTCGCAGGTTATGTTATTCTCGCCGAAAACCTTTGAATACCAAAGGCAGGTGTTTTCAACAAGCTTAATATATTCTTCTGCGTTTTGCGTCACACCGTCACTGAGCGTTCCCCAGTCCGAAGGTCCGTTGGAGTCATAAATCATCGGGTTGATTGTATCAAGACAGGCTCCGACTTCGGCAAGATAAGAATCGCTCCATGCGCCGTTAGCAGCAGGAGTTGCAGAAGAAAGTGTGCGGCTTTCGCCGAGAACCGAGCGCATCTGTCTGAGCATATCAAGATAAAAATCATGATACTGACGGCGGAACGGCTCACAATCAAAATGAACACCCGAGGGATAATATGTATTTCCGTTATAGGAAAAGCCGTCATTCACTGCCTGAGAAACAGCAGAAAGAATTTCTGCCTTGACATCTTCGGAATAAGGCTGCTGCGTATCGGGATTTGTTTCAAGGAACGTTGAATTAAGATTGCAGTTGATTATTGGAATAAGCGTTATACCTTTTTTCTGCGCAACGCTCAGCCATTGACCAATGTTGCTCCACAATCCGTTCGCTTTGTTTTCGGCAATATGGTTGTTAAACGTGCCGTCATCGGAAAGAGTGACCGAGCCGAGCGAAAAATAAACCGTATCAATACCATAGGAAGCAACAAGATCAAGCTTTTCAGAAGCAAAATCCTCTCCCCTGTCGCGGTAAACCCAACCGAACGGCAAATAGGCGTTATTGTTTTTGTGTGCAATCTCGTCCGTCGGCTTTTCTGCGGCAATTGACGGCAAAGCGACCGTAATAAACAGCAATGCGGCAAGAACAACAGCCAGAATTCTTTTCGTTTTTTTCATCATACTTCCTCCTTTTGTAAAAAACGGCTTTCACTGTTCATTAAGCAGACGGGAGTCAAACCCGTATCGTGTTCTATTCTCGTCTGCTTATGAGTATAACAAAGGTTACCGCAAGTATATTTTTGATTAGGCATTATTCGAGAAACAATTGATTTATAAATTTCTCAAAATTAAAAGGAAAAGCAGAACAAACAGCAAAACGGTGTCTAAAATCAAATATCCGGCATAATGCGAATTATAGTACATCGCACCGTTTTTATTCATTTTTTTATCAATTGCTTTAAAAATTACTTTCTCTGTGGCAACAACAAGTGCGCATAAAGAAAGCCAAATAACCGCAAAAAAAATTTTCATAACAACTTCCACATCTAATATATCGTTAAAATATTACTACCATCGTTGCAAAATCAAGAGATTTTTCCAATAAAGGGCTATTCATACTTATCACCTCACCAGAAGTATATCATTAAGTCTTAATTTTTTCAATGCTTTGCTTGCAAAGCCACCGCTTCTATTCTCTCTTCTCTTTTCTCTCTTATCCGGAAAAGTCGCAAGAGAAGAGAAAAGATAAAAACGAAAAGTGAAAAGTGAAGAGAACCAAAAAGAAAAGCCACACTTGCGTGCGACTTTTCTTTTTGGCCCGCCCGAAGGGATTCGAACCCCCGCTCTTCAGAATCGGAATCTGCTGCGTTATCCGGCTGCGCCACGGGCGGAAATATGACGGCGGCCTTTTTTTCGTGACCGCCGCATTTAACTGTTATTGTCAGTAGCAGACGTTACCGATTTGCGGCTCAGTTGTTCTTCATTGACTGTCCGTGTCGGTAACAAAAGGACAATTCTGACTTTTGTTTTCAAAAACTTTATTTTGAAGCCTGCGCCTGTTCAAGCCAGCTTCTTCCAATAAGCATCGCACTGTATAGATCGTTCTTTTCAATTTTATGAATGATCCTGTCAGCAGGCTTGAGTGCCGGATCGTTTTTGATTAAGTTGACAACCACTCTGTCTGCAACCTTGAGACCGTTCTCTTCCTTTGAAGAAAGAATCTTTAAAACAAGATAGTGATCGTCGCAAAGATTGCCGTAATAGATTGTGTTGCCGCTTCTTACAAACGGTCTGTCCTTATAGATTAAAAATTCGTTTTTATTTGTTTCAGACATTATCTTCTCCGTTTCCTGCCGCTTAATCTTTCAGATAGCTTCTGACAAGCTCCTGAAGAAGCTCATCTCTGTCAAGCTTTCTGATAAGACTGCGTGCATTGTTATGTGTTGTTATATATGTCGGGTCTTCGGAAAGAATGTAACCGACAATCTGGTTTATCGGGTTATATCCCTTTTCAACCAATGCTTTATAAACAACAGTAAGCACCTCTTTCATTTCAGTGTTCTCATTACTATAAAATGAAAATTCTCTTGTTTTGTCAGTCATCAGCAGACCCTCCTTAAAATAATTCCAGTCTATTATATAACAAACTTTATTCCAAAACAATGGTTTGACGAAAATTTTTACTATTATTTTATTTTTCTGTACGCTTTTTTATGATTTTTTTCGATATTTCGGAAAACAATCAGCTTCTCAGATTAATTCCGAGCTCTTCAAGCGCTTTGATTGCCTTTTTCATTGCCTTGTCTGCTTCTTCATCGGTCAGCGTTCTGTCCGACGCTCTCATTCTGATGTTAAAAGCAACGCTCTTCATGCCCTCGGGAATCTGTGAGCCTGAATAAACATCGAAAAGAGAAACCTCTTCAAGAATTTTGCCGACTGCTTTTGCAATTACCTTTTCAATTTTCATAACGGGTATATCGCTGTCGCAGACAAAAGCAAGGTCACGGCTTGAAGCCGGGAACTTCGGAAGCTGCTTATAGGTTCTGACATCGTTTCCGTATTTAAGAAGCGAAGCAAAATCAACCTGAGCAATATAAGCCTTTGTTCCGATTTCATAGTTTGCAAGAACAAGCGGGTGAACTTCACCGATGACCGCAATGACTTCATCGCCGATTTTAAGCTGAGCGGTTCTGCCCGGGTGGAAAGTCGGGTTGTCTGTCAGCGGCTCAATGTCATAATCTTCAACTCCGGTTTTATAAAGAAGTTCTTCAACAGCACCTTTCAAGGTGAAGAAATCACAGCCGTTTCCGTACATGCCGACCGTCAGCTTTTCGTTTTCATCGGGAAGCTTATCAGGTCCGTTCCAGATATATTCGTTGGAAAGCTCAAAAAGTGATGCCGCTGCGTTTCTGTTGTTATAATTTCTTGAAAGAATACCGAGCATTGACGGAATAACCGTTGTTCTCATTACGCTTGTGTCTTCGCCGAGCGGATTGGTAATGACAACGGAATTTCTCAGTGGACTGTTTTTCGGCATACGGATCTTGTCATATTCCTTGGGACTGATGAAAGAATAGGTCGCAATTTCGGTAAAGCCGCACGAAAGCATCACAGACGAAATGAGCTTTTCAAGCTTCTGCTCTTTTGTCAAAGATGCGTTGGCAACACCTGCAAGCGGTCTGTTCGGTATGTTGTGGAAGCCGTAAAAACGGGCAACCTCTTCGGCAATATCGGCAAGATCTTCAAGATCGGCTCTGAAAGACGGAATAATCAATTCATCGCCGTTTACCTTCACATCAAGTCTTTCAAGAATTTCTTTCTGCTCTTCGGTGCTGACATCGATTCCGATGAATTCATTTGTCCATTCGGGCTTGAACGCAAGCTTATGAGGCTGTTTGCTGCTATGGTCGCAGTCAATGATGCCGCCCACAACATCGCCGGCGTCAAGAAGTTCAACAAGCTCAAGAGCACGCATGAGCGCAGGCATACAGTTTTGCGGATCAAGTTCTTTTTCATATCTTCCCGAAGCTTCGGTTCTCATGCCGAGCTTTTTGGCTGTGATTCTTGTTGTCGGGCCGTTGAAGCAGGCACTTTCAAAAACGATTGTGTTGGTGTCGTCCATGATGCCGCTGTATTCACCGCCCATGATTCCGGCAACGGCAACGGGCTTGTTTGCATCGGCAATGACAAGCATATCGTCTGTCAAATCTCTTTCAACGCCGTCAAGCGTTGTGATTTTTTCGCCGTTCTTGGCAGTTCTGACAATAACCTTTCCCTCATCAAGGAAGCGAAGGTCAAACGCATGCATCGGCTGACCGTATTCGAGCATAACATAGTTTGTGATGTCAACAATGTTATTGATCGGTCTGACGCCGCAGGCACGAAGTCTTTCTCTGATATAGCGGGGAGACGGCTTGACTCTGACGTTTTTAACCACTGCGCCGCAATATCTGTAGCAGCGTTCGGGATTTAAGATGTTTACGCTCAGAAGCTCGTTGACATCGCCGCCGTCTGCCTTAACAACCGGGGTGTGAAGCTTCAGCGGCTTTTTGAACGTTGCCGCCGCTTCTCTTGCAAGACCGAGAACAGAAAGGCAGTCGGGTCTGTTGGAAGTAATTTCAAATTCGGTAACGGTATCGTCAAGACCGATAGCCTTGCGAATATCAATTCCGAGCGTTCTGTCACATTCTTCATCGAGAACGAAGATGCCGTCTTCAATGGCAGACGGGAAATCGTGCGCCGTCAGTCCGAGTTCTCCGAGTGAGCAAAGCATACCGTTGCTTTCAACACCGCGAAGCTTGCCTTTTTTGATTTTCTTTCCGCCGTAAATGACGGAGTTGTCCATGGCAACCGGGCAGACATCGCCGACTTTGAGGTTCTGCGCTCCGGTTACAATCTGTATGTTTTCTTCCTGTCCGACATTGACAGAGCAAATCCACATATGGTCGGAATCGGGGTGTCTTTCAAGAGATTCAATTCTGCCGGTGATGATGTTTGAAAGCTCACTACCCTCTTTTTCAAAAGCTTCAACCTTTGAGCCGGAAAGCGTCATTTCATCGGCAAATTCTTTATCGGTTACATCAAGATCAACATAATCAAGAAGCCATTTTTTTGATAAATTCATTTAAAGCACCTCCTTAAAACTGATTGAGGAATCTGACGTCGTTTTCATAAAGCAGACGCATATCGTCAATATTAAAGCGGAACATAACAAGTCTTTCAAGACCGATTCCGAAAGCAAAGCCGCTGTATACATCGGGATCAACACCGCAGTTTCTGAGTACCTTCGGGTGTACCATGCCGCCGCCGAGAATTTCAATCCAGCCCTCGCCTTTGCACATTGAGCAGCCCTTTCCGCCGCAGTTGAAACAGGAAACATCAATTTCGCATGACGGTTCGGTGAACGGGAAATGATGCGGACGAAGTCTGATTTTTGTGTCTTCGCCGTAAAGACTCTTTGCAAAGGTTTCAAGACAGCCTTTCAGGTCAGCCATTGTGATGCCCTTGTCAACAACAAGGCCCTCAATCTGATGGAAAATCGGAGAATGTGTTGCGTCAACAGCATCTGAACGGTAAACTCTGCCCGGAGCAATCACTCTGATGGGCGGCTTCTGATTTTCCATAACTCGGATCTGACACGGAGAAGTCTGCGTTCTCAGAAGCATATTTTCCGTGATATAGAAAGTATCCTGTGTGTCTCTTGCAGGGTGATTCTTCGGTATGTTAAGCGCTTCAAAGTTATAATAGTCCCATTCAACCTCCGGACCCGAAGCAATGCTGAAGCCCATGCCGAAGAAAATATCCTTAACTTCATCAAGAACAATCGAAAGCGGGTGCTTGTGACCGAGCGCTTTTCTGTCCGACGGCAGGGTTACGTCAATTTTTTCGCTTTTGAGCTTGAGCTCCATCAGCTTTTCTTTAACCTTAGCGGCGCTTTGTGCAATCTGATTTTCAAGATCGCCTCTGATTTCGTTTGCAAGCTGACCGATAACCGGTCTTTCTTCTGCGGAAAGCTTGCCCATTTGTTTGAGAATGGATGTCAGTTCGCCTTTTTTGCCGAGATATTTGATTCTCACTGCATCAAGATCAGCCAATGACTCAGCGTTCTGCAATTCTTTTTTTGCGATTTCTCTGATCGCTTCAAGTTGCTGTTTCATAGATTTCTTCCTTTCATTTTTCATTTTTATCTTCAAGGGACGAAAAAAATACAGCCTTGCCCCATACATAGGGACGAAGCTGACTCCGCGGTACCACCCTAATTTTTGCCTGAAGCAAACACTCCTTGTATCTCTTAACGGTGATAAGCCGTCGAAGCCTACTTGCAAAAAGCTTTAAGCCTCGCCGCTCCAAAGTGAACTTCGGCAGGAATACTGACAAAACATTTCTCAGCAAAATAATGTTTTTCTCTTGGAAAGTGCTTTCCCGCTTACTCTCTTTTTCATTGCGTTATCATTTGGAAGTTTAACACAAAAGAAAGTTTTTTTCAAGACCTTAATAAAAAATTATTTTATTTTTCCGTCTTTTATGCTATAATCATAGCAATCAATATTTAAAAGGGGTGCTTTTTTATGCTTCTTCTCAGCTGCGATGAAATGAAACAGGTTGAACAATACACGGCAAAATACGGTCTGAGCTTTCAGCGCATGATGGAAAATGCCGGTGCGGCATGTGCAAGAAATATCCGGAATATCACGGAAAAAGAGGGTATGCACCGCAGAAACATTGTTGTTGTCTGCGGCAAAGGCAACAACGGCGGCGACGGCTTTGTTGTTGCAAGAAAATTTGCCGAAAACGGCTATAATGTCTGCGTTGTTCTTGCCGCCGGATACCCGACAAGCGAAGAAGCCGTTTATATGTATAAAATGGTGGTTGACCTTGCAATTCCCACTGTATGGTATGATGCCGACAGGCTCAAAACTCTTCAGACAATCAGAAACGCTGACATCATTGTTGACGCTGTTTTCGGCTTCAGCTTTTACGGCAACATCAGTGAAGAGCTCTGTCCCCTTTTTGAAGAAATGAACCGTGCAAAGGGTATGAAATTTGCAATTGATGTTCCGAGCGGTGTTTACTGCGACAGCGGCTATAAAGACAGCAACTGCTTTAATGCCGATTATACCATTGCAATTTCAGCTTTGAAGCCTGCTCACATTGTTCACCCTGCTTCCGACTGCTGCGGCGACATTATAATCGCAAACATCGGTATTCCCGCAGACAGCTTTAATTTTGTCAAAAAATCAATGTATACTCTGAGCAAATCCGAAGCCGGAAGCCTTATTCCGAAGAGATTGCCTGTAAGCCACAAGGGCACATACGGTCATTTGCTTTCAATCTGCGGCAGCAAAAAAATGCCCGGTGCTCCCGTTCTTGCGGCAAAGGCTGCACTTCGAAGCGGCGTGGGTCTTGTGACTGCGGCTTTCCCGGAAAGCATTTATCAGACAATGTCCTTCAAGCTTACGGAAGCTTTGCTTATGCCGCTGAAAGAAAAAGAAGACGGTTCTTTAAGCCGCGACTGCATACCCGAAATCCTCTCATGCCTTGACAATTTCACCGCCGTTGTGATCGGCTGCGGACTTACACCGAGCGAAGATGTCAAAGAAATTGTTGAAGCAGTCATCAAAAATTCAAAAGTTCCCGTAATCATTGACGCAGACGGCATAAATGTTTTGAGCGAGAATATAGATATACTGAAAGAAGCGTCCGCTCCGGTTATTCTGACGCCTCACCCGAAAGAAATGGCACGGCTTTGCAAAACAACAACCGAAATTATTCAGGCAGACAGAGTGAAAAACGCAAAAGCTTTTTCAAATAATTATAATGCTGTTATGGTGTTAAAAGGCTCAAACACAGTTGTTGCTTCACCTGACAGAGAAAGCGTTTATGTCAATTCTTCCGGCAACAGCGGTCTTGCAAAGGGCGGAAGCGGCGATGTGCTTGCCGGAATTGTCGGTGCTTTTGCCGCCCAGGGTCTGAAACCCTCGGTTGCCGCCGCAGTCAGCGTTTATATTCACGGTCACTGCGCCGACCTTGCGGCAGACAGACTTTCACAGACCGGAATGCTTCCTAGCGATGTTATTGACGAGCTTGCAGGCGTTTTTGCCTCTTTCGGCGAATAATCCATAAAAACAGCCTTCGTGAAAAGAAAAGGATTTTTATCTTTTATTCTTTTTACGGAGGTTTTATTTTGAAAAGACAAAAGTTAAATGCACCGCACATCTTTTTGATTAACTTGCTTTGTCTGATTTTTGTGTTAATCACATTTTGCTCATGCGGCAAAAGCGAAACCGTTTTCTATACTCAGCCGCCTTTTGAGGGAACGGTAAGCTGCAACGCAAACGGCATAAGCTTTTCGGCAAAGGTTATCTGCAAATCAGGCGACGATATTTCGCTTGTTGTTACTTCTCCCGAAAATATCAAAGGCATCACCCTTTCAAAAAATGAAAACACAAGTGCTTTAACAGGTGCAAAAAACTGCGCCGACGATCTTTTATGTGTGCTTTCAAAGCTGTGTTCGGAAAGCTTTGAAACAAAAAAAGAAGTGCAAGGCTGTATCAGCGGAATTTATCAATACGGCAATTTTACGGCTCAGGTTAATCTGGAGTCGAATAAAATCATCAGCATCAAAACCGAAAACTTTGATTACAGCTTTACATAAGCCCGCACTTTAAACTGAATAAAAACCGCCCTGTTTTGTTCAAAATAAAACAGGGTATTTTTGTTAAACAGACAGTCTGTTTAACCGAAAGGAAATGAAACGCTTATGATACCGCTTCTTTTGAGAGGAACCATCATTTATGTTTTTGCAATTGCCGGCGTCAGACTGATGGGGAAAAGGCAGATCGGCGAGCTTCAGCCGTCGGAGCTTGTTGTCACCATTCTTTTGAGTGAAATTGCTTCCATGCCGCTTCAGGACAGCGAAACGCCGCTTTTGCAAAGCCTTGTGTGCGTTTTTCTGCTTGTCAGCCTTGAGGTTATTTTTTCCGTTGTTTCAATGAAGTGCCGCCCTTTTCGCACTTTGCTTCAGGGTCACAGCGTTATGGTCATTTGCGGCGGAGAAATTGTTAAGGAAAACATGAAGCTGATAAGATACAGCGTTGATGACCTTATGGAGGCTTTGAGACTGAAAGATGTTTTTGACATTTCCGAGGTTGACTGCGCATATATTGAAACCAACGGTTCAATCAGCATAAAGCTCAAAAGCGAAAACGAGCCTCTGACACCGAAAGACATCGGAATCGAAAAAGAAAACGAGCCTGTTCCCTGCCTTGTCATAAGCGACGGCAAAATCATTAAGCGTGAATTTGACATTTGCCGGCTTGATGAACAGAAGCTTATAAGCATACTCAAAAAAAGAGGGCTTACACCGAAGCAGGTTCTTATCATGACCTATCAGAGCGACGGCAAAACAAACATTATTGAAAAAGGAAACTGAGATATGCTCAAACGATTTTGCGCTTCGGCGCTGCTTTTGATTTTATGCATTTTTACCTGCGTTTCAAGCAGTATTGTTGTGACACGCACAGCAGAAAAAATTAAAGAAACACTTAGCGAAACCGCCGTTTATCTTAAAAACGCACAGCCGGAAAAAGCCTGTGAAGTTTTTGAAAAATGCGAAGAACGCTTTAATCGGGATAAAACAACCTTCGATGTGTTTTTAAATCACAGCGACACAGACAAGCTCAGCCATGATATTGCCGAAATCCGCCCGCTGATTCTTTCGGGAAACAGCGAATTTGCCCTTGAAAAAATTGAAGAAAGCATCAGCGTTTTAAACGAAATTATCGACGAACAAAAGCTGAGTGTCGGAAATGTTTTTTAGATTTTATTTTTTCAAAATCCGCTTAAAAAAAGATTACATTTATCCGAAATATATTGTAATATGATAAAATATATAGTATAATAAGCGCGGAGGTGAAAGTGTATGGAGCATTTGCTGATTATGTGGATTGTGCTTGCAATTGTTTTTGCCGTTATTGAAGCTGTGACGGTTCAGATCGTTACAATCTGGTTTGCAGTCGGTGCTGTGGGTGCAATTATTGCATATGTGCTCGGCGCAAACGAAATTGTTCAGCTGACCGTTTTTGTTGCAGTTTCCCTGCTTACGCTGATTATTGCAAGACCATACCTGAAAAAATTTACAAAAACACAAGTTCAACCGACCAACGCCGATATGTATATCGGCAAACAAGCGCTTGTTACCGAAAGAATTGACAACAACAACGCAACCGGTCAGGCAAAAATCGGCGGCTCTTTATGGACTGCAAGAAGCGCGGACGGAAGCGTTATTGAAAAAGACAGTCTTGTCAGCGTTATGTCAATCGAGGGCGTCAAATTAATCGTAAAAAAAGAAAATTAATCCATTTATAACAGGAGGTAAATATTATGGGTCCGTTTTTAATTCTTATCATTGTTCTTATCCTTATCGCAGTTGCAATTATTGCAATCAACATCAAAATTGTTCCGCAGTCAAAAGCCTATGTTCTTGAAAGACTCGGCGTTTACAGAACCACCTGGCAGACAGGTCTTCATGTTAAAATTCCCATTTTTGAACGTGTTGCAAAAATCGTTTCACTCAAGGAACAGGTTGTTGACTTCAAGCCTCAGCCGGTTATCACAAAAGATAACGTAACAATGCAGATTGATACCGTTGTCTTTTATCAGATTACCGACCCCAAGCTTTATACTTACGGCGTTGAAAGTCCCCTTTCCGCAATTGAAAATCTTACGGCAACAACGCTTCGTAACATCATCGGCGAGCTTGAGCTTGACCACACCTTAACCTCACGCGACACCATCAACGCAAAAATCAGGGGAATTCTTGACGAAGCCACAGACCCATGGGGCATTAAAGTCAACAGAGTTGAGCTGAAAAACATTCTTCCGCCAAGAGAAATTCAGGACGCCATGGAAAAGCAGATGAAAGCGGAACGTGAGCGCCGTGAAGCCATTCTTCGTGCTGAAGGCGACAAGGAAAGCAAAATTCTTGTTGCACAAGGTCAGAAAGAAGCAAAAATTCTTGCCGCTCAGGCAGACAAAGAAGCTGCCATTTTGCAGGCAGACGCTGTTCGTGAACAGAAGATCCGTGAAGCAGACGGTGAGGCTCAGGCAATTCTTGCAATTCAAAAAGCGCAGGCTGAAGGTATCAGACTGATAAACGAAGCAAATCCGGGCAAAGAAGTTATTGCGCTTCGTTCACTTGAATCGCTTGAAAAGGTTGCCGACGGTCAGTCAACAAAAATCATCATTCCGTCGGAAATTCAGTCTGTTGCAGGTCTTGCTGCAAGCGTTAAGGAACTTGTGAAAGAATAAACAAACAAAAAAGAATAGTCAAAACTCCGCTGAAAGTTCTTGTTTTTCAGCGGAGTTTGTTGTAAAATAAAGCTATTAAGTTTGTGCTGATAAAGTCAAAGGGATGTTAAAATGATTTGCAAAAATTGTAAAAAGGAAATCAATGATAATTCTGAATATTGTCCGCACTGCGGCTTTGAAACAGACAAAAACGGCTTGAAAAAGAAAGTTCCGACAGGCAAAATCGCCGTTTCGGCGGTTTGTTTTGTTTTTGTTTGCCTTGCAGTGTTTCTGGCGGAAAAAATTGTTTCGCAAAAAAATCTTGCAAATCTTTCAACCGATCCTGTTTCACAAACCGAAGTTACCGAGGAACTGACAAGAACAGCTTTCACTCAAACAAATGAAAGCGCCGAAACTGCTGAAATAAAAAGCAATAATATTTTGCTTAGTGCTTCGTGTGAGACCTTCCCAGCTTTCGGAAATGAAAATCAAACCCGTGCGTTAATAACCGCCGAAAAAAGTCAGGCACAAGCACTTTCAGGCGAAGAATTTTCTGAATTTTGTTCAAACACGGTCAAAAGCGGAAAATACGCATGGGTCACAATCAGCTTTTCCGATTCATCCGGCATTGTATTTATCGGAAACAACACCGATCTGATTTCTTACGGTCTGATTGATGAAAACGGACTGATTGAAAAGCCGTACGGATATATATTCAAGCAAAACGATTCAAGCTATGTATATAAAAACGTTTTGCAAAATGAAAGTGCTTCGCAGACTGTTTCAGCAACTGAGACCTCAGTTGAAAAAACAACTGTTCAGACAACAGCAGTTGATACACAAACCACTGCCGAACAAACTGCTATCGAACCAACCGAACAGCTGACCGAAATCACAGAAACAAATCATTTTTCAGAAAAATCGGAAACAGCACAAACCACTGTTTCCTTTCAAACCACTTCAAATGAAAGCAGCAGTCAGACCGTTTATATCACTGCTTCGGGCACAAAATATCACAAATCCGGCTGTTCATACTTAAAGAACTCTTCAACAGCTTCGGCAATAAACAAAAATGAAGCAATCGAAAAAGGTTATACACCCTGTTCAAGATGTAAGCCCTAAAATAAAAAAGCCACCGTTTTGCGGTGGTTTTCTTTTATGCGGCCATGTCGTTTCTGTTGTCACTGTTGTCGCTTTTTGAAATTGAATTATCCTGGAACAGCAGTGAAATGCACCAGATGCCCGCAAGTGCTATAATTGTGTAAATAATTCTGCTTATGATTGCTCCCTGTCCGCCGAAAATCCATGCAACAAAGTCAAACTGGAAAAGACCGATAAGCCCCCAGTTGAGTGCGCCGATTATCGTCAAAACCAAAGAAATTTTATCAAGCATATTCTTCAACTCCTTTTGCTTATATTATGACAGCAAAAGCAGTATTTTATTCAAAATTTGTAATATGCTTCTTAAAATCAGAATTCACAAGCCATCAGATTGCTTCCGAAAAAGTTAAAAACTGTTTTAAAGCCGTTCTTTTTATAAAAGTTTACAGCGGTTTTATTACTGCTTCCACACGAAAGCATGATGGAATGAATCCCGTTTTTCAAAAGCTCTTGTTTTAATTCGGCAATCATTCTGCTCCCGACGCCCTGTCTGCGGCAATATTTTGTCAGGTCAATATGCAAATGCGCCTGATATTTTGCCGAGCCTAAATCGTGAATGAGCATTTCGCTCCTTGCCATGAGCGCATACTGAACGCCGAGTTTATCAATTTCGGGAAGATAAAGACCCTTAAAAGTCTTTTTATATTTTTTATAGTCTTTTGCACAAAGCAAATAGCCAACAACTTTTTTATCCTCATTTTCGGCAACAAAGCAGCAGTCCGGCTCTGCTTCTGTGTAATAGTCGTTATACATCAGATAAAGAAATTCTTTCATGTTCTTCTTTTTAAGATCAAAGCCGGTTGTGTCAAGGCAGATCTGACGCACTTGCTCTTTATCTTTCTTTTCATATTTTCGAACAGTAATCATAGTTATACTCCCCAAAGTTCACTGCATGAAGTTGAAACGCCGAGCGCACCGCTTTCAAGTTCCTTGTCAACATCTTCTTTTTCGCTGATAAGACCGCCTGCAATGATGGGAACGGTAAGCTTTGAACAAAGCTGTTTTGTAATTCTCGGCATAATTCCCGGCATGATTTCAACAGCGTCTGGCTTGATCAGCGATGAGGTTTTAACTGTTGTATCAATGGAAAGAGAATCAACAATGAAAAGTCGCTGAACGGTCAGCATACCGAAATCCTTTGCCGCTCTC
>JBJEOJ010000060.1:0-15381 GCA_051880655.1 Acutalibacteraceae bacterium | reverse complement strand
CCTGTTTATACGCTCTTTATGCTTGACAACGGACGGTATATCAAGTATGACGACGGCTCAACAAGGGAGATATACATGGGCTATGAGCAGATTGCGTGGTATGAGTGGAATGTAAAAGGCATTGCCGCATCAACGGGAAGAACCGTGCCGTCCATGACTTTTTCCCATTTTGCTCAGCCTGAAATGAAAGAAGCGCTGGAAAAATATGCGACCGGCAACAGCGACGGTAGCTATACTGTTCCCGAGGAATATGGTTTTGGTAGTTGCGATTATCTGCCCGGCTGTGCGCCCGTAAAATCAGGATTTTTCGATAAATGTAAGGAGCTTGATTCAACAAAGTATATTTTTTGCGGTCATGACCACGAAAACAATGCAAGCGTTACATACGAGGGCATAACAATGACCTATGGTCTGAAAACAGGACCTTCGCCTGCGCCGTGGAATTTTGCGGAAGAAACAGGCGGGACACTGATTACCATCAGCGGACAGGGCGAAAAGCAATTGGTAAGTATTGAACATATCGTGACAGAATAACGGAGATTTAACCATGAAAATACATATTACCGCAACCCCAAAAGAGGTAAAGCCGGGGAATTTTAACTACTCGAATATCGAAAGTGCATACGGCGTCAATACGCAGTATTTCACGAAAGACGGCAAGCCTTTTACCGTTATCGCCGGCGAAATGCATTTTTCAAGGCTCCCGAAAGAGCGCTGGCGGGAGACACTTCTCAAAATGCGTGAATGCGGTATTAACACAGTTTCGACCTATGTATTTTGGAATTATCACGAGGAAATCAAAGGTCGCTTTGACTTTGAGGAAAACCGGGATATTGCCGCTTTTCTTGAAATTTGCAAGGATATACATATGCCCTGCATTCTGCGCATCGGGCCTTGGTGTCACGGGGAAGTGATCTGGGGCGGCTTCCCAAAACGAATCCATCAAATGCCGAAAAAGCGAAGCAATGATCCGAAATATCTCGCCGAGGTCAAAGAGTTCTGGCAAGGTCTGTATAAAGAGGTCAAGCCTTATCTTGACGGCGAAACTGTTATCGGTATTCAGCTTGAAAATGAGTACACAGGCTCGACGGAGCATATCCGAACGCTTCGGAAAATCGCGGAAGAAATCGGCTTTAAAACACCGTTTTTCACCATGACGGCATGGCCATCGGGAAAGCCTGATAACGACTTTCTTCCGATGATGGGGGGCTATCCCGACGCGCCGTGGACACCCGGCAAAACGGCGCTCAAACCCAATAACCGATTTGCAATCACGTCCGCCAAAACAGAGGACGAAATCGGTGGTGATCTGTTCAGAAGCAATCGGGAGCAAAAAGGCGCATTTGACGATGTGCCCTACGCTTTCTGCGAAACAGGCCCCGGAAATCAGGTCACCCAGCACCGTAGACCGCATATCAGCGAAAAGGACGGTTACGGCGTGGGCTTTGCCAAGTTTGCAAGCGGTGCAAACTGGCTCGGCTATTATATGTTCTGCGGCGGCGCCAATCCCAACGATCGCCTGATGCAGGAAAACAGGCTGACAGGCTATCCGAATAACTACCCGATTATTGACTATGATTTTCAGGCTCCGATCAGCCGTTACGGCGTCTGCCGACCGCACGGCGACAGACTGCGGCTGATGCACTTATTCATTAACGAATTTGACAGAGAAATCTGTACAAAGCAGGCATATTTCCCGAAATGGGCAAGCAGCAATCCCGCGGACATCTCATTCCTGAAATGCTCCGTAAGAGCGGATGAAACGGGGAGCGGTTATTTCTTTGCCTCAACATATGAAAAGAGCCTTCGATATGACGATTTCAAAGATGTAAATATTGAATTTAAAATAAAAGACAGAACCGTCAATCTGCCAAGCATTGACATAAAATCCGGTTCGATGTTTTTGTATCCGTTCAATATCCGGCTTAGCACGGTGGATTTTGATTATATTCTGGCGCAGCCGATTGCCAAAACCGAAACAAACGGCAAAACGGTCTGTTATTTTGTCGAATGTGAGGGCATCAGCCCGAAATGCGCCGTGAACGGAAATGAAATCACCCTTGATTTTTCAGAAAACGGCACGGAAATCGGTGACGTGAAAATCATCGTCATTCCATATGAAAAAGCAAAACAGTTTCATTTCATCAACGGCAAGGCCTATTTTATCGATGGTACCGTTTACTGCGACAACGGCAAGATATATTGCAAACAAGAAACTGCAACCGACTTGAAAGATGATATAACGCTTCAAAAATGCACCAAGCAGAAACTGCCGTTCAATTACTTTTTGTATTCTACGGGCAAACGCAGTTATTATGAGCTGAAACTGCCGGAAGACATTCTCAAAAACAGCTTTGACGTGGCGTTGGAATTTGATTTCGACGGGCTGAATCTGCAAGTATTCAGCGGCAAAACGCTTATCAATGATTACTTTAACATTGACCGCAAATTCGTCATGCACCTTAGGGATTACAAGAAGTATATCGAGCAAAACAATACGCTCATAATCCGCACGGCGCCGAAAACCAAATTCGGTATTTCAAATGTGTATCATGAAATTCCAGTGCCGCTTCATTCGGACAGACTTGTGCTCAAAGGAGCAAAGGAAATCATACTTTCAGAGGTGTAATGTTGAAAATGGAAAGTATAAACAGCGCAGAATTTCTGAACCGTATTACTTCTGTTGTTCCTGAAAAAAGACAAATTGATTTTCAAAATCTCGGCTATTATAATTTTATTCATTTCGGCTTAAATACCTTTACCAAAAAAGAATGGGGAAGCGGCAAAGTCAGCCCCGAAGTATTCACATTGACTGATATTGACACCGATAAATGGGCGAAGCAGTTAAAGGATACAGGCAGTTCAGGGGTAATTTTAACCGCCAAGCACCATGACGGTTTTTGCCTTTTTCCGAGTCTGTTCACCGATTACACCATATCGGCAACAAAATATCAAAATGGCAAGGGCGATTTAGTAAAACAGCTTGCCGACTCCTGCAAAAAATACGGTCTGAAATTCGGCATATATCTATCCCCGTGGGACAGACACGAGAGCACCTACGGAACAGAAGCGTATAACAATTTCTTCTGTAATCAGCTGACGGAGCTATGCACAAATTACGGTGAAATATTCTGCTTCTGGTTTGATGGCGCCTGCGGAGAGGACAAAAACGGCAAAAAACAGCGCTATGACTGGGAACGCTATTTTGCGATAATCCGAAAGTTACAGCCAAATGCCGTCATTACCAACTGCGGACCCGATGTTCGCTGGATCGGCAATGAATTCGGGAAACCGAGAAAATCAGAGTTCAGCGTTGTGCCAAAAAAATTACAGGATCATTTAAAAATTGCAGAAATGTCACAGCAAAAAGAGGGCGCCACGGTTATGCTCAAAGCGCTGAGCTTTACCGATAAATCACTCGGAGAAAGAGAACAGCTCATTGGCGAAGAACTCTGCTGGTATCCGGCGGAAATGGATATCCCTGTAACATATTTCGGATGGTTCTGGCGGCCGCTTTTTGAAATCTTCTTTACCCGGAGCGTCGGAAATCTTGAAAAATGCTATTACAATTCCGTTGGTGCTAACGCAACACTTCTTGTGAATGTTCCGCCGAACGATAAGGGCGAACTGCCTGATAAATTTATAAAAAGACTTGTGAAAACAAGAAAAAGAATTGAAAAACGATTCAGACATAAAGCGGAAACAATCAGTATTGAACAAAACGATAACGATATCATCGTAAGAATAAAGCCGCAAACCGTCAGAACAATCGTCTTGTCAGAGGATATAACCAAAAGCCAGCGGATTGAAAAATTTTCAATTTCAGCAAACGGAAAAACGGTTTATACAGGTACGGCGGTAGGATTTAAGAAGATATGTCTGCTAAAAAGACCAATAAAGAATTGTACGGAAATCAGATTGCATATTCAAGAAAGCAGACAAAAACCGTTTGTCCGGAAAATGGAAATATTTTAGAAGCTGAAATTAATGAACGCCTTGGCGGATAATACCGTCAAGGCGTTTTGAACAGCTATTTGAAAATCAGAATCTCATCTTTATTTAATGAGATTTTTTTGCCGTTTTCAAGAGGCTTATTTGGTGTCAGATCCGATAAATCATTTTCCAAAATGAAATCAGAATCAGCTGTTGCTATGATTTTTAAATATGTGATTTTACCCAGTTCCATTTTTCCGCTTATCAACAGACCGCCAAAAGCACGGAAACCCTCAAATTCAATATTGTTCCAATCTTTCGGTACTGCGGGAAAAGCTTTGATTTTTCCCCATTCACTGTATAACAACATATTCTGAATTGCATCGGCTGCAATGAAATTTCCCTCAAGAGTGAATAATCTGTATTTCATGTTAAAATCGGTTTGCTTCTTGAAATCGCCGTTGACATGAAATCCGTTTGCCGTGCAGTTATAGTCAAAAAAGTCATGCAGCATTTGACAGGCCTTTTCTCCGTCGCCTTTTGCAATATAAAGCTGTGCCATCCAGCCGACGGAATATCCGACCCATTCACTGATACCGTGACACTCCAGGTCAGCTATTGTGCTGTCAATGATTCTGCGGCTTTGTTCGTCCGTGTATTCAAGTGTTTTCAGCGGATAAATTGCCATGCAGTGTGAATGATGCCTGTGAGAGCAATAAGGACTTTCATCGGGGCTTAGCATCAACACTCCGTTTTCGTTTACTGCAAGCGGCTCGAATTTTTGAAGATGCTTTTCCCATTCTTCCGCGGTTCCGGTATCACCCTGCATACGGCTGATTCGTATCATATCTTCTGCAAAATTGCGCATCAGAGCTAAATCGTAGTTTGAGTTCGGTGTGAGCCATGCCTTTTCCGTATTGTCATGTATCTCGGGAGAGGTAGACAGCGGCAGCTTATATACGCCGTTCTTTTCTTCCAGAATGCTTGTCAGGAAGCGTCCGACTTCTTTCATATATCTGTGAACACGGGACAGATAGGCTTCGTCATTTTTGAAAAAGCAATACCTTGCCATAATCTGACAAATCCAGAGCTGATTCGTCGGTGACAGCGAATACTGACACCAGCCGCCTAAGGCGTGCCCCTCGATATCCATAACGGAGGGCAGACAAATCCCGTCAGCCTGATAGAAGTTTTCAGCAAATCGTCTGCCGGTATCGGCCATATCTAATATGTAATCAATGAAACATTCGCCTTGCTCCAGACGATTGGATTTTAAATAACTTGTATAGGACATCTGCGTGTTCAAATCATGATGATAGTCGCCCTTCCACGGCGGCAAAGAACCGTTATCGGCAGTCCAGACTCCCTGAAGTGGCATCGGAAAAAATCCCTTGCGGCTGCAAGAGCCCAAAAGATAATTGTTTAAGTACCATTGCTTTTCAAGCAGCTTGTCCGGCAGGGTTATCTGACTTTTTTCCCAATACTGCATCCACCACGCTTTATGTGAAAGCAAAGCTTTGTCATAGCCTGTTTCAAGTGCGCAACGTACGGCTTTTTTACAGCGATCGGCAAAATCACGGCTTTTCCCTACGCCGACGGTATAGGCAATCAGCGTTTTGCCGTTTTGCTCGCACTTCGCCGTTACAATACCGTAAAAGCGGTCATTCGTCGGCTGTATAAAATATTGGTACTGTATACCGCTTTCCTGTTCTTTGAAAAAATCAGCCTTCGGATAATGGAGATTTTTCAAAGACTGCACGGTGCCGCTTGCAATGCGCTTAAACAAGGGCTTGCGTTTCTTCCCATATTTCGGATTGTCAATAGTCAGCGTTACACCGGTTTTGTTGATTTCAATCAGTCCGTAATTTTCACAGGCGTGCACAAAAGTTTTAATATGAACCGTACCTGCCTTCAAATCAGCCTGCGCCGTCATAAAATCCAATTCGGAAACAATGTTTTCACGGACGCCCAAATCCAAAATCAGCTTGCCTGCGGGAAGCTTTGTCGGTGTAGGCTTGTGATAACAGGCGTCATATTTTTTATAAAGCTTGTTTTGCTTTCCTCGTCTTACACAATCCAATATATCTGCATATGTAAAATTCTTTTGGCTTTCGGGGGACTCAGAACAGTCCCAGATACCTCCCTTGTCCAAGCTGAAACGCAGACAGTCCGAGCTGTTCCAGATAAGACAGCCGATGTCGCCGTTACCGAGCGGGAGAGCTTCGTCCCAATTACGGATGGTTTCATCGAAATGAAGCGATTTTGTATGCATAGAAATTCTCCTCATATCATTCTGCTATTTTATATATAAAAAGCAGTATTCTTTAGAAAATAAATCAAATGATTTCGATATTCTGCTTGTTTGGTTTGGTTGAATTTAAATAATGACAAATAAGTCTTGGTACCATGATTGAAAAGGTTTGGTTGTGGATTTTTTTCCACATTAACAAAGAACGGAACGGCAGATGGTTTTGTCGTTCCGTTTTATTTTGCTTAAAATTTAAGCTTCCGAAATTTTCCGGGCGAAATGCCTTCGTTCTCCGAGAAAAAATAAATAAAATTCGATTCGCTGTTAAAGCCGATATCGTATGCGATGGAAGCAATTGTCATATCGGTTTCTTGAAGCAGATATTTTGCTCTGTTCAGCCGTGAAAGCAAAACATAGTCGTAAGGAGAAAAGCCGGTTTGTTGTTTGAACACTCTGGAAAAATGAGACAAACTCATATTTACTTTTTCTGCAAGTTTGGATACTGTTAGATTTTCATTCAGATTCTCCGAAATATATTTCTTGACATCCTGAATGCTTTCTTCATAACTGCTTTCGCCCTTAGCTTTGGGACTTTGAGGATTTAAAAGCTCGATAAAGAGCTTGTAAATATCCAGCGACATACCGAGTTCCGTTGCGATTTTACTTTGACGAATGCAGTCAAACAGGCGAAACAACAGTTTTCTGACATGCTGTATATCCCTGCATTTTATCGTGTTTCCGAAGCTTCTTTCAATTTCTTCAAACAGCTCAAAAGAATTCGCACCGCTGATATGTACCCATATTGACTCAAAGCTGTTATCGGTATAATACTCGTGAGGCTTGTAGCAGTCGAGTATCACGGTATCGCCTGCCCGAGCCGTTACAGGATTTCCGTCTTTGATGTAGGTGAAAGTGCCGTCGAGAATGTGCGTGATTAAAAGGCTGTCATAGTTTTTTCGGATCAGATGATATCCCTTGACACAGAAAAAATGCCCGGCGCTGATCGGATAATAATAGATTTTTTTAGCCGTCTGAGACGGCGTTGAAAAATACACCTCCGATTTTTCCAGAACACCTGTTTCTCTTGGTTTCATAATGCTGTCGTCCTTTATGGTAGGATTTCTAAATATTTGGGCAGATTTTCTCAATTATTTATCGCAGATTTATTATATAATCAAAATGATATAATGTCAATTTCTTTATTTTGAGGTAAGATATGAAGAATTTTTCAAAAGTAAAAGTCTGGGAAGAAAGGGTGGTAATTCCTACATACGACATAGGAAAGCCGGATAAAAATCCGATGTTTCTTGAAAAGAGAGTGTATCAGGGCTCATCGGGCAAGGTCTATCCGCATCCCGTAATTGATAAGATTTACGATACCAAAGCCGACAAAGAATACAAGGCAGTATTCCTTGAAAACGATTTTATCAAGGTCATGCTTCTGCCCGAAATCGGCGGAAGAATTCAGCGTGCGACCGATAAGACTAACGGCTACGATTTTGTTTATTATAACAGTGTTATCAAGCCGGCGCTTGTAGGTCTTGCTGGCCCGTGGATATCCGGTGGAATCGAGTTTAACTGGCCGCAACATCACAGACCGAGCACCTTTGATGCAGTTGATTATACCTATTTTGAAAATGAAGACGGTTCGGCTACTGTCATCATGAGCGAAATTGAAAATATGTTCCGCACCAAGGGAATGGCACGCTTTACGCTTTATCCTGACAAGACCTATATCGAGATCAAAGCGCAGTTATATAACCGTACCGATGTGCCGCAAACCTTTTTATGGTGGGCGAATCCTGCTGTTGCCGTTAACGACAATACACGCAGTATCTTTCCGCCCGATGTGACAACGGTGATGGATCACGGCAAGCGTGCTTCCTCGACTTTCCCGATTGCAACAGGCACCTACTACAAGGTCGATTACAGCCGGGGCGTGGATATTTCCCGCTATAAGAATCTTCCTGTTCCGACTTCATATATGGCGGCAAAGTCCGATTACGACTTTGTTGGCGGTTATGATGACGGCGTGAATGCCGGCATTCTCCATGTTGCCGACCATCATGTTGCGCCCGGCAAGAAACAGTGGACCTGGGGGTGCGGCGATTTCGGCAAGGCATGGGACCGAAATCTGACAGACTTTGACGGTCCTTATGTTGAACTGATGACCGGGTGCTTTACCGATAATCAGCCGGATTTTACCTTTATTGCACCCATGGAGGAAAAGCGATTCACCCAGTATTTTATGCCGTATAAGCATATCGGCACGGTGCATAACGCAACGAAAGACCTTGCGATGAATTTTGAAAACGGTGCCGTTCATCTGTATGCTTCAGGCAATATCGGCGAAATTACCGTGCGGGCAATAATAAACGGCGTGACAAGTCAAAGTGAAAATGTTGCTTTACTTCCGAGTGAAACCGCCGAAATAACAATCAACAATGCTGAAAAAGTTGAAGAAATCCGCATTGTCAAAAACGGCATACTATACTTGAACTACATGATAAACGGCAAAAAGCAGGAGCCGACGCCCCCTGCGGTGTGTCCGCCCGACCCGAAGGACTGCAAGACAACAGAAGATTTATATTTATACGGACTTCATATCGAGCAGTACCGTCACGCAACCTATCTTGCCGAAGATTACTATCTTGAGGGACTTCGCAGAGATGATACGGATATCAGGCTCAATAACGCTTACGGCTTGCTTTTGCTGAAAAGAGGGCGGTTTGCTGAGAGCGAACCCTATTTCAGAAAAGCAATCGAAAAGGCGACCCGTTCTAATCCAAACCCTTATGACAGCGAGCCGTATTATAACTTAGGCTTGTCGTTGCTTTATCAGAACAGACTGTCGGAAAGCTATGACGCTTTTTATAAATCAGCGTGGAGCAATGCCTGTCAGGAGGCGGCGTTCTATCATCTTGCCTGTATTGCGGCGAGAAAAGGTGAATATGAAACCGCACTTGACCATATTGAGAACGCAATCATCAAAAACAGCCGGAATTACAAAGCAAGAAATCTCAAGTCGCTGATACTTCGTAAACTCGGCAGAAATGACGAGGCGGTATGCCTTGCAGAAGAAGCAGCGGCACTTGATCCGATGGATGTAATAAGCCGTAAGCTTTTGGGCGAAAAGCCCGTGATGAGAGTCGATACCGCAATCGAGATTGCTCTCGAATACAAAGCCGGCGGGTTTTACGGTGACGCAGTTGATGTACTGCTTGAAACAAAATCGGATTATCCGTTAGTGCACTTTCATCTTGCGGATTTATATGCACTTCTCGGCAATCGGGAAAAAACAAAATATTGTCTTGAAAAAGGTGAAAACGCTGATAGCTATCTTTGCTTTCCGCATCGACTTCCCGATATGCTAACGCTCGAGCACGCAATCGCAAACAGCAACAATAACGCCATGGCGAATTATTATCTCGGCTGCCTGTATTACGATAAAAAGCGCTATAACGACGCGATTGCTTGTTGGGAGAGAACGGCAAAGCAAAAGCCCGCATTTCCGACAGCGCACCGCAATCTTGCTCTTGCCTATTACAACAAAAAGGGCAATGAGAAATCGGCGCTGAAAGAGCTTGAAACGGCATTTGATCTTGACGAAACAGATGCAAGAGTGCTCATGGAGCTTGACCAGCTTTACAAAAAAACACAGATGCCGCCGAAAGACAGACTGGCATTTTTAGAAAAGTATATTGACCTTGTGGAATCACGTGACGATTTATATACGGAATATGTGACGCTTCTCAATCTGAACGGACAGCATGAAAAAGCCCTTGATTGCCTGATGACGCATTCCTTCCACCCGTGGGAAGGCGGCGAGGGAAAAGCGCCGGCGCAGTATGTTGCCGCACTCTGCTCGCTCTCAAAAGAGGCAATCGAAAGCGGTGAAGCGGAAAAAGCAATCTCGCTGTCAGAGCGTACATTCTCGTATCCTCATAATCTCGGTGAGGGCAAGCTCTACGGCACGCAGGAGAATCTGCAAAACTATTTGCTGGGACAGGCATATGAAACATTAAATAATCCCGAAAAAGCATCGGCATATTTTGAAAAAGCCTCTTCGGGACTGTCTGAGCCGCAAAACGCCATGTATTATAACGATCAGCCGCCTGAAACGATTTTCTGTCAGGGGCTTGCGCTTTTAAAGCTCGGCAAGGAAGCAGAAGCGAATGTACGCTTTGACAAGCTGATTTCCTATGCGGACGAACACATAAACGATAAAGCGAAAATCGACTATTTCGCCGTTTCATTGCCCGACTTCTTGGTATTCGATGAGGATTTGAACAAGAAGAACCGTGTTCACTGCCTGTTTATGAAAGCCTTGGGATTGCTTGGAAAAGGTAAAAAAACAGAAGCAAACGAGAAATTCAATGACATCTTTTCTCTTGACAATACTCATTTTGCTGCGCATTTATATAAACAAATTTTTGATTGAGGAATTGCTATGATTCATATAAAAGATAACATATTCCATCTGAACACGCAGAATACATCTTACATATTTGCCGTAACCGAACACGGGGATTTACAGCACTTATATTACGGCGATAAAATCAGCGAGCAGATGGATTACAGCGCCTTTTTTGAAAAGCGCTCTATGCTGCTTGTGTCTGCACTTTATCCTGAAAACGATATTACTTACGGGATAGATGCAATGCAGTTTGAATATTCCGTATTCGGCGGAGGTGATCGTCGTGAAAATGCGTGTGTTATTAACTGCGGTGAAACACTGTGCGGCTTTACTTTTGCGGGATATAACATTCTTACACAACCGCCTATGCGTCCAAATTTTGCGCAGGCACATAGTGGAGACGGATGTTTATGTGTCCTTTTGCGTGACGAACATACAGAAACTGAAATGCGTTTGTACTACCAACTGTTTGAAAAATTCGATGTGATTACTCGTTATGTTGAAATCAAAGCAAATAAAAATGCAGTTGGCATTGAAAGTATAATGAGTATGCAGTTAGATTTGCCTATGGGTAAGTATAAATGCATTACCTTTGACGGAGCTTGGGCTAGGGAACGCTTTAAGCACGACCAACCTCTGACAGCAGGAAAGATCGTTTGTGATTCCCAAAGCGGAGCTTCCGGCGCATGGCACAATCCGTTTGTGATGTTAGCGGAGAAAAATGCCGATAATTTTTCAGGTGAAAGCTACGGATTTAATTTGATATACAGCGGCAATCACCGCGAGGTGTTTGAGGTCTCGCCCTATGGCGGCGTGCGTGTTTTAAACGGTATTTCCCCCGCCGGATTTCGGTTCCGTTTGCAGAAGGGCGAATCGTTTTTCACTCCAGAAAGCGTGCTGACCTATTCTCCAAAAGGTTATAACGGCGTATCCGAAAATATGCACAAGTTTGTGCAAAATCATATTCTGCCGAAAGTGTGGGCATCTGCACCGAAACCCGTTTTGCTCAACAGCTGGGAAAGCGTGTATTTCGATATATCAGAAGAAAAATTATGTGCGCTTGCTGACCGTGCCGCCGAAATCGGCGCGGAGCTGTTGGTGATTGATGACGGTTGGTTTGGTGAACGAAACGACGACACATCTTCTTTGGGTGATTGGCAGGAAAATCGAGCCAAATTCCCCAATGGAGTCAGAGCTGTGACGGATTATGTGCACAAAAAGGGGTTAAAGCTCGGCATCTGGGTGGAACCCGAAATGATAAGCCGCAACAGTAAGCTTTTTGAGCTACACCCTGATTGGGCTCTCGGTTTGGAACAGGGCAGGAGAGTTTTGGGCCGCAGTCAGTATGTGCTTGATTTGTCAAGAAGCGAGGTTCAGGACTTTTTGATTGAAACAGTATGCTCGGTGATAAACATATGCGGTGCAGATTATGTAAAATGGGATTTTAACCGAATGTTTTCCGATTTTACTTCTGTTGCAACACCGCTTTACGAGGTACAGCACACTTATGTTTGCGGACTTTACCGTATTCTTTCTGAAATTACTGCCCGATTTCCGAATGTGCTGTTTGAACTGTGCGCCAGCGGTGGCGCCAGGTTTGATTTGGGGATGCTTTGCTTTATGCCGATTGGTTGGGTGTCAGATAATACCGATGTTCTCTCCCGTGCGCTAATACAGGAAGGCACAAGTTACGGATATCCGATAAGCGCGATGTGTAACCATATTTCGGCTGTACCCAACCACCAAACTAAACGCATAAGCACTTTGGAAACAAGAAACGGTATTGCCTCCTTCGGTGTGCTCGGCTTGCAATATGATCTGACCAAACTCCCGAAAGAGGAATTGGTTTATTTAAAGAACTGCATTGCTGAATATAAGCAAATGCGGCCTCTTATTACAGACGGCAGCTTTTACAGGCTGACTGATGGATTTGAGGATAACTTTACCGCTTGGCAACTTGTCAGTGCAGACAAAAAAACTGCGTATGTTATTCTTTTTCAAAAGTTATTTTTTCCTGTCTCGCAGCTACCTAAATTAAAGCTTTTAGGGCTTTCACCTGATTTTGTGTATGATGTGGACATAACAGGCTTAAAGGTCAGCGGCGAAGTCTTGATGAAACACGGACTGTTGCCTTTGCAGAATTATCAGGGAAACGAGCAAAGTAAAAACGGTCATAGTTTAACTGATTTTTCAGCAGTTATTTATCAACTTAAAGCATTGGGGGAAGCGAAATGAAAGCATTTTTGAGCAAGAAACCCGTTAAAATAATCATCAGCATTTTTCTTGTTCTTTCGATAATTGTCGCAGCATGCAACGGATATTTCGCCTCGATTGCCTTGAAAGAACAAAAAGGCGTTGCCGTGTGTGATGAGTGGAGCGTTGCGGATACATATACTCCCGATTATGCCGAAAGTCTTGAAATGGGTGACGGAGACTTTAAGATTCTTTGCCTTACCGATATACATATACGAAATCATGGAACATTTGCGGCATTCCTCGGAATCAATTTTATCCTTGACGGTATGAGCCGTATTCAATTGAAAAAGCTTATCAGAAATGTCAACCCTGACTTGATTGTAGTCGGCGGTGATACGGTGCTGACAGCGTGGAACGATATCTGCACGAAGCAATTCTGCGATTTTATGGCGCAGTTCGACATCCCGTGGGCACCGATTTTCGGCAATCACGACTACGAGGACAGAGTCGATAAATCAAAGCTGTGCGAAATATATGAAAGTGCCGAAAATTGCCTTTTCCAATGCGGCCCCGAGGGTATGAACGGCATGGGCAATTATATTGTCAATCTTACACGAAACGGAGATACAGTTTATTCTTTGTTTATGTTTGACGACGGACAGTACAGAATTACCGATGGCGAAATCAGCGACGGTGGCATCAACCAAAATCAGATTGAATGGTACAAATGGGCAGTGGCCGGTATTGCGAAAACAAGCGGAAAAGCAGTTCAAAATATTGCGTTCATGCATGTTCCCGTGCCGGAATATAAAGAACTAACGTCCGACTTTGAAGCCGGACTGCGTCAGGAAGACAGTTGTACAGCAAGAGATAATGATGGCTTCTTTGAGGTATTTAAAGAAAACGGCGGAACCCATGTTTTCGCCGGTCACGACCACAACAATAATTTTGTCGCCGATTACGAGGGCGTAAAGCTTTGCTATATGACCAAAAGCTCGTATAACTGCTATTTCTCGGGGAAAACGCTTGGCGGAACAGTTTTGACGTTTGACAAAAACGATAATATAAACATTGAAATTCAATCATTTTAAAGAATTGAGGGGCAAAACTTGAAAACATTCGCAACCTATTTTCAAAACGATGAAAAAGCGCCGCTGCAATACGGTGAAATTAACTTGATTAATCCGCCGCGGCAGAGACTTCGCGGCGAAGAAACAAAGACGGGCGTTGAAGCGATTCCGGTCTTTTGCGGCTTCTGCGGAACAGATCACGAGCTGATGAACATGGGATGCAAAGGGCTGCTCGGCCCCAAGTTCCCCGAGAGTGAAACGAGACTCATCAACGGTCATGAGGGTGTGGTTTGGGTGCCGTCGGAAAATCGCTTTGCGATCGTTCTGATCCGCGGCGGCGACAGCTGTGACCCGACGCGTTTCACAGAGGACGAGACCTATTTTGAATACGGCTGTGACGGTGCCGACGGCATTTTCTGCGACAGGGGATATTTTCATCCTGACATGCTTTTGCCTCTGCCCGAAAAATATGAGGGGTTGACCCAGCTTCCGCTCTCTCTTGCAAAAAAGCTGGTGTTCTCTGACCCTTACGCCTGTGCTGTTTTTCAGCATGAGCGTATGTGCGACATCGGCGAAGCGCAGAATTTCCGGGTAGAGCTTGCCAAACAGAAATGTGATGAATCAACCGCCCGGGAAAAGGCCGTTGAAAGCACTTTCAAGCGTGTTGTGATTTTCGGCCTCGGTACAACTGGACTTTTCATCGGCGACCAAATCAGGCGAAATCATCCGAGAGCCAAAATTCTTTTTGTAGCCCGAAGCGATGAGAACAGTAAAAAGGCTTTGTTTGTGAAAAACGAGCTAGCCTGTGATTATCTTTCTTCGGGAGGAATGAACGAAGGGGAAACCGCAAAGGCAATAACGGAAAAAATCCTTGGTACGGCAAGCATTTTCGTCGGAACGAGCGGAACGGAAACCGAACATCGCATTGCTTTTGCGCATAATGTTCTCGGATGCAACGGCATTTACAACAGCTTTTCGTTAGGCCCGAAAGTGACCTTTGACACCATGCCGTTCGGGTTCAAGAATCAGGTGATTTTGTCGTCTATTAATTTTACTCAGAAGCACATGGAAACGGCAATCGAGCTGCTTTGTGAAAGCAAATTTGACCGTCTTGTTGAGCTGATTGATAAGGATGAATTCTGCGAAAACCCGATTGATGCATATGAAACCAAAATCTATTCCAAGGGCGCACCGTTGAAAACGGCGGTTATATGGAACAAGAATTACATAAACACGGAGGCATAAGAAATGAAAGCCGTTCAAATAACCAAACCCGGTGAAATTAAAGTTATAGAAAAAGAGATGCCTGTGCCGAAAAACGGTGAAGCGCTGTTAAAAGTGCTTTACTGCGGAATCTGCGGCGCGGATGTTGCGTCCTATACCGGCAATCAGCCCTTTACCACTTATCCGAGGATCCCAGGACATGAGTTCTCGGCGCAGATCGTTGAGATCCCCGAAAATGGCAGTGGACTGAAAGCGGGCGATATCGTCACCTGCAACCCTTATTTTAACTGCGG
>JBJEOJ010000059.1:0-3145 GCA_051880655.1 Acutalibacteraceae bacterium | reverse complement strand
AAAGCCCGAAAGGAAAGGCTTATGGCAAAAAGAAACACTTCTAAAACAAGGCGAAAACCTATCGTTGCGGCACTGATTATTCTGCTTGCAGTTATTTCGGTAATTTTCGGTCGTTTCAACAGTGATTTTGAAGAGGCAACGCCGCCGGATTATGACAATGCGTCTGTATCCTCCGAATCGGTTACGGTTCACATAATCAATGTCGGTCAGGGTTCATCTACGCTGATTCAATGCGGTGAAAGCGGATTTCTGATTGATGCCGGTGAAAGCGAATACGGCGAAACGGTGGTTTCGTATCTTAAAAAAGCCGGGATAAAAAAGCTTGATTATGTTGTGGCTTCCCATCCTCACACCGACCATATCGGCGGACTTGCCGATGTGTTTGATTCTTTTGATGTTGATAACATCATCTTGCCGCACCTTACTCAAATAAATATTCCGACAACACGCTCGTTTGAAAAATTTTTGAAAAAAATTGACGAAAAGGATATTCATGCCGTTGAAGCGAATTACGGCGATAAATATAAACTTGGCAATGCGTCCCTTGAAATTCTCGGCCCGGTTGAACAAAACAAAGATTTAAACAATATGTCTGTCATCTGCAAGGTTAAAGCGGCAGGAACAACATTCATTTTTCCCGGTGACGCCGAAAAAGAAGAAATGGAAAGCATTGAAAATTATAATCCGAACCTTAAATGCAATATAATGATTATGGCGCACCACGGAAGCAACAGTTCGCTTGATGAAAAATTTCTCGGCAAAGCCGATTTTGATGTTGCCGTCATTTCCTGCGGTCAAAACAATTCCTACGGTCATCCGCATGAAGAAATCATCGATTATCTCAAAAGCAACAAAATTGAATATTACCGAACCGACCTTGCAGGGAATATTGTCTTTACCTGCACAGCCGAAGGATATTCAATCAACACCGGATTTTAAGAGGTGAATGAAGTGACGCTTATTGTTGACAGAATTGAAAATAAAATAGCCGTTTGCGAAGCCGAAGATTGCATTCATGTTGAAATTGCACTGTCAGAACTGCCTGAGGGTACTCATGAGGGCAGTGTTCTTGTCAAGAAAGCTGACGGCACTTATGTTCTTGACAAGCAGCAGGAAGAGAAAAGAAGAAGTGAGATGCTCTCGTTACAGGAAAACCTTTTCAAAAAACATTAAAAAAATTGCGGCAAACACTTGAAATCTGATGTTTTCATGTGCTATAATGCCAAAGATAACGCACGCATGGGATTAGTCTGCCTTGTTCGTCGTGTGACGCGGTGCACTTTTGAACATGCGGAGGTTAAAAAACAAAAGGAGGACATTCAAATGTCAGTAGTATCAATGAAACAGCTTCTTGAAGCCGGTGTTCATTTCGGACATCAGACAAGAAGATGGAACCCCAAGATGAGTGAATATATTTTCACAGAAAGAAACGGTATTTACATCATCGACCTTCAGAAAACCGTTAAGAAGCTTGAGGAAGCTTATTCGTTCATTCGTGAAGTTTCCGAAAACGGCGGCGAAGTTCTTTTCGTCGGAACCAAAAAGCAGGCAATGGATTCAATCCGTGAAGAAGCAATCCGCTGCGGCATGCCTTATGTAAACGCTCGCTGGCTCGGCGGTATGCTCACAAACTTCAACACCATCAAAACAAGAATCAAGAGACTTGCTCAGCTCAAAGCTATGGAGCAGGACGGTACTTTTGCAATGCTTCCGAAAAAGGAAGTTATCAAGCTCAACCTTGAAATTGAAAAGCTTGAAAAATTCATGGGCGGTATCACAGAAATGAAAGGTCAGCCTGCTGCACTTTTTATTGTTGACCCCAGAAAAGAAAGAATTGCTGTTGCCGAGGCACACAAGCTCGGTATTCCCATTGTTGCAATCGTTGACACAAACTGCGATCCGGACGAAGTTGACTATGTAATTCCGGGCAACGACGATGCAATCCGTGCCGTAAGACTGATTGCAGGCGCAATGGCTGATGCTATTATCGAAGGCAGACAGGGCGAAGCAAATGCTCCCGAAGCTGAAGCTGAACCCGAAGCTGAAGAAGCAGCAGCTGAATAATCTGACTTTTTTGCCCGTATAACTGATTTTCATTTATGCGGGCTGATTTTAAATTGAAATACTATCATTCAGGAGGAATTTATTATGGCATTTACAGCTAAAGATGTTCAGGCACTGCGCGAAAAAACAGGCGTAGGCATGATGGAATGTAAGAAAGCTCTTGTTGAAACAGACGGAGATATGGATAAGGCTATTGATATTCTCAGAGAAAGAGGACTCGCTTCTTCTGCAAAAAAAGCAAGCCGTGTTGCTGCTGAGGGTGTTGTTGTAGCATATAACGACAAAGCAGCAAAAATCGGTGTGCTTGTTGAAGTTAACTGCGAAACCGACTTCGTTGCAAACAATCCGGAGTTCAAGGCTCTTGCCCTTGACATTGCAAAAACAGTTGCAGAAAAGAACCCCGCAGATGTTGACGCTCTTCTCGCTGAAACAATTTCAGGCGGAAGTCTCAGCGTTGGCGAAGCTGTTCAGGAACTCTTCCTCAAGATTCGCGAAAACATGAAAGTTCGCCGTTTTGTAAGAACAGAAGGCGTTGTTGAAACCTATATCCATGCAGGCGGAAGCGTCGGCGTTATGGTTGAATTTGAAACCGATGATGCAACCGCAGCAAAAGATGAGTTTGTTGTTATGGGTAAAGACGTTGCAATGCAGGTTGCAGCAATGAGCCCGTCTTATCTTGATGCAGCTTCTGTTCCGGCTGAAGTTCTTGAGCATGAAAAAGGAATTCTCATCGCTCAGATGAAAGAAGATCCGAAAATGGCTAACAAGCCCGAACAGGTTCTTGCAAAAATCGTTGAAGGCAAAATTGGCAAGTTCTATAAAGAATCCTGCCTTGTTGATCAGGCATTTGTTAAAGACGGTGACATCAGCGTTGCAAAATATGTTGAAAACACCGCAAAAGCTCTTGGTGCTGAAATCAAAATTAAGGGCTTCACACGCTATGCAAGAGGCGAGGGCATTGAAAAGAAAGAAGAAAACTTTGCCGCTGAAATTGCAAGCATGATTAAATAATTGTAAAAATAGCTCAAGGGGCTGTAAAAAAACAGCCTAAATAAGAAAAGGACTACAAACTTACCGAAAG
>JBJEOJ010000058.1:0-3160 GCA_051880655.1 Acutalibacteraceae bacterium | reverse complement strand
TTTCCCAAAAACTACAATTATCTTTTTTGATTCTAACACAGGCAGTAATAGTTGTCAATAGATTTTAAAAATAAAAAATACAATTGTCTTTTTATACCTTTCATTCTCTTTGTCTATTGGTCAAAATGTACATGAAAAACAGCTATAATTATAAATTGTCAATAAAAACAGGTAAATTTTTGATTTTATGGTTATTTTATACAATGTAAAATTTGACGAAAAAAACCTCGAAAAATCAAAAAAAATGACAGAAATAACAAAAAAATACCTTTGCCCAGGTAAGGTGATGAAAAAAATATCTAAAATTTTTGCTCTTTTATATTGCAAAATGCCGATAAATTGTGTAGAATGGTAAAAGTGACGATAGTCAAAATGTATAAACAAACAAATTTTAATGATTTTTTAAGTTGGGGGGCCATATTTTATGTCGAACAGATTGTTTCAGGGAATTATTCATCAGATGAAAGATGCCATTGACAGAACGATAGGTGTTGTTGATAAAGCGGGAACCATCATCTGCTGCAGTGACCTGGGAAGAATCGGAGAAACATATTTCGTTAATTTCAAAGATGAACTTTCAAACTTTGAACCGGTGGTAATTTCAGGCAAAACATTTCTTGCAATCGGAATGCAGATGCATCCTGACTGTGCTGTTTTTGTTGACGGAGATGATGAAAACGCAGCAAGCTTTGCAAAGCTCATTGCCGTTTCTCTCAACAACATAAAACAATATTATGATGAAAAATATGACCGCAGCAATTTCATCAAAAACGTTATTCTTGATAACATTCTCCCGGGAGATATATACCTTAAAACCCGTGAGCTCGGAATCAACAATGAAGTTTTGCGCAGTGTTCTTCTCATCAGAACAACCGAAAAAAGCGATGTTTCGGTTGTTGAGGCAATTTCACGTCTTTTCCCCGACAAAAACAAAGATCTTGTCATCAATATCAACGAAACCGATATTGTTCTTGTCAAAGAAGTCAGACAGGGCAACGATGTTCATGACCTTGAAAAGCTTGCCCGTTCAATTGTGGACACGCTTCATACGGAATATTATATCAACTGTCTGATCGGAATCGGAACAATTGTTCTTGGTGTCAAGGAGCTTCCCCGCTCATTCAAGGAAGCACAGATTTCTCTTGAAGTCGGAAAGGTGTTTGACACGGAAAAAACAATTGTTACCTATGAAAATCTCGGTATCGCCAGACTTATTTATCAGCTTCCGACAACTCTTTGCGAAACCTTCCTCAGAGAAATTTTCAAAAAAGGTTCAATTGTCGGTCTCGATCAGGAAACTCTTTTTACAATTCAGAAGTTCTTTGAAAATAATCTCAATGTTTCCGAAACTTCAAGAAAGCTTTTTGTCCACAGAAACACTCTTGTATACAGACTTGAAAAAATCAAAAAGCTGACAGGTCTTGACCTGAGAGAATTTGATGATGCAATTGTTTTCAAGGTTGCCCTTATGGTTAAAAAATATCTTGATGCAAAGCCTGTCAAATATTAAATCCGGTTTTTACCTTTATAATTTTTGGGTGTGATTAATTTAAAATGATAGAATTTAAAAATGTAACGATGAAATACAAAACAAACGGTGTTGTCGCTCTTGACAATGTCAATGTAAAAATTGACGACGGTGAATTTGTTTTCATTGTCGGCGCTTCAGGTGCCGGAAAAAGTTCATTTCTTAATGTTATTATGGGACAGGAAAAGGTCGATTCCGGCTTTGTCCGCGTCGGACCTTATAGCCTGCACAATATCCGCAAGCGTGATTTGCCGTATCTGAGAAGAATGCTCGGAATTGTTTTTCAGGATTTCAGGCTTATTCCCAAAATGACGGTTTATGACAATGTTGCTTTCGCTTTGAGAGTTATCGGAATGAGCGAAAGAAAAATCAAAAAAAGAGTTCGTTATGTTCTGAAGCTTGTTGATTTGTCAACAAAAATGCAAAACTATCCCAATCAGCTTTCAACGGGCGAAAAACAGCGTGTTGCGATTGCAAGAGCTCTTGTTAACAATCCGGGAGTTATCATTGCGGACGAGCCGACCGGAAACCTTGATCCGATTCTCTCGGGAGAAATTATGAGCCTTTTTGACAAGATTAATTCTCTCGGTGCAACCGTTGTTGTTGTTACTCATGACCTTGAGCTTGTTCATCAGTTTGACCACAGAATTGTTACCATTGAAGACGGCAGAATCGTTTCCGATATTCCGTCAAGAGCTCAGGAAAAGCAGGAAATGATTCAAAAAAGCGTTGATGAAGCCATCGGCAAACCGTCTGATGGAAGTTCTTTTGAAGAAACTGAAGTTGAAACAGAGACTTTAATGCAGGACGGTGATAACAATGGCTAAAAGAAAAAAAGGCAATAAAAGAAGGTCCGGCGGTCTCAATACTTCATATCTTACAAAAATGGGCTTTCACAACCTTGTTGCAAACCGCAGCATGTCTCTTTCTTCAATCAGTGTTTTAACTGCCTGTCTGCTTCTGATAGGCGTTTCATGTCTGCTGCTTCTGAACATTCAGAATCTTGTTAAAGATGTTGAAAAGCAAAATGTTGTTGTTGCGTTTGTTAAAGACGGAATTGATGACACAGCTCTTAATAAAGTTTATACGGATCTTAATTCAATAAATAACGTTGAAAGCGTTGAGTTTGTTTCAAAAGAAGAAGGCTATAAACAGCAGCTTGATGAATTCGGCGTTGAAGAAGATTTGTTTGACGGCGTAATTGATAATCCATTGCCGGATTCTTACAGAATCATTGTTAACAACATTGATGAATTCAGTGTTACGCTTCAGGCGATCAAAAATGTTGAAAATGTTGATACAGTCCGTGAAAGTCAGGAAATTGTTAATCAGATTTCTACACTTCAGGCTTCTGTGACGGCGATTTGTCTTATCATGGTTGTTGTTCTGATTGTTGTTTCACTGTTTATTATCGGCAACACAATCAAAATCACAATGGTTAACCGAAAGATTGACATTCAGGTTATGAAATCGGTTGGTGCAACAAACACCTTTATTTGTTGGCCGTTCCTGATTGAAGGCGTGGTTATCGGTTTTATTTCAGGTCTGCTTTCACTCGGACTTACCTTTGTTTTCCAAAAAACCGAGGGTGATGCACTCAAATCCCTGTTCGGACTTTTCGGAAGCTCAACA
>JBJEOJ010000057.1:0-15748 GCA_051880655.1 Acutalibacteraceae bacterium | reverse complement strand
ATCTAATTTCCTTCCAAAACGAACGAGTCATAAATACATACTCCATATAGTCAGCCTCCTTCCATAACATCTAATCCACTGCCTGCCATATTGCCAACAGTCGAGTTGCCGGATTAGACAACATCTAAATCACTCACTCAAATTGAGTTTGCACCCTAGATAACATCTATCCTAGTGCCACAACCCACAACATCTAACCCACAGCCTAAACTCTCAGACCGTTATTACAGTAGATATGTTTCAATATAAGAATTACGGACTTTCATGAGCTATTGCCTAATCTCAAAAAAGCCCGTAAATACGCTACTTTTCGCTATTTATTTCTCTCATCTTGACATCAAACAGACCGTCTCCACATGATTCGTCCTCGGAAACATATCAACCGCCACAACTCGTTCGGCCTTGTAACCGAGTTGAGAAAAAAGTTTACAATCCCTTGCAAGAGTTGCAGGATCACATGAAACATATACAATCCGTTCGGGATTCATACTTACTGCGGTATCGATTACCTCTTTTGAACAGCCTTTTCTCGGGGGATCAAGAATTATAATATCAGGGAACAGACCTTCTTTAAGAAGCGTTTCGGCTGCACCTGCGGCATCATCACAAATAAAACGGGCATTTTCAATTCTGTTCAGCTTTGCATTTTCCTTTGCATTTTCAATTGCCTGCGGGATAATTTCAACACCGATTATTTTTTTAGCACTGTCGGCCATGCTAAGCCCGATTGTACCTGTTCCGCAGTATAAGTCAAGCACCGTATCCGATTTTGAAGGCTTGGCAAACTCTTTTGCTTTCTCATAAAGAATCTGCGCTGTCTCCGGATTTACCTGATAAAAGGACAAAGCAGAAATGCGAAAACGTAAAGAGCAAAGCTCATCTTCAATATAGTCTTTTCCGTAAATTGTTTTGCACTTGTCACCCAGAATTACGTTTGTTGAATTTTTGTTTATGTTCAAAACAATTGAGCATATAGTTTCATCAGCTTCGGTAAGTTCTTTTATAAGTAAATCTTTTTTTGAAACATCATCGGCATTAATCACGAGACATGCCATGGTCTGCGCTGTTTTATGGCCCTTTCTCAAATAAATGTGACGCAGTATTCCCCTGCCCGTTTCTTCATCATAAATGCTTATTCCGGCTTTTGCAGCCCAAATTCTGATTACTTCAAGAATTTTTTTAAACTCTTCGGGTGCAAGCATGCAATCGCCGCTGTCAATAATTCTGTGACTTCGCTTTGCATAAAAACCAATTAATGTTTTGCCGCTTTTATCCATAGCGATAGGATACTGTCCTTTGTTGCGATAGCGGTTTGATTTGCCGGAAGCTAAAATTTCCTCAACTTGTATATCAAGACCGCCGATTCTTGTCAACGCGTCCTGAACCGTTTGCTTTTTCATTTCAAGCTCGTGCTCATAGTCAATATGCCGATAACAGCATCCGCCGCATTTTTCAGAAACGCAACAGTCGGATGGTATCCGGTATTTTGACGGCTTGATTATTTTTTTAATAATTCCGACAGCATAGCTTTTCTTAACCTTGATTATATGTATAAGAAGCCTGTCTCCGGTTACTGCGCCTTCAACAAAAACGGCCATTTTCTCATAATGACCGACACCGCTCCCCTGTGAAGAGAGAGCGGTTATTTCAAGTGTTATTTCATCGTTCTTTTTAAGTGTCAAAATCTTTTCTCCGTAATTTTATGCAGCTGTTTCATACTTGATGGTATTTCCGCTGTAAAACAAATCATGAACATATTTTACTTCGTCCGCCCAGTCAATTAGCAGAACTTCAAATCCGCCTCTGAGAACCAAATCCGAAGACTTGTGCGGAATAACTTCTTGGTGGGTTTCCCATTTAAGATATGAAATTGCATTTGCAACCTGCGAAACAAGCTGAGTTTTTGACATATCTGTTGTAACATACGGTAAAACGGTGTTAAGCATATTTAAAATTGAAGATGCATTCATTGATTTTGCTTTGTTGGCAATTGCCATGAGGACTTTTCTTTGTCTGCCGGTTCTGTCTCTGTCAGTGTCTATTGCTCTGAGTCTTGCATAAACAAGAGCTTGTTCACCGTTAAGATTGTAGGTTCCTGCAGCAGAGCTGCCGATTTTGCTGCTTAATACTTTTGCTTCTGCCTGAGTTAAGGTTATTTCAACTCCTCCGACAGCGTCAATGATCTTTTTAAACGAATCAAATGTAGTGCTGACATAATTGTCAATTCTGATTTTATAGTTTTTTTCAATTGTCTTTATTGCAAGTGCCGGTCCGCCGTAACCATGGGCATGGTTAAGTCTGGTGTTGTTGTAACCCGGAATTGAAACATAAGCCGCTCTTGAAAAAGAAATCATATTGATTTTTTTCAGCGTTTTGTTGATTGAAAGAACAATCATTGAGTCTGAACGTCCATAAGGGAAAGTGTCGCTTCCGTAGTCAATACCCATAAGAAGAATGTTCACAACCTCATCGCTGTACCAGACTTTTGAATCATCAAGGTTGGCTCTGATTGCTGCATCAGCTGTTGAAAGTGCCGATGAATCCTCGGCGGAAAGCTCACCGGAATTGAGAATATCGCCTTCTTCATCGCTTTCGTCAGGATTTGTCGGCGCCGTTTGAAGTGTTCCGTTATCAAAGTTAATTTTACTCAAGTATACGTTTGCCGTAATTGCAACAGCGGCAACAAGAACAATTATAACTGCAACAATGATCGTAAATACTTTGTGTTTTTTTATAAAATTCATTTTTATCCTCCCATGTGTAACACACGTTAAAAATTATTTTTCATAATAGCTCGGAACAACATCCCCGTAAAATAAATCATGAACATATTTGACTTCATCGTCCCAATCAATAAGCAAAACTTCAAATCCGTCAACAAGCTGCAAGTTTGTTGATTTATGCGGTATGACAGCTTGCTCAACCGTTCCGTTTAAATAAGACGGAAGAGAGACAGCCTGCGACAAAATTTCTGTTTTTGAAAGATCAGTTGTAATTAAAGGCAAAATATTGTTAAGTGTTGTTGTAATTTGAAAAACGTTCATATTTTTTGCCTTGTTGGCAATTGCCATAAGAACATTTCGCTGACGTTGTGTTCTGGCTCTGTCTGTATCAATTTTTCTCAATCTGACATAATTAAGTGCCAGTTCGCCTTTCAAATTATATGTTCCGGCACCGTTGTAAGTCAGGCCCTGCTTTTGAATCTTGCTTTTAAGTGCCTTTGCTTCAGCAGAAGTAAGTTCGATATCAACACCTCCGATTACATCAATCAACTTTTGAAAAGTATCAAAGTTTGTGCTGACATAATTATCAATTCTGATTTTATAGTTTCTTTCAATTGTGTCAATTGCAAGAGCTGCTCCGCCGTAACCGTGAGCATGGTTAAGTCTTGTATTATCATAACCGTTTATTGCAACATAAACAGCTCTTGAAAAAGAAATCATCTTAACTTTTTTTGTTTGCTTGTTAATTGAAAGAACAATCATTGAATCCGAACGTCCGTAGGGATACGTCTTACTGCCATAGTCGATTCCCATGACCAGAATATTCATGATATTGTCATTATACCATATTTTTTTGTCATTAAAATTACGTTCGATTTTTTTGTCGTTTTCATCAAATGCACTTTTTGTACTTGGATCTTTTTTCGCGTTTTTAACTGTATTTTCATCATCTTCGGCATTGTCCGAATCTGAATTAACAGAACCGATCTTAATTTCCGATGAATCGTTTAATTTAATCGTACCGTCTTTATTAATTGTAAAGGTTGTTATATGCGCTTTTTCATCCTTTTTGAACGTTGCATATCCCTCTCTGTCAACTTTTATTCCCGTATCTAAAATGAAATCTCCGTCTTGAAAAACAACGGTTGAATCGGTATAAATTGTTGTTCCGTCACGCAAAACCGCAACTCCGGCAGCGGTCACGTATGACCCGTCATAAAAAACAACGCTTCCGTCAAGATTCCAGACCGTTCCGTTGACGTCAATCTTTCTTCCGTCGGACAAAACATACCTTCCGTTTTCATCTTGCTTAAGACCGCTTACGTCAATAACCTCACCGCTTGCAAGGGTCAGCAAGGTTGGCTGTGTCGTCGTTACTGCAGCGGTTTGATTGTTTACATCAACAAAATTGATTTTATTTAAGAAATGATTGATTACACCGAAAACCGCAACAATTATCACAACAAGAACGGTTATAATTATTGTTGCAATCCTATGACGATTTATGAAAAAAGCAAAGCGTTTAAAAAGCTCAGAGATCTTTATTCCGGCAAATTTGAGTTTTTGCAATATAAGATCTTTATTTATCTTTGGTTTGTTTTTGTTCAATTTATATCACCTGTTTTATTAATCACTGAATAATCTTTAACAATGCTTTAATGGCAGTCAAGTTCAATACAAACTTTCAGTCCTCCCAGATCTGACTTGTTTGCATAAATCTTTCCGCCGTGGCTTTCAACAATTTCACGGCAGATTGCAAGACCCAGTCCTGCAACTCTGCGACCTTGATCAGACGTATAAAGCGGTTCAAAAATTAATTCCAGCTTGTCGTCATCAACTCCGCTTCCGTTATCATTGAAGCTTATCATCACCTTGTTTTTTATCGTTTCAACATCAATGCGAATCTTTTTTTCTTCATGTGTGAAATGCTTCAGACTGTTGCCGACCATGTTTCCGAAAACACGCTTCATTTTTTGTTTGTCAATCATTACGCCTTTTTTGCTGTCATGACAAATAATTTCAAAATCAACATCCATGTTTTCAAGTTCATCGGCATATTCTTCGCGTATCATATCGCAAAGCTGAGGCAAAGTCATATATTCGGTTGAAACCGACTGAAGCATATTATAGCTTAAATATTCATCGAATTCATCAACAAGTCCTCTGATTTCAAGCGCCTTGTTATATACGGTATCAATATACCTTTCACGTCTTTCGGGTGAAATATTGTCCTTTTTCAGTCTTTCCGTATAACCCATTATTGAAGTAAGCGGTGTTTTTATATCATGTGAAATTGATGCAATAATTCGCCTTTGATTTTGTTGCTGATGCTCAAGATTTTTTGTCAAAGCACCGAAACGTTCATAAACTCGTCCGATATAACCTCTGAATTTTGTTTCACGAAATTTTCCGGTTTTCTCGTATTCTTCAATTGAATTATAAAACCGTCTGTACGGGCGAAGCATTATTGTATAAATTATAAATATAATCAACGCAACAACCGAAACCGCAATCAAAAGCTCAATACACACAAATCGCAAAATATCTTTTTGGTAATCTCGCAAAATAAAGACCGAGCTCGTAATCAGATAAGCGTTGCCTTTATATTCAAAAGCCGTACGCACCTTAACGTCCAGAGCAGAAACAACCGGACTGTTTTCAGCTTTTATTATAACATCATTTGAACTGTTTTCAACCGTTACAACAATGGTTTCATAGTCATCAACAATATCAGACCACTCGCTGATATTATCTGCTTTCGTCAGCCGTTTAATAATTTCATTATTATAGCTTTGAAGCATTTCCTTGTCATTATCTGCCGCATTTGAAAGTACGGTAGAAATTGATTCATTATAAGAAAATGCAAAAAGAGAAATCAAAACAAGAAAAACGAGAATAAGAACAAAATTGGTTCTTCTGTTAAAGCTCATTAATATTCACCTTTTCAGATTTGACAAGTTTATCAAACGGCTTTGACAAACTTATATCCGACTCCCCAGACCGTTTTGATATAGTCATTGTTTGGATCAAGCTTGTCTCTTATGCTTTTAATGTTAACCGCAACAGTTCCGATGTCACCGAATTCGGTGTCCCAGACATGATTGAAAATCTGCTCTCTGGTTAAAACTTTGCCGGCATTTTCCATTAAATATTGCAAAAGCTGAAACTCTCTTGTTGAAACCGAAACACTTTTCCCGCCTTTGAAAACTTCAAAAGAGCCTGTACGGATTTCAATATCACCGACTTTGATTATGCCTTCTTCGGCAGTAACATTATTTCTTTGTTCACGGCGAAGATGAGCTTTGACTCTTGCAACAAGTTCTTCAACAACAAACGGTTTTGAAATGTAATCGTCTGCGCCAAGCTCAAGACCGAGAACAGTGTCAATTGTTTTTCCTTTTGCAGAGACAAAAATAATCGGGCAATCAACCTTATTTCTGATTTTCTGACAAATCTCAAGACCGCCTATCCCCGGCATCATAATGTCAAGTGTTATTAAAGAAATATCCTGAGCATTAAGAGTAATATATTCGAGTGCTTCTTCACCGTTATCCAATATTTTTGTTTCAAAGCCTTCATCTTCAAGAGCATCGGAAACCAATGCCGCAATATCTTTGTCATCGTCAACGATCAATATTTTGCTCATTTTAACAGTCCCTTCAATTTTTAATAATCAATCAAATATACTGACAGTCAAATTATATTATAATATAATACTATAAAAATGGTTAAAAATAAAGCCCCAAAAACTAAAATTATTAAAAAATCACAGAGCCACCCCGAGGTGACTCTGTGTTGAAATTTAATTCAGCTTACTTGTTTAAAACATCTTGCCGAAAATATCGCGGAAGAACTTAATGATTCTGTTATAGATTTCAAAAATCTTGATCAAAAGCTTAGACGTAAAGCTGCTGTTAGTTGAAGAACCGGAATCCACGTTGTTACCGCATACGTCACATACTCCGTCTTCGTCCAGATCAACATGACCTGTTGCCGGAATAATTTCTTCAAATCTTGCACCGCATTTTTTGCAAATATGCATAATCTTTCCGTCTGTTGTGCAAGTTCCTTCAACAAGTTCAACATCCCAAGCGGAACTGAACTTATGGAAGCCTTCGTGACAAAGAATGCCGTTAGAATCAAATGCATATTCAGTGCCGTCGATTACAACATTACCGGTTACCATGTAATGCGTGTCAGGCATGAAATAATATTTGTCGCCGTCAATTTCTTCCCAGCCGCTTACAGGCTCACTGCCCCAATAGTAAACAGTTCCGTCGTCAGTCTTATACAGACATCCTTTGATCAGTTTGCCGTCCTCAGAGAATACACAATCAAGCTTCTGATTGGTTCTGAGGGTGATGGTGGTTTTGCCTGTACGCATTGCTCCGTCGCTTCTTGAGAAGTAATAGAGATCGCCGTTGATTTCCTGCCAGTTCTTAAGAAGTTCTCCACCGCGGTATGCTCTTGTAACGCCTGATGAGTCTTTTACAAATGCTGCGCCAAGCTGTTTTCCGCTTTCGTCAAATTCGCAAACAGCTTCAAAAGCATTACCGTCTTTGTCATAGTGAGTAATTGACTGCTTACCTGTTACGGCAAGACCGTTTTCATCAAAGTAATAAGCGTCATCACCGATTGTCTGCCAACCGGTTCTTGCATTACCGAGAACAAAATACATCGTTCTGCCGGTTGCTTCATCGGTTGCAAAGCCTGTGTAGATTCCCAAAGGTTCACAATATCCGCAGACTGAGCAGGTGAGATAGCCGTCATTATAGTTGAAATTATGACCTGCATCTTTACAGTTGATTTCTTTTGATGCGCTGTAAGTATCAATGATGATATCTTCACCGCTCTCGGTATATTCACGGGTTGTGATTTCAAGCGTTTTATCTGTTGCCTGAACGGTAAGATAAATTGCGTTATATTTCTTTCCGATCGTCATAGCATAGTGATGATCCGGATTATTAATTACTTCATATGACTTTTCACCGGTTGAACCGCAGATATAATATACTGCGCCGTTTTCTTTGTCAACTTCACCACCGGTCATTGGCTCTGTTCTTGCATAAGAGTGGTCATGTCCTGAGAATACAACATCGATTCCTGCATCGTCAACTGCCGGAGCCATAATTTCCGTAAAGCTTTCCGATGTGCCGGACGGATTTGTGAAGTAAGGCGGCTGATGCATTGTCAGAATCTTCCATGAAGCTGTTGAAGCGTTTGCATCTTCAACAAGCCATTTTGCGGCTTCTCTGTAACCGGAAAGAGTTGAATAGTTGATTACTGCAACATAAACATTTCCGTATTGAACCGAATAGCAAAGAGGTGCTGTTTCATTTTCCGTTCCCGGAAGATTGAAATATGCCGAAGCGTTTGATCCGTTCTCATCACCGTAATATTCGTGGTTGCCGAGAACATGAATCATGTCAATATTGCCGAGATAACCGGAACTCAAAACTTCTGCAATCTTTGACCACATATAATAGTTACCGCCGTTATCGATGGCGTCGCCGGTCTGAATTCCGAAGCTGAAATCAATTCCGGAAGAAGCAAGATTTTCAGTAATCTTATCGGTATTGGTTGTGTCAGAAGCCTGCGTATCGCCGATTACGAAGAAGTTTACGGCTTCACCTTTTCTGGTGGTTGAGAATGTCTTGATGTCAGACATAATCTTTCCGTCGCCGACTCTGTAAACATACTCTGTGTCAGCCTTAAGACCTGTTAAAACAGCACTGTTGATTCTGACAGCATAGTTGGTATCAATTGCTGCGGTGCTGTTCATTTCTTTCAGAGTGCTTGTACCCTCAAAAGTCTTGAACGCACTTTCGCCGTTTGCTTCGTAGTCGGATTTAACGGCATATTCAACCACAGCCTTTGCTTGACTTGCAAGCGGTGAAGACATCCAGGAAATATTCTTTGTTGAATACGGTTTTGCAGAAGCGTTGAGCTTGATATAGCTCGGTTTGCCGCTTTCGTCACCGCCGCAAGGATAGCTTTGTGAAGTCAGAATAAATGAAAGCTTGCCGTCTTTTTCAGCATAGATTTCAAAGCTCATAACCGATGAAATAAACTTGTCGGTAAATGCCTTACCGTCTTTATCGGTTACGCCGATAAGCTCGCCTGCACTTGTGTAGATATTAACATCTTCGACAGCATTTCCGTCTCTGTCGGTAACATAGATGTTTCCGCCCTCTGAGCCGACAACCATTGTGTCAGTTGTGAGAACAAACGGAGAGGCGCAGGTTGTTGTGATCTTTCCTGAGAATGAACTTACAAATTTTTCTCCCACTGCGTCAATAAATGTAAGAGAGCCTTTTGCAATTCTGTAAGTTACTTCAAGTCCCTCCGGAACATTTGTCGGAATATCAAAAACAATCTTTGCAATAATACCGTCATCACATTCGTCACTTGTTTTGCTGACCTTGAAGTTGATTGTTGATTTATCTGCATCATATGTTGATTCACCGTCAAGTGCATAGCCTTTGCCTGCAACAACTTCATATTTGTTCCAATATTTTGTGAAGTTCGAAAGAATCTTCAGGCTTATATCTGCACTGCTTACATTCTGAACACCGTCAGATGTGATTGCAAGGTTATATTTGTCACCAAGAATCGGTGTTTCATCAAGAGCAACAAGATTTACCTGTGTGGAAGCGGAAGAACCTTTTACAGTGAAATAACGACTTTCGGAGGTTTCGTTTCCGAACTTATCCTTAACACTGATTTCAATGTTGTGTGTTCCGTTTGCAAGCTCAGCGTCATAGAAATAGATTTCTTCATCGCCCTCGTTGATATAGCATTTGTCAGTTACATCAACTCCGTCAAAGAACATTTTGACTTCGCTGTAATCGATGCCTGTTGCATATTTATCTTCAGCATCGGCATAAGAAGCTCTGAATGTATTAACATTAGAATCAAGAACGGTTTTGCCGTCTTCAATTTCAACACCGCCGACATTAATTGAATTGATAAGCGGATTTGTTTTGTCATCCACATCAGCACCATAGATAAGCTGAATGTTGTCAAGATAAATTGTTGAAGCAGTTTTATCACCAAAAGGATTTCCTTTATTGGTCTGATATGAAATCCAGAATACGCCACAGCCCTGATAGAAGCCGAACGGTGCATTTTGATTACCGGTACCGGCATTGCTGGAGTCTGTTAAATCGAACTCACAATATTTCCATCCTGTCCAGTTAATACCCGTTTCAACCTTCTTTGAATCAATGATTGAATTGGTAACTGAACCATATGCATAATTATATCCGTTAACCGGATCGTCACATTGGTTAGCACAGTTAAGATAAAGAACAAAGTTTGCCGTTCCCTCCGGAACATAAACCCATGCGCCAATCTTTGTCGGTGAGCCTTCAAAAGCATGGTCGGGATCCGTAACACGAAGATAGTTATTAGAGTTCGATGATCCGTTATAAGTTTCGTAGTTATAATCAATTTTAAGTGAATGATTGCCAAAACGAACGGGAGCGCCGTCTTCTTTTGAAACAATCGTTGCTTTCATAGAATCCTGGTCGGTAAGAGATGCATTCGGCCAGCAATAAAGCGGATAACCCTGCTCACGGAATTCTCCTGCCTGATATGCACTTGATGTTCCGATGGATCTGTCAAATCTCGGCATCTGATAGGACGGAATCCATTCAAGATCGGGATCTGCTTCTGCCTCAGCCTTGTCTGTTGTATATTCAAAATCATACAAAGTAACCGGAAGAGCGCCGATAACCGCCTTAATTGTAACGCTGAGTTCAGCATTAAACTTACATTTAGCTGTAATAACTGCATTGATTGTCACACCGTCAAGAGTTGTGAATTCAAGACCGTCGAATGTTCCTGCCTTGCCGCTGATGTCATTTCCCTCTTCATCGGCAATTGACCAATCAATGTCTCCGGCTTTCATGTTGATGATTCTGTCTTTGTATTTTGCAACAATTCCGAAATCGGTTGTTTCTTCAAAACCGAGAGAAACTTCATCGCTCGGAATATACAGTTCATCGGGAACAACAATATCAATTTCTGTACTGCCGCAAACCTTATCGCCGGAAACATAGTTAATCTTAACCGTTCCGGTCTGATCGTTTGCAACGAATTTTCCGTCATCTGTGATGGTTCCCATGGAAGCGCAGCTATCATCAAGAACAAACTTTCCGTCTGCCGGAAGTTCTGCTTTACCGCCTGCACTGTCAACGCCCAAAGCTGAAAATTCAACGCTTGAACCCGGTGTATAAAGTTCGTCCTTGGGTGTTATGGAAGCGTGGTCAAATTCACCCGTTGGCTTTGCTGAAGAAACAATGAAAAGTGAAGATGCAACCGATCTTTCTGCACCGTCAGAAGGTCTGTTGGCAATTTCAAGTGTGTCACTGCCTTCATACTGAGCTGCATATGTTGTTGATCCGCCGCCGTCAAGGTTAATAACATCAACACAGCCGAGACCGATCATAATATCGGCAAGGTCAACGTCGTTAAGACCAACAGAAACCGGGGCATTACGTCCGTCTGCGACATAGAAAACAACATTTCCGTCGGCTTTGATTCCGACTGCTGTTTTCGGTGCAAAGTTTCCGGTATAGGAAGCATAAGAAGTCTTTTTGCCGTTTTCAACAAGCGTATAGAAGCCGCCGACAGCATCTTTTACATCTTTAAGAATACTTTCGGTCATGCTGCTGCCGATTTTAACGCTTCCGTCATTCATAACAGCAAAATAAGGTTTGCCTAAGCCTTTTTTGATGACTCTTCCGTCAAGAACAAGAACATTTGTCGGCTCGCCGGTCTGCATGTTGTAGATGTCAGCATTGAAACCTGCAACAACATTCACATTCTTTTTCTTTTCAAGAGCAGCAGCCTGATTTCTGACAGACTGCAGTTTCCAGCTTGTACCGTCATAATCTGCATAACCTGCCATAATTGAAGCGGTTGAGCCTTCCGACATGTCAACGGTAACCGCATAGCCTGTTACCTGACTTTGACCGTCGGTTTTGTTTGTAACAAGTTTGTTTTCTGTGACACCCGGAGCAATTTTGCTCTGCGTGTTAGAGATAAGGTACATTCCCTTGGGAACACTGAACTCGCCGGCAGCCATGGCAACCGTCGGCACGGTTGTGGCAAGCAAAACAAGCGTAAGAATCAGTGAAAGTACCTTTTTGAATTTAGAGTGTTTCATTGATTTGCATTCCTTTCCTTGCAGCAAATTGCTGCTGATTTTTTTTGCAATTTGAAACTGCATATATAACCAATCACATCATGTGATTAATTAACAAACACTGTTGAAAAAGCTTGAAAGCAGGGCATATAGCACCTGAACAAAAAGTTCAAGCGTTTTGGCTGCCATTGCACTGAAAACAGAAACTTTTTGCCACTGAGCATAAAGAGTGATTTTTGTATCTGTCATTTTAATCTCATCGCCTGCGGCATATGATGTTCCGCTTCCGTCAGGCTCAGTATTCCAACCTCTGAAGAAATATCTGAAGCCCTGTGAATCAAAGTTGCAGCCGCAAACGGTTGCGCTTTCGCCGACTGAAACAATCTGAGAATTATATGTGCAGCCATAGCCGCCGTTGGCATCATAAATAAGCGTTGCGTTATCATCGGAAAAGCCTTTTTCGAGCGCAGCGGTTCTTTTTTCCATGAAAGTTACGACGCTTTGCGCTTCGGATTCAAACTGTTTCAGGTTTTCATTAACATCGGTGGTTTCATATCTGTTCCAACGAATTGCGTCCATAACTGCCGATGACTTAAGCGATTGATAAAGCTTGGTCATGGTTTCGGTTCTGCTCTTGCCCAAAACCGGCTCAAAGCAGTTTTTCCATTCATTCTTAACAAGCTGCATAAAATCATCATGCGTGCAAAGCTGTGTCAACAATGTGGGGAAGCTGACATTTTCTTTTTCAAGAAATCCACGGTCATCATAAAGATAGTGTGACTTTACATACCATACAGTGGGGTCTGTCAGATCAATACCGTTTCTTTTTGCCTTTTTGCCCAACGAATAGTCAAAATCCCAAACAGGACTTGCAACAAACTTATCAGAGCCTTTATCTTTGAAAAGATAGAAGCTGGTTGTGCTTGCGTCGAGATTCATGACAAGTTCCTGAATGATATACATCCTTGCCATCATGGTCATATCAATATAATCGCTGTAATATTTGCCATGTTCGTTTTTGCCGTCTTTTGAATATACGGCATCTTCAAATTCCTGATAATAGGCTTTGATATACTCCGCCTGAGCTTTTGAAGCATATTCCGGACTTTTGAAAATAACCGGTTGACCAAGCTTGGTTGTAAAGCCGCTTACTTCCTTATAATATCTGTTAAACTGTTCAAATTCCAAAAGATAGCCGCCCGAAATATCTGCCGGATCATTGGGAATATCAACATATTTGATGGTATCGGCAACATAACCTGACTGCTTGTCCTTTGAACCGACCTGCTCAAAGCTTTCAATATCCATGCCGGCATTTGCTTCCTGCGTCGCATCTTCAAGATCGGTAATATCAATTCGTGACGATCCGATTTCGACACTTTCGCAGACAAGGTAATTGCCTTTGTATTCACCGTTAATGTATAAATCAACATGCTGAGATTTTGATGAATAAAGCAAGCCTGCGTCCTCGGCCAGATCATAAACCGATTTATTGCGAATGAGCGACTGTTCATCGGCAGAAGCAATCAAGCTCCATTTTTTCGCCTTACCCATTGAAAACAAATCAATCTTCTTGCTGAACTTAATATTGTATGGCTTTTTGTCATAGCGCCATGTTGAATTTCCTCTTCCCTTTATGTAATCAAGATCGGCGCTGATTGTTACTTTTCCGCTTTCGGCAACAGTTATTTCAGCTTTTTCTTTATAGTTTTTGTCAGCGTGAACAGCGTCAAGACTTCCGGATTCTGTCTGAATATAAATCGACGGAAGATTTTCTGATTTTAAAAATACAACATTGTATTTTTTGCCCGCAGCGTTGAGTTGATATTCGCCGCCTTTTGCAAAAACATCGGTTTTACTGCCGTTTTCAATCGTTTTACCGTTGACGGTAACAGTATCTGCACCGTTAAAAGACACTTCAAGAGAAGAAAGATCACTGTCAGACGGTAAAAACATATAATACTTTCCGTCAAGCTCACTTTTCCACCAGGAAATACTGCACTCTTTATCATCAAAAACAGTGACAGAAAAACCACTCAAAGTTCCCTCAGCCAAAGCAAGAACTGCACTGAAAGATAAAACAATTAAAACAGATAATAGTATTGAAATTATCTTTTTGCTTATTTTAATCATAAAATCACCACACAACTATAATTTCAATTTTCCATGATTTTTAATAGAGAAATTGTTAAAAAACAAAGAATAAAATAAGCCAAGTTAACATGTTATTCATATTTATTATAGGATAGCATATTTATTTTAAAATGTCTACCTTTATAAAACAGGGTAACATAATTTTGTCATTTTTAACAAACCAAATTAAATGATATAGTATATTTTTCACAAAAGTATTGGAAATAAAAAGAAGCTTGTTTCAACAAATAAAAGCATCAATTTTTATAATTAAACAAAAAAATTCCTATTGCATGATTGTCATAAAATCGTATGCAATAGGAATCAAATTTTTCAGAAAGGAAATTATTTAAGAGTAATCTTTGCGCCTGCTTCTTCAAGCTGTTTCTTAGCTTCTTCAGCGTCATCTTTGCTCATTGCTTCTTTGATGATCTTCGGAGCGTTGTCTACGATTTCCTTAGCTTCTTTAAGGCCGAGACCGGTTACAGCACGAACAACCTTGATAACGTTGAGCTTGCTTGCGCCAACTTCTGTAAGTTCAAGATCAAACTCTGTCTTTTCTTCAGCAGCGGGAGCATCGCCGGCAGCAGCCGGACCTGCAACAACTGCAGCAGCAGCTGAAACGCCGAATTCATCTTCAACAGCATGAACGAGTTCTGAAAGTTCAAGAACTGTGAGTGTCTTTAATTCTTCAATAATAGCAGTAATTTTTTCTGATGCCATGGTATTTTACCTCCAATTAAATAAGTAAATTTTAGATTAATTATTCCTCTGCGGGAGTCTCTGCTGTTTCAGCGGGAGCTTCTGCTTCGGCAGGTGCTTCTGCGGGTGCAGCTTCTTCAGCTGAATCGCCCTTGTCGACGATTGCCTGAACAGCGCGGGCAAAAGCGGAAATCGGAGCCTGGAATGCACCGAGAACCTGTGCAAGAAGAACTTCTCTTGAAGGAAGCTTTGCAAGGCCGCTGATTTTGGCAACATCGATAACTTCTTTATCGAGGAAGCCGTTTTTGATTACAAAACCTTCGTGTGTGTCAGCAAACTTACTGAGAATGCGAGCTGCTGCAACATAATCATCTGCACTTGTTGCGATTGCTGTTGTTCCGTCAAGAACAGCTTCAAGACCGTTAAGTTCGGTTGATTCAATCGCAAGACGAAGAAGAGTGTTCTTAACAACAGAATATTCAACGCCTGCTTCACGTAATTCCTTACGAAGAGCAGTATCATCTGCAACGTTAATACCCTTATAATCAACGATTACACCGGCACATGAATTGTTCAGTCTTTCTGCAAGATCAGCAACAATCTGTTTTTTCTGTTCCAAAACTTTAGCACTTGGCAAGATGAATTCACCTCCTGAAAAATTTTTGGGCAAAAGCCCGTTTTCTTTGACGCAAAGGAAACCAAAGCGTCACGGTGTAAAAAAGGAAAGTGCCTTTCCCTCATAACCGAAGAAAAGGCACAACATAAAAATCAATCTTAATAAACTGAAATTATGCTGAATTATCCTCGGCAGGCGGCATAGCCTTTAAGTATTACACCTGCTGTCTTAGGTTTGACAGCCTTATTATCTTAACATACGACAATACATATGTCAAGTGTTTTTTCAAAAAAAAATGAAAATCTACGGCTGAAAAACAGCCGTAGATGCATTTAAAATCAGCCTTCAGCGTTTGCGGCTGCTGAACCGACCTTGTTCGGGTTAACACGAACGCCCGGGCCCATTGTTGCAGAAACAACGCAT
>JBJEOJ010000056.1:0-3183 GCA_051880655.1 Acutalibacteraceae bacterium | reverse complement strand
CCTATTATTTCAAGGTTATTGCCAACAAGAAAGTCGGAAGCACAACAATCAACTCCGCTTATTCGACAGTGAAATCTGTAAAAATCAAATAACTCACACAGCCCGGAAGTTCCAAAGCTTCCGGGCTGCTATCTAAATGATTTAAAATGGGATTATGATATGCGTTTTTTCTAACACTCTTCTAACAGTTTTGTTTCCCAACGAATTTTACATTGTATTATTTCGTACTGTAATTTTCGAATCAAACATAGAAGCGCCCGCTAAATTCATCGTGAGAATGAAATTCAGCGGGTCTTTTCTTCAAGTCCTTCTGTCCTGCCACGAATAAGTCCTCATAAATGCCTTAGTTACGGCGTTTGTGGGGATTTTTGTTTGCTCTAAAATCGTTTCATCTACACTTTTTGTAATTTCATCTACACTTATCTAACACTTTGTTTTTGAAATTCGTTTTGTAGAGCGTTTGCAATTTCCATTTTTGAACGCTTTTCAGCATAAGCAGGCAAGAGTCGAACTCAATATGCCCCAGCCAATCTGCCACTTGAACAACAGAAAATTCCATATCTAACAGGTTGCTTGCAGCACTATGTCTTAAAATATGCAAACCATATCAAATGGTCTGCATATTTTTTTGAGATACTATATGGCTTTTTAATACTTAAAAAAAAGAGACAGAGAAAACTGCCTGTCTCTTTTGCCGATTTATTGGATAATCAAATAATCCGTTTATCGATTCGTCACGATCATTTGCAAAAAACACTGACAGGTATCTGCCTACGGTCTTTGTGCGTGTATAAAGAAAACTGAGCCCCCGAAGAGACTCAGTTCAAGAAGTTCTTGCTTATTTGATTTTTACAGATTTCACGGATGAGAATCCGCCGTAAAACCGAGGATATAAGCATCACCAGAACCTAAGCCGCTGTAGATATTCATTTTTCTGCTGTTTTCATGATTATGACCATTCCTTTTCGCTGTGCTACAAGGCACAAAAGAAAAGTTAAACAAATTATAATCAATTTTGCCGCAGGCAAAATCACCGCACCTTTTCACTTTTCACTCTTACTTCTTACTTCAAGTTTGAATTTATTCAAACTTTCTGCACTTCCCCAAAATATAAATATATTTTATAATTTAACAGAAAGTTTTTGAAAAATCAAGAAAGGGGTTGTCGCATTCTGTGCTAAATGCGACAACCCCTGATATTTACTTATGCAAAAATACCGTTGATTTTTTGGATGATAAATTTAAACATATCAATAATGTTACCAATCATGCGTATGAAGTTTTTAATTCCCATGTCAATGAAACTGTCTGCTTCTTTTGTAATTGTAACAGATACACTGTCAATGACCTCGCCGTCAACAACATAGTTGAGGTTTACTGTGCCTTCTTTATCTTTTGCATAGAAGGTTGAACCCTTAATTGAGCCGTAGGACTCATCCTCAACAACAAGCTTACCATTGGGAATACTTGCTTTAAAGCCGTTTTCGTCACAGCCTACATAATTAATGACAATAGAGTGAAGAGGATAAACACTGTACCTCGTTTCGCTGAAGGCGATGTGGTCAAATTCATTTGTGGGTTTTGCACTTGTGCAAACCATTAAAGAGGTTGCAATGGGACGGGCAAAGCCGTAGCAAGGGGTATTTCTTATTGTTGTGTCGGAAAGAGCTTCACGCTGTGTCATTAAGGTTGAAGAGCCGCCGCCGTCAAGTGAAAGAACGTCCACACAGCCTAAAGCCATCATTGCATAAGCCTGCTGCTTAAGTGTCATACCGCATGAGTCGGGTGACTGTCTGCCGTCGGAAACCATGAACACAACAGTGCCGTCTGCCTTGATGCCGACCGCTGATCTCGGATGAACGCTACTGTCTTGAATATTAAGATAAACGCCGTTTTCAACAAGATGATTCTTACCGGCAATCGCTTCCTTAACGTCGTCTGTTCTTCCGCCGTGTCTTCTTATAACGGGTGTGCCGTCATTGAGAATTGCAAAAAAGCTGTCCTGAGTATCTTTTGCGTTTTTGGCATAATCATGAAGCATTTTTCCGTCCATGATAAGCAAGCCTGACGGCTCACCGGTTTTTGTGTTATAGCAACCGCCGTTAATAGCTGCAACAACATTGACGCCTCGGTTTGCTTCGGCATAATCTACCTGCTCAGGCAAGGTCAACATTCCGTAATCATTTGGGTTGCCGTCACATTTGTTGTAGCCTGCAACAATTGAAAGATCTTCGTTCGAAAGGTCAACTTCATAAATGTAATTTTTAATCTGGTTGTCTTTTGATGTGTTGTTGAGAACAATATACTTTTCGGTAATACCTTTTGTAACAGTGTAGTATTTTTCCTCTGTTACAATTCCGTCAGGATAAAGGAGGGCTTCATCAATCAGGTAAGCCGCAAAAGCAACCGAAAGCATGAAGGGCAAAATCATTAAAACAGAAAGTATTACTGCTAATGACTTTTTACTGAGTTTTAAAAATTTAGACATTTCATAACACTTCTTTCTTCTGATAATTCAGTTAAATTAATGGAAATTAAAACCATGGAATATTATACATGATAAAAAAGCAAAGTGCAATACATTGGAAACAAAATTTCAATCCTTTTTGCATTTTTCTTTGCCCGACTTAGTTATAAGAAACTTAATAAGCTTCGTCAGTAGGTTTCGCCTGCATTTAAGCATTAGAGAAAAGGGAACATTATATTTCAGACTGCTCAATTTCTGTCTGTCATACTAATATAGGAGCGTGAGAAAGTTATTTCTCTCTGCCTCTATATGTCATAATCTGTTGCAAAAGACCGCCTGACAGGTAAGCTGCCGGCGGCCTTTTTCGTTTTATTTGATTTTTACCGATTTCACAGCCGAGTAAGCGGAATTGATTGTTGCGCTTCCGACTTTCTTGTTGGCAATAACCTTGAAATAATAGGTCTTGCCGCTTGAAAGCTTTTTGTTTGTGTAGCTTGTGGAAGTCGTTGAACCAAGCTTCTTATATGTTCCGTTTTTGCTTGTGCTGTAATAAACGGTATAACCTGTTGCGCCCGTAACCTTGCTCCAGCTTACTTTTGCCGTTTTCTTTGCACTTGAGGAAACCTTGATTGACGGAGCGTCGGTTTTGGTTGCGGTTGTAAGCTGAGTATAAACGCTTGAAGAAACTTTCTTGCTGTCAATCGTCTTATAGGCCG
>JBJEOJ010000055.1:14747-15964 GCA_051880655.1 Acutalibacteraceae bacterium | reverse complement strand
TTTCAATATTTATTTTTTATTTTTTTGTTTATTCCCCAGCTTTCCGTGAAGAGGCCTTTTTATTGGATTTTTTTATCAGCCTGCATCGGAAAATTATTTTATAACCCGACCTCACGCAAAAAAGACAGAACCGTTTTCCAATAAAGCTCCGGGTCTTTTGTTGATGCGTTGGCATGACCTGCACCTTCAATGACAAGCTTCTGTTTCGGTTCGTTTGCGGCTGAGTAAAGCTCGTCAAGCATGGAGAACGGCACAAATTTATCTTTACTGCCGTGAATGAACAAAATCGGAATATTGCATCGCTTCACAGCTTCCACACAGCTTGCTTCTCTGAAAGAATAGCCGGCTCTGATTTTTGTCACAACCGAACCGGCGTCTGCAATCGGAAAGGCGGGCAGGTGTGTATATCGTTCAATTTGTGAGCCGATTTCGTCATAAACGCTTGTGTAGCCGCAGTCTTCAATTATGCATTTCACATTTTTGGGCAGTTCCTTTTCGCCTGCGGTCATCATCACGGTTGCCGCACCCATGGAAACGCCGTAAAGAACAATTTGGGCATTTTGATTAATCTTGATAAGTTCATCAATCCATAAAAGCAAATCTTTTCTTTCAAGATAGCCCATGCCGCGCTTTGTTCCCTCGCTTTCGCCGTGCGCACGGGCGTCAACGGCAAGAACGGAAAAGCCAAGATCAAAAAAGTTCTTTGCATATCTGCTCATATGGCTTGCACGGCTTGTGTAGCCGTGGCAAATGACGGCATATTTGTTTGTTTGACTGCTGTTTTGGGCCAAAAGGGCATGAAGCTTCAAGCCGTCTTTTGAAGTAATGTATAGATCTTTGCTGTTTTGCGTCAGCCAGTTCTGGGTTTCTTCCTGTGCGCCGCTGTAGCTCGCATTATCAGATGAAAGAATGTTTTTTTCAATGACATAAAGATAAACAAAATTTCCAACGGCGGCAAGAATGCCTGTGTTAAAAACAATAATCATGCATAAAATTACGGCAAGGGTTTTGCGAAGCCGGTGCTTTTTGACTTTTGTTTTCGGTCTTTCGGCTGTTTTCATGCTTTGTTTGCCTCCTTTATCATTTGTTTATCCGCTTCGGCTGTTTGGAGTTTTTGCCGATTTTGTTACAGGTTTTATTTCATTATATATCAGCAAAAAAACGCTGTCAAATGGAAAAATGAAACAATCAAAAATCCGCACGAAAACAGGTGCGGA
>JBJEOJ010000055.1:0-14647 GCA_051880655.1 Acutalibacteraceae bacterium | reverse complement strand
GCTTTTGCCATGCTTTTGCTTGTCGGCTCGGCGTAAATATATCTGACGTCAAAGCCGGTTTCGTCCTCGATTATTTCGGCGCAGTTTGCGTTGATGCTGCGTGTTACTGTTTTGCCGTTTTCGTCCGTTACGGTTACGGTGAAATTTTTTTCAAATGACAAAGGCTCAAAAATGTCCTTACTGCCGTAATAGTCCTCGTCAAAAGTGATAAGCTCAAAGTTTTGCGTTTGGCTAGGGTCTTTATCGCTTGCAAAAATTCGATAGTTGTTTTTTACCTCAATGCTTTTTACCTTGCTTTTGGTGTTGAGAAAAATATACATTCTGCCGTAGCCGTCTGTGTAATAGTTGTCATAAATTTCGGAAAAATCATCTGCTTCTTTTTTTATCAGACGATAGATGAGCCTCATGTCAAGATTGGATATGTATGCTTTTTTGTGACCCTCCAGAGCGGTTTCGATGATAGAACAGTTGGAGTCAACCATTTCCTGACAGGCACTTTCGCTGATTATTTCATCGTTGCTTTGTGTTAATTTATAAAGCGTCAAAAATTCGCTGTATGAATTATTCCGGCAAAAATCATCAACTGTCAGGCTTGTTTTTCCCGTTTCAAACATTTTGCTGTTAACATAGGAAATGATGTTTCCGCTGCCGATGATTCCGAGCAGACAGATTACGGTGCAAAGAGCGGAGATGATCACTTTCATATAAGGGAAATTCTTTTTGAAAAGGCGGATGATGATGCTTACAAAAACGAACAGCAAAACAATATCAAACGCAAAAACATAAAGACGCTTTTCGGTAAGACCCATGGACGAAATATAAAGCAGAATTTTTGAAGCGGAAACCGCAATGAGCAGCATTGTGAAAACGCAGAGAAAAAGATCAAACCATTGAATCAGCGGGGAAAGCTTGTTGTTTTTACGCTTTGAAAAAAGCACCGTAAGGGCAATAATCACAAAATTCACGGCAGCAACCTTTGCCATTTCAAAAAAGCCTCTTCGGGCATATTCCGTCACCGTGATGGAAACGCCGCCCGGGAGCTTTCCGAAAAATGCACTGAACAGATAGGACAGCTGCGAAAGCAAGTAAACGAGATAAACAAGGCTGATGACGCCGAGAAAGCCGCCCGTAATATTCGCAGGCAAAATACGAAACCTTTCATATTTTGCGCTTGTGTCAAGGTTTTCTTCTTTGGTAACACCGTGCCCGAAAGAAAACATAACCGAGAAAATATAGGTTGAACAAATGACGGCGGGAATCAGTGTGAGGACGATTTCAAAAAGGTCAAACTTGTTTTCAACAGCATTGATGAAATTCTGAAAAAGCTCGCTGAGATTTTCAAAAGATGAGCCGACCAAGGTTTCAAAGGCGGCATCGCTGTCAATCAGAAGCGGAATGACAATCAGCAAAACGGGAAGGGCGCATAAAATGCCGATCAGAGCACCGATAATCTTTTTGTGTCTGCTTTTGTCACTTTCGGTTTTATCCTTTTTTCTGAGTGTGCCAAGCTTTGAAAAGGGAAGAAAAATGTGTTTAAGAGGAAGCAAAACTTCGCATTTGAGAATGTCAAGCAGATAAAAATAACTTGCACGGCTGTGTTTTGCGCTGTTTGTGAGTTTCACGCAGTATGAACCCGAAAGATACATCATCATCAGAAAAATCACAACATTCAGCCCCGGACTGTCATGCAGAGCAAAGCTGAGCGAAGCGATAACAGCTGCCGCACCGGGTAAAACGGCTTCTTTTGAAAACGACTTTTGCTTTGAAATGATATAGGCGCTTGCAAGGGCAAAAAAGCCGATATAGATAAATGAGACCTTTTGTGAATATCCGTCCCAGACAACGTTGTAAATGAGAAAGAAAGTCAGAAAAAAGTTGATAACACAGGCAACGATATCCAATGCGTTCAGCCTGATTTTTTGTTTTTGAGAGATGATATTATTTTCGTTCATATTTATGACCATTCCTTTCCGCTGTGCTACAAGGCACAAAAGTAAAGTTAAACAAATTATAATCAATTTTGACGCAGGCAAAATCACCGCACTTTTTCACTTTTCACTCTTACTTTTTACTTCAAGTTTGAATTTATTCAAACTTCATCGTCCCTTGTAAATTCCAGAATATCGCCGGGCTGGCAGTCGAGCACATCGCAAATTGCCGCAAGGGTTGAAAAGCGGACTGCCTTTGCTTTGCCCGTTTTGAGTATGGAAAGATTCGCCTGCGTAATTCCGACTTTCTGCGCAAGTTCACCGGACGACATCTTCCTTTTTGCAAGCATAACATCAAGGTTCACAATAATTTTCATTTTGCTGCCGTCCTTATCATATCGTAAGTTCATTTTCGTCTTTGATTTCGGTTGCTCGCTCCATAACATTTTTCAGCACCCGAAGAATCAGCATCATAAACGCCGCACCGAGCGAAAAAATCCAAAGCGGAACATAAAGAAAGCCCAGAATCAAACACACGGCGGCAACAAAAGCACAGCACCATGAAAGTACACGCATAAGCGAAACATTTTTTAAAACGAAGATTTCTTCTTTGAGAATGTTTTTCAAAAGCTTCACAACGCTGATAAGTGCAATCCATGCGCACGGACAGCAAAGATAAAATGCAGTTGTCACAATTTTGATTGTATTGATTCTTCCCTGACCGAAAAACCACACCAAAAGCGGATAGGTGCTGACGGTCAGCACAGCAAGAAGCACACAAAAAATGATTGTAATACTAAGGGTCAGCTTTGCAGATTTTATCGGAGAATAACTGTTCATAAGCTTTTACCAACTTTCGTTTGTTTATTTTATGCTTTTATGAGCGGAGTATATCACAAGATTTATCGTTTGTCAATAAATTTTTCACGAATTTCAGAAAATCTTAAGAATTTTAAGATAGTAAAGCTTAAACAGTTGTTGACACACGGGCAGAATCATATTATACTTTTGTTACAGTGCCGAAAGGCGCAAAGCAGAAAAGGCGAGGGCGCATTTTGTATACGTCCGACCCAAAAGAAAGGAAGGGCGGCAAGAGAAAATTCTGCCGCAAAAAGATTATGCTGTTTGTATGCTATCCGAAATGTACGACCTGCCAGAAGGCGAAAAAGTGGCTTGATGAAAACGGTATTGAATATACCGAAAGAAACATCAAAGAAGAAAATCCAGGCTTTGACGAACTGAAAAAATGGTTTGAAGCAAGCGGTCTGGAGCTGAAAAAGTTTTTTAACACAAGCGGACTTCTTTATAAATCCATGCAATTGAAAGATAAGCTCAAAGACATGAGTCAGCAGGAACAGCTTTCGCTTCTTGCAAGCGACGGTATGCTTGTGAAAAGACCGATTTTGGTTACGGACAATGCCGTGCTTGTCGGGTTTAAGGAAAAAGAATGGGAAGAGAAGTTGAAATAGGCAGTTCTTCTCATTTTGTGTAAACTCGTCAAATGGCATAAAATCAAAAGTGGGATATGGGCGTGTGAGCCGTTTTGCGGCTCGCACCCCTTAATTTCATCATAGCGGAAATTTCGGAGCATGTCAAGGGCGGCTGCCTTAAGCAGCCGTTCATTTCACCCTTGACAGGGTCCGGGATTTCTGCTATTCGGGAAGTCGGTCGGCAAAGAAAACCTCAAGCTGAGAATGAACTTCTCCCCAGTCACGCCGTCTGCCAGTCCATTTTCGAGTGATGTCAACCTGGGCGAGATAGAGCATTTTCAGTAAAGCGTCATCGTTGGGGAATACCGCCTTGTTTTTGGTCACTTTTCTCAGTTGGCGGTTGAAGTTTTCTATAGCATTTGTTGTATAAATCAGCGTTCTGACCGACTGCGGATACTTGAAATAGGTGGATAATTCCGGCCAGTGAGTCTGCCAGGAAACTGAAATTTTCGGATATTTGCTGTCCCATTTTGCCGCAAATTGTTCCAATTCATACAGGGCGGTTTCTTCGTCTATTGCTCCGTATACTCTCTTCAAATCTGCCATTAGTGCCTTAATGTCCTTGTATGATATATATTTTGTACTGTTCCGGATCTGATGAATGATACACTGTTGGATTTCTGTCTTTGGAAAGACGGCATTGATAGCCTCAGGAAAGCCGATCAGACCATCGACACAGGTAATCAGAATATCATCTACTCCTCTGTTCTTCAATCCGTTCAGAATAGACAGCCAGTATTTTGCACTTTCGTTTTCTCCGACATACATGCCCAATACTTCCTTTTTTCCGTCCATATTGATGCCTATGGCTATGTATACTGCCTTTTTGACAATTCTTCCTTCACATCGTACATGATAGTGAATGGCGTCCATAAACACCACCGCATATATACTCTCAAGCGGTCTTTGCTGCCATTCTTTTACTACCGGCAGAATCTTATCCGTAATTCGGCTGACAAGGCTGTCTGATACTTCGATACCGTAGATATCTTCAATATGAGCCGAGATATCATTGGTAGTCATTCCTTTGGCATACATGGAGATGATTTTTCCTTCAATATCTCCGCTTAAGGATGTCTCATTCTTGCGGATGATTTGCGGTTCAAAATCACCCTTTCGGTCTCGAGGTACCGCAATCTCTACATTACCGGCACTGGTACGAACTGTTTTTCGGCTGTGTCCGTTACGGCTGTTTTCTGTTTCTTTGTTACGATAGTCATACTTACTGTAGCCCAGCTCATCATCGAGTTCAGCCTCCAGTCCGTTTTCGAGTACCTCTCCTACCATTTCCTTAAACACTGAACGCAGATCCTGCATATCCTCCACATCAAGATAGGATAAAAATTCTCGGAATTTTTCTTTCCTTTCTTTTTTTGCTGCCCGTTCCTCCGGGCTGTCTTTGTACTTTGGCATAATTTTAACCTCCAAAATGTTATTTCTATTCTACACCATTTTGGAGGTTTACACAAATTTTGAAAAAGTCTCTTGAAATAATGAGAAAAGAGATTGCTTTTTTCGGCAATCTCTTTTGCTATTATATCTACATTTTAAAAAAAATAGTTAATTTGAAGCATTGAAGTGTGAGGCAGGATGACAAGTATTTGCTTTTACTGTTTTTTTACAAATTATGCAATAATAATCTTGCATTGATCTTATACAATCTTTACGTCCACATTTCCAACAATAAGATGGATCATAATTAGATTGTCCTTTTTCGCCGTCACTAACATATGATACTACACCATTTTCATCCATTTGCATCTTACATTTTTTTCAGTATCCCAATAAACAAAATAAATTTGTTCCTTGGGTTTATTAGATAAATATTTACTTTCAATATAATAAGTTTTTGAATCGGTATATACAACTTTACTCCAACCGTTGTTTCCGATACCAATTGTGGTAATTCCACAATTTTTCTTAAGAGTTGCAACAGTTTTACTTGAATTATCGGCACTTTTTTTGATCGGAACATCTTTTGTTGCATATGTTAATTTGTTGCATTCTGTGTATATTATGTTTAATGTTCCGGAGACTTTAGCAGAAAAATTGCTGTAATAAATTTTATTATTTATTTTTTTATAGCTTCTTATTGTGTAATAATATTTATCGGTTTTATTAATTCCTTTATCAGTATAATAATTGTTTTTTGTAGTTGCAATTTTCTTGTAACTATTTTTTTTATTTGTGGTACTTCTATAAATTTCATAACCTGTAGCACCTTTAACTTTGTTCCATGAAATTTTAAAACAAGTAGTTTCTTTTTTGAGTGATACATCTTTTGCAGTAGCAGGTGTATTAGTACAAAGTTTCTTAAAATCCGAGCACTCACTGTAAACACTTTTGTTATTTGTATTTGCAAATGCTCTGACTCTATAATAATACATTTTACCGGGAACAACAGTTTTATCTGTATATTTAAGCGAAGTAGTATCGCAAAGCTTTGAATATGATTCTTCAGATTTTTCTCTTCTATATACACGATATTTGGTTGCATTAGTAACCTTATTCCATGCTATTGATATTTCACCATAACCGGCTTTAATGGAATTAATTACAGGCTTTTTTAAAGTGAGATTTTTTGTTGTAACTGTTAATTTAGATGAAACTTTTCCCCAATATCTTGTTGAACCCGATTTTCTAAAAGCCTGAACAGCAAAAGTATAAGATGTTTTGGGATTAAGATTTTTAACTGTATATGTTGTTGATGTGGTTGTTGCAAGGCTTGTATATTTTTTTGTCTTTGCATTATATGAAAACACCATATAATAGTTTCCTTGACCGGAAACAGCAGACCAACTAAGTTTTGCTGAATTATAAGTTACTGATGTTGCTTTTAAGTTTTTGACTTGAGCAGGTTTTGACACGGCTTCAGCCTGAATTGCCGCCGGAAAAATGCTCAATATCATCAGAATGGCAAGCATTAAAGCGATTGTTGATTTGAGCGGTAAAAAAGATTTTTCTTTTTCCATGAATATGTTCCTCCTTGAAATTTAAAAAAGTGCATCATAAAAGATGCACCGAAAAACGCATCTCTACTGCTGCGACACAACTATTAGCTAAAACTCTCAAAGAATATATAGCAAATAGAGAGAATACATTTTTACCAATGATTCTCTTTGAGAGCATAATACTATGAAGTTATGTCGCACTAATAATTTACCATATTTTATTCATATTTTCAAGAAAAAACAAAAAATTTCCACCGACAAAAGCAAAAATTTTTCTCCCCGACTGAAAGCCGAGGAGAATTTCTCATTTCTTAATTATCTTATCCTGTGCCGGGTTAAAGGCGTAGAAGTTCTTTTCGTTGAGTTTATCCGTAACAATGCGAAGTGCTTCTCCGAAACGCTGATAATGAACAATTTCCCTTGCACGCAGGAATTTGATTGCATCGCACACATCGGGATCGTCAACAAGGCGCAGAATGTTGTCATAGGTTTTGCGTGCCTTTTGTTCTGCCGCCATATCCTCGTGCAGGTCGGCAATCGGGTCGCCCGTTGACTGAAGATAAGCCGCCGTGAAAGGAACGCCTGCCGATGAAGACGGATAAATTCCGGTTGTGTGGTCAACAAAATAGGTATCAAAACCGCTCTTCTTGATTTCTTCCGGCGAAAGGTTTCTTGTCAGCTGATAAACGATGGTACCGACCATTTCAAGGTGAGCAAGCTCTTCGGTACCAATATCATTGAGTACCCCTTGAACCTGCGGGTAAGGCATGGCAAAGCGCTGGCTTAAATAGCGAAGTGATGCACCGAGTTCACCGTCCGGACCTCCGTATTGTGCGGTCACGATTTGTGCAAATTTTGCATTAGGATTCTTAATGCAGATAGGATACTGAAGAATTTTTTCATATTGCCACATTAACAGTCACCTGCCTTATCCCACGGCCACGGTGCTTTTGTCCAGGCTTCGCCGTGCCCGGAGTCGGGGCTGAGCGGTCCGTATTTACATTCGTATTCTGAAAGTAAGCGGCGGTATTTTTCTTTGTATCGTTCAAGAAGTTCGGCCGCTGTTTCGTCGCAGGGGTGGGTGTCAAGATAAAGATGAAGATCCCACATGGAAAAACGTACTGCCATAAGCTGATGCTTGAGGTTGTTTCTGCTATAGTTCATCTGCAGCACCCCGCAAGGAAAGGTTTGTCAAGAACAGGGAAAATTGTTCCGACACACAAAGCTTTTTCAGAGGGGTAAACATCGCTGCATTCCTGATACGGTACATATGCCATTGCAACAACCGGATTTTCCGGCAGTGCCGGTGTACGCTTGCAATTGCAGTTGCAGTTGTGCCGCACATTTTCGCAGGTCTGCTGCGGATAACCATATGGTCTGTAATTATTCATATGGTGTTGTCTCCTTTTTATGTGAATCGGGATTTTAAAACCCGTTACATATTATGAAAAGGAGACTGAATGAGTGAATGGGCGGCTTTATATGCCTGTGACAGAATAATACCGCCGGGTTGTGCGGCGGCATTTGGTTCACTTTTTGTTGTTTACTTTGTTTCAGCTTTTCATAAGTTCATCAATAAGTCTGTGCATTTCGGCTTTTGATGAAACAGTATGTGTGCGGCTGATAAAGGCTTTTTTCTCGCTTTCGGATAACGCTTCGAATTTTTTCATGGCGGGTTCGTTTTGTGCAAGAGCCATTCCGAACCCGAGCGGCAGTTCAATTTCAGACATACTTTTCGGCTCGTCCTTTCTTCTTGGATTTTTATTAGAATTATTTGCCGCTTTTGCCGGATTTATACAGACAGCAAACCTGTCTTTTTGAAAAAAATAAAATCTTTCTTTGCCTGCCTAAAACTCTTGACATATTTTCTTTCGGTGTGTATCATATAAAAAGATGAAGAAAACATGAACAGCCGAGGAGATTTTGCGGCTTTCTATGATGCGGCATAGTTTTTGCTTTGCCGTTTTCATTTCGTAACAAGGAGAAAAAGGAATATGAAAGTACCCCTGCATTATCAGCTTACCGAATATGACTGCGGACCGACAAGCGTCCTCAATGCCATTGCTTATCTTTTTGACCGTGAGGATATTCCGCCTGAAATTATCAGAAATGTGATGCTTTTCACGCTTGACTGCCGCGGAACGCAGGGAGAAAACTGCAAAGGCGGAACGTCGCATATGGCGATGATGTATCTGAGCAACTGGCTCAACGGCTACGGGAAAACCGGTCAGTTTCCGCTTTTTTGCGATTATATTTCGGGAAGCGATGTGTTTCTTGGAGAGGGCAGCTGCATAAGCTCGGCTGTCAAAGACGGTGCGGTCGCCGTTCTGAGACTGCATTATGATGTCTGGCATTATGTGCTGATGACAGGCGAAAAAGACGGATATGTTTATCTTTTTGACCCTTATTATGACGATGACGAAGAGGTTGAAAAAGCGGGCATCGTGATGGATTATAATCACCCTTATACCTATAACCGAATTGTTCCGCTGAGTTTTTTTGACAAAGAGGACTGCTCATTTTATGCTTTGGGAAAGATAAAAAGCCGTGAAGCGGTCATTGTTCATCGCTCATAACCTTGAATTCGGACTTAATTATCAAGGGTTGTCGCATTTAGCGCAGAACAAAAAGCAAAATGCTAAAACAAAAATAAAATGAAGCATTTTGCTTTTTTAAGCGTTTTTTCACCCACTCGCAGTATCTTTATACAGCTTCGGGGTGAAGAAAACGCTTTCTGCATCTAAATGCGACAACCCCTTTTCTTTTCATTGGTGAATTTTTTAATTTTGTTTCAATTTTTAAACTTTGTTTCAATATCTGTTGAGTTTTTGTTCAATTTGTTGTAAAATACAGATTGGTATGTAGAAAAAGGAAAGGGAAAGCAGATTCGTTTCTGCAACAGGCTTTATAAATGGCGTCAGAAGAATTTTTTGCTCTTCGAAAAAAAATAATTGAAAAAGATTTCACCCGAATGAACGATATGCAAAAGCAGGCGATTTTTCAGACGGAAGGTCCGCTTTTGATTCTTGCAGGAGCGGGCAGCGGAAAAACAACCGTAATCGTCAACCGCATTGCAAACATCGTGCGTTTCGGAAATGCATATAACTCAAAAAATGTTGCCTTTGAACCGTCTGAAACGGATATTGCGCTGATGAAAGAATATCTTGACGGAAACGAGGATGTGCTGTTTGACATTGAAGATTTGCTTTGCGACGATCCGGCAAAGCCGTGGCAGATTCTTGCCATAACCTTCACAAATAAGGCGGCAAATGAGCTGAAAGAAAGGCTGGAAGCGCTTCTCGGCGCCGAGGCAAACGACATCTGGGCAAGCACGTTTCATTCGTGCTGTGCCCGTATTCTTCGAAGAAACGCCGATAGAATCGGATATACTTCAAGCTTTACGATTTATGATACCGATGACCAGAAAAGACTGATCAAAGAATGTCAGCGTCAACTTGAAATTCGTGACGGAATTCTTTCTCACAAAACGATTCTCAATGAAATCAGCCGCTCAAAAGATTGCCTGATTACGCCCGAAGAATATATCAGACAGGGCGAAAAAGATGTCCGTATGACGATGATCGGCAAGGTCTATAAAATGTATCAGCAGGAGCTGAAAAAGGCCAACGCCATGGATTTTGACGATATGATTGTCAATACGGTCAGGCTCCTTGAAGAATGTGCAGATGTGCGTGAATATTATCAGCGCCGCTTTCGCTATATCATGGTTGACGAATATCAGGACACAAACCATGCGCAGTTTCGCTTGACACAGCTTCTTGCGGACGGGCACAAAAACATCTGCGTTGTCGGCGATGACGACCAGAGTATTTATCGTTTCAGAGGCGCAACGATTGAAAACATCATGAGCTTTGAATATCAGTACAGAAACACAAAGCTTATTCGCCTTGAACAAAATTACCGCTCCACTCAGACCATCCTTGATGCGGCAAACGCTGTCATTTCCAACAACACCAAACGCAAAGGCAAAAACCTTTGGACGGACAACGGCGAGGGCGAAAAGGTCAGCGTTTTCACTGCCGCAGACGAGCAGGAGGAATCACGATATATTACCGATCAGATTTCTGAGGGCGTAAGCTCGGGCGAGTTCAAGTTCGGCGATTTTGCCGTACTTTACCGCATGAATGCGCAGTCAAACTCGGTGGAACACAGCCTTGTAATAGCCGGTATACCATACCGTGTTATCGGCGGTTTTCGCTTTTATGAAAGAGCGGAAATCCGTGATGCCATTGCTTATCTGACGGTTGTCAATAATCCCGATGACAATATGCGCCTTGCAAGAATCATCAATGTTCCCAAAAGGGGCATCGGCGCAACAAGTGTGAACAATGCGCTTGAAATTGCTTCGGGTCTCGGCATCAGTGCTTTTGAAGTCATGAGCCACGCAGATGAATATGAATCGCTCAGGCGAAGCGCACAGAAGCTGATGAGCTTTTGCAGTATGATAAAAGAGCTTCATGAAAAAGCCGATGATATGCATCTTGACGATTTGTTCAAGCTGATTCTTGAAAAAACCGATTATATGGCTTATTTGGAAGCCGACAAGGAAAAGGGTGCGGAAAGAGCGGAAAACATTAACGAGCTTCTGACGAACCTTGTGACATATGAAACAGAAAACGAAGAAGCAACGCTTTCGGGTTTTCTTGAAGAAGTTGCTTTGATGACGGATATTGACAATTATAACGCACAGTCGGACGCAGTGGTTCTGATGACGCTTCACAGCGCAAAGGGCCTGGAATTTCCCGTTGTGTTCATACCCGGCATGGAGGAGGGCATCTTCCCCGGTATGCAAAGTATGTATAGTGAAGAAGAAGTCGAAGAAGAAAGACGGCTTGCTTATGTCGGAATCACGAGGGCAAAGAAAAAGCTTTATCTGCTAAACGCCAATGTCAGAATGATTTTCGGCTCAACATCAAGAAATCTGCCGTCACGCTTTATTACCGAAATTCCGAGAGAACTGCTCGACAAAAAAAGCAGTCTTTCTCTCGGCGGACGCTTTACACCGAGAGCAAAAACGGGCGATGAAAGAGATTTTTATCCGGAAAGAAGAAGTGCTTCTTCGCAAAGAAAGCAAAGCATACCTGCTGCACCGAAGCCGAGCGGTATAAAATATCAGGTCGGTCAGAGTGTCCGAAGCAAGGTTTTCGGTGTGGGTGTGATTCTTTCGGTCAAGCCCATGGGCAACGACAGTATGCTTGAAATTGCCTTTGAAAAGGCAGGCACAAAAAAGCTTATGGCGAATTATGCACGGCTTGAAATTGTAAATTGAGCGAAAAGATTTTCGCTTTTTAGGAGGAAAATAAGAAATGAAGAAAACAGTTCAAAAAACATTAAGCGTGTTTCTTGCGGTTCTGATGTCGCTTTCACTTTGTGTGTTCGCTTTTGCCGCAGAAGCACCGTCCCCGATTGTTGTTGTCAGCGGTATGGGTGCTTTTCCGCTTTATCTATATGACGAAAGCGGAAATGTCGGCGAACAGGTTTACGGTCCTTCAGCCGAGGGCATCATGGCAGTTTGCAAAGACGCAATTATGCCGCTTGCCAAAACAGCGCTCAGCGGCGATTGGAACGATTTTGCCGACGGAACCTTTGACAGCATTTATTCAAATCTGTTTGAAGTGATTTCATGCGATGAAGAGGGAAACAGCGTCAATAACGTTGACACAATTTATTTTCCGGGCAATGTCGGAAACTATCCGGAATACTTCAAAAACAGCAGCAACAACGAGGACGAAATTGCAATCATCAAAAGCGCAATTGACAAAGTCGGCGAAGAAAACACCTTTTTCTTTAACTATGACTGGCGTCTCGATCCGCTCAGTCATGCAGACGATCTTGCCGAATTTATTTCCGATGTCAAAGCCGAAACCGGTGCTTCAAAAGTAACGCTGATTCCGGCAAGCATGGGCGGAACGGTTGTCAATTCCTATCTTTATAAATACGGAAGCGACAGCATTGACAAAATCATTTATTGCATGGTCGCCTCAAAGGGTCTTGACATGGTCGGAGAGCTTTTCGGAAAGAACATTGAAATGACAACCGATATGGTTCTTGAAAGACTGTTCAATTTTGAAAAGGGCGATATTCTTCTTCAGGCACTTTGCGCTGTGCTTCAGACAGGAGCGGAACATTCCGGCATTGAAAAAGCACTTGACAAATTTGTTGCAAACTTCATTTCATCATTGAATGACAGAGCTTATGAAGAAGTTCTGAAAAAATCTTTCGGCTCCATGCCCGGTATGTGGGCATTTTGTCCCGAAAGCTATTATGAAAACGACAAAGCTGCTTTGCTCGGTGAAAATGCAAACGAAGCTTTTGTCAAAAAAATTGACGAATATCACTATAACGTTCAGTGCGAAAGCGAAAACCTGATGAAAAAGGCGCGCGATAACGGTGTTGCGCTTTATATCATCGCTTCTTACGGCTATGTCGGCTTCCCGGCAACGAGCAAGGCTTTTGAACAAAGTGACTGTCTGATTGAAACGAAAATGGAATCTTTCGGGGCAACCTGTGCGCTTTACGGTGAGTCATTTGCGTCCGATTATGAAGCAGTGGGAACAGTTTGTGCGGACAAGAGCCATAACCATGTTTCAACCGACGCAATTGTTGACGCTTCAAGCTGTGCTTTCCCCGAACAGACATGGTTCATCAAAAACAACAAGCATGTCGGTCTGACCTACGGTACGGACTGCACAAAGCTTCTTGGATTTTTCATTTCGGCGCAGTCTCAGCAGACCGTTCACAGCGATGAAAATTATCCGCAGTTTGTTTCTCTCGGACTTCAGAACGGAAAATTTACTTCACTGACCGGAAACGAACTCAAGCCGAGCATACTTGACAAACATTCCAATCTGCTTGTCAGACTTCTGAGCTTTCTTTCAGGTATTATCGAAAAAATTATGAGCCTTATCGGCGTATGAGTTATAAAAAAATAAGAATGGAGAATTATTATGAAAAGAGTTTTTAAGAAAACAGTATCACTGCTTCTGACGCTTCTGCTTGTTGTGTGCAGTCTCAGCGTTGCCGCAGCGGCACAGCAAACGGTTACCCCTGTCATCATCATCAGCGGAATGACGTCTTTCCCGATTTATAACGAAGACGGTGAAAGCGTTTTCCCCATTTCAAACGAAAAAATACAAAAAGATGTTGCAAAGCTTGTTCTTCCTCTTGCCGGCTCTGCTTTGACAAGTAACTGGGAAATTTTTGCAAAATACGGTATGGAGCCGATTCATGACCTTTTTGAAGAAACAAGATGCGATGAAAACGGCAATTCCGTCTATAAAATTACACCGGAATCTTTTCCTGAAAATGCGGGAAATTATAAAGAAATGTTCGACAGCGATACGGGCGAACGCGGCATGATTAAAAATGTTGCGGAAAAAATCGGTTGGGAAAACACCTATTTTTATCACTATGACTGGAGAATGAATCCGCTTGATCTGATTGACGGTCTTGACACTCTGGTAAAAAAGGCGATGGACGAAAGCGGCAGCAGCAAGGTTTCCTTTTTTGCGATGAGCTTCGGCGGAATGATCGCTGAATCATATATGGCGAAATACGGAACGGATCATCTGAAAAATGTTGTTTTTGGCTCAACCGCATTTAACGGCGTTGAGCTTGTGGGCAGACTGTTTGCGGGCGACCCGAAAATTGAAATCAAAGATGCGCTTGATTATTTTGCAACATTTCTTCAGAATTCCGACTTTGCATCAAACGTTCTTTCCGTCAGTGCCGCAGCTCTTGCAAAATACGGCGTGAAAGGTGAAAAGGCAGTCAATGACTATCTTAAAGCGTTTATTGATGTTCTCAAATATCCGCTTTATTCCGAAGTTTTCATGGACACTTTTGCCCATTTCCCCGGCGTATGGTGTCTTATGCCGAAAGCTTTTTATGAACAGGCCAAGCAGTATATGCCGACAACGGCTGAATATTCAGACACTTTCTTTGATAAGATTGATGAATATATGTATGAGATTCAGGGCAGAAACAGCGAAATTATTTATGATGCAAAAGCAAACGGCGTAAATGTCTATATTATCGGAGCATACGGTTATGCGGGAATTCCGCTTACCGACGGCTGCAAAAACCGCACTGACACGCTGATTGATACATATCTTATGACAGGTAACTGCGCCGTTGCGCCTTACGGAAAAACTCTTGATGACATTGAATATTCAAAAGACGGCGCCTGCACAGCGCATAACCATGTTTCAACAGACAACATTATTGATGCTTCTGTGGGAATGCTTCCGGAAAACAC
>JBJEOJ010000054.1:0-16042 GCA_051880655.1 Acutalibacteraceae bacterium | reverse complement strand
ATTGAAATTGCACCGAAAGGACACGCCTTTACGCATATTCCGCAGCCCTTACAGTGGTCATAATCAAAATCAAGACGTTTTTTGTCACTGACCGGAATTGAACTGTCAGGACAAACGGGAACGCACATAAGGCACTGCTTGCATTTATCCCAATCAATTTCGGGCTTCACCGACGACCATTCGCCTGTTAAAAAATACTTTGATGTGCCGGCACCGGCAACTGTCATACCCTCGGTCAGATCCTGCCACTTGACCTTCAGACCGAGTTTATTTATATCGGTTTCTTTTGCGTTCATTTATTTTACCTCCCTGAGAGCCATTTTAAGAGCCGCCATGTTGCCCTCAATGACTTCGCTCTTGCTTGCGAATTTATGTTCAAAAGACGACTGCATTTCGGTTATAAACGTCTCCTCGTCCATAATTTCGGCAACCTTGACAATTGCGGCAAGAAGCGGAGTGTTCGGAAAATATTTTCCGAGTGTTGCCATGGAAATTTTCCTTGCGTCTATCGTGTATAATTTTCCTTTATAGCCCTTAAGATGAGGCGTAATTTCTTCTTTCGTGCGGGCAGTGTTTATAATTATTGCCCCGTCCTCTTTCAGACCGCTTGTTACGTCAACACAGTCAAGAAGAGATTCGTCAACGACAACAACATACTGCGGATCATATATGTTTGAATGAACACGTATCCGATCGTCGCTTATTCGGTTATATGCCGTAATCGGCGCACCCATACGCTCAGGTCCGTATTCCGGAAAGCCCTGAACAAATTTTCCTGTTTGAAAAGCCACATCAGCAAGAAGCAAAGCAGCCGTTTTCGCACCCTGTCCGCCGCGGCCGTGCCATCTGATTTCTGTAACGTTATTCATTTTTTTCTTCCTTCCTGTTAAACTATTGATTTTCACGCTTTAAAGCGATTGAACTTTGCGCTATTGTTTTATTTTACTTTATTTTAATCTTCTTGTCTATATATTTTTCTGTTTTTTTCTGCTTTTTTCATGTTTTTTTGACTTTTTTCTTGCTGTCTAAATTTTACTCAAAATTGATATTCTCGATTTTTTTCTATATCGAAAAGAAGCTATATTCTCTTTAGCTGTATTAATAAAAATGTCATTCCGAATTTAAAAATAAAGATAAAATTATCTTTTTAGTCGTCTATAATTATCACATTTTGTTGACAAATTAACCACTTATTGATAAAATTATAATAGTATTTATGCGGTCTAAAACAACTTTTAGACAGATTTTTAGTTTTTAATTCCGTATATCAGGATATTCAAAAGCAATAACTGAGCATAATAAATATGAATTAAGAAAGGATAGGTATGTTATTATGCTGTGAAAGAAATGTATTTTTCAGCATACATACCTCGGATATGATCATGACCGATAAGCAGCAAAAGCTGTATGAGCTATTCAAAGAAATTAATGAAATCTGCAAAAGAAATAATATTGAATATTACATGGCGGGTGGCTCTCTTTTAGGCGTTATAAGACACAGAGGCTTTATCCCTTGGGACGATGACATGGATATTCTCATGACAAGGGATAACTGGCATAAATTTGTTGAAGTCTGCAAAACTCAGATACCTGACAACAGGGTACTTGAAGCGCCTGAACTCGACAGAGGATACTCAAATATGTTTCCGCGTTATGTTGACAAATCTTCAACAGCCATCCACAGAGCTCAACTCCTTTTTGATGATGTCAAGGGCTTTGTTATTGATATTCTGATTTTGGATCCCATTGGCGACAGTGATGAAGAATATAACAAATATCTGAAAGATCTTATGCTTTATTCCGATCTTATCACCAATGTCATATCATACAGCTATCGTTGGGATTTCAACAAATACAGATATCCGTTATATAATTCTTTATCAAAATTTGTCGGAAAAGACAAAATACTTAAAAAGTTTGAAAATGAACTTTTTAACTATCCGGAGGAAAAATGCAAAAGATATGCCATGAGATGGGGCGGTATCCCGTTCGTTTTTCCAAAAGAGCTTTACGGCAAACCGAAACTTGCTCCTTTTCTTGATACAGAGTGTATGATACCTGAGGAAACCGTAGCTTATCTTGTCTGGCATTACGGCGACGAATGGATGTTTATTCCTCCTCATGGTGAGCACGAAGGTCACGACGCAGTTTACAGTCTCAATAAAAGATATAAACCGGTCAGAAAAGAAATAGTTTCTTTAATTGATGTGAAAAAACAGAACAGAAACTATCAGAAAAGGAAAAACAGAATTTTCTTTTCCATGCGTCCGTTTATTGCAAGCAACAATGAACGAGTTGCAGTGAAAGATGCTTCGGCCGCAATTGATCTTAACTGTAAGTTCAAAGAAAAAGATGAAGAAATTACAGAGCTTTATGAAAAAAATAATTTCTTTGCGCTGGAAAAAATATTTTCAAACTATTATGCTGTTCAGCTCAGTGCCGACAGTATAGGCAGAGAAGATTTTGTTAATGTATATCGCTTTAACAATCCGGTTTTAGTTGAGATTGAAAAGAAATATATCGAAATTGCCATTGTTACCCTTATGAACATTGAAAAAATTTCAAAAGCAATGCGATTAATTGAAGTTTATGAAGGAGCCGGCAACACCCTTTCCCCTGTTTTGAAAGAAGTTAAAGAAGCTATTCTCACTTTCCGTCACAGTGTTGTTATTTTCAGTCACGGTCAGTATGAACAGTCTTATGAAATTGCAAGAGAACTTCTTAAAAAATATCCTCGCTGCATCAGCTTTATAAAGCTCAACATCAGGCTTCTTTGCAAACTCCATAATTTATCTGATATTAAAAATGAGGTTAAAAAGCTTGTTGATTTAGGTTTAAAATTGGACAAAGACAGCGGAGACTTTATGAAACACAAGGCCGATCTTTTGTTCCTGACTGACAAAACCGCTGCATATGAGCTTTATCTCGAAGCTTACAGAAACACAACAAACGGAATTGTTCATCTTGAAATCGGGGATATATTCAGAGAAAACTTTGATGATGTTTCAAAATATATCCTGAATCTTATTGATACCGATTATGAAAAAGCTCTTGTGGAACTTGATTCGCTCAAAGCTTTGCTTGAAAATGATATTCAGGTTTTAAGATTTGACGCAAAGTGCCAATATCTTTTATACAAAAATGAATCAATTACATTTTTCTCGGCAGAAAAAAGAATAAGAAAACTTCTTTTTAAAAATGACAATGACAGCATAATAGACGAAGAATACAAAAATCTTCTGACAGATTTTATAGGCTCGGATTCCCTTGCTGACATTTATGAAACAATCAGAAAAACAAAAGAATATGAAGAAGTTCAACAGCTTTTTAAAGATGTTACTCAAGAACTTCCCATGTGCACAGACGAAGAACGCAAATCCTGGCTTTATGCATTTTGCGGTATGCTTTCAAACAAACTCGGTAACGGCAGAAGAGCATTCGATTATTATATGAATTCTCTTGAATTCTGCCGTAACGAATCTCTTTTCAAAATTTTGAGAAGATATTTCGTTTCGGACCTCAAAAGAACGCTCAAAAAATTCAATTCAACCAAACGCGGAATCAAGAAGTTCAAAACAGAAGACGATTCGGTCGTTACTCTTGACTATATTAAAGAACAAACTTCAAAATATCCGAGCATATCATACGCCGTCGAAATTTTTTATAAGCTCGGTATCTTCGACGAGGAAGCAAAGAATTATATTGATACTTTCGGTGTATTTAACATCGATGGCTCGGACGGTGAAAGCTGGACAAAATACAGTGTCAATGTATTCTCAAAACTTTATATCATCATGCACGCTGCCAACATTGAAAAAGAGCTTCTTTCAGAAGAAGAAGAGCTTGATGATGATACAGATCTTTCTGATAAAGACGATTTTGAAGAAGAAATATCGAACGATGATGAAAACGATTTTATCGACGGTTCAATTTTCATTGAAGATATTGACGATAATAACAGCTATGAAAATACAGATAACATAGGCAATATTTTTGATAGCGAAGAAGAAAACGATTATAACAGCGAAGATTGATTAGATAAAGAAAGGAAAAACAAATATCATTTAACAGAATCATTTTAAATTGGAACGGTTGTATGATATTTGAATCTGAGGTATAGTTATGAATGAAAATATAACAGATAACTCAAATGAAAGCACGCAGGAGCCTGAAATTGTTCTTGAAGGAATGGAAAAAATTGTTTTTGATCTTCTTGAAGAAGTAAAAACTATTTGTAGAGAAAACCGCATCAGATTTATGCTTTTCGGTGAAACAGCCGTAAGCGCTGTTGTTAACGGCAAATTGAGAAAACCATATGCACTGATTGCTGTTTCCGCAAAGGATTTTTATCCTCTTATACAGGCTATCGAGAAAAATCTGCCCGAAAACAGAGCTATTGATTATATGGGCAAAGCAGAAAACTATAAAAGCTTCAGTGCCAGATATCATGATACTTCAACGACATATATCCCTTTGGGACAGACAAAAAATTATTATGCCTGCGGATATTTTGTTGAAATTATTGTTATTCGTTCTTTTATCCCGGGTATAATTAAAAGAAACTATCTTAATGTTTTGGAACACGGCTGGGAAGGCACTTTCAAGCACAAGGGCACTTTTAATTCGGTAAAATACTCTTTTTCAAAAAATCTTGTAAAAACAATGAAGTATTTCATCGGCTCAAAAAAATTCGGAAGCTTTATTTTCTCTCAGCTTTGCAAAAATTACAGCCAATGTTTCGGAAAAAACAGCTATTATTTCAAAAGATTCAATCAGAGAATTACAACCTTTAACTTTAATCCGCTTGAACAATTGAAAAGAACAGAGCTTTACGGCGAGGATTATCCTGTTACACAAAGATTCGGTGAATTTGCAACAAAATCATATTCTCAAAATTGGAAAGAAGCAATTCAAAAGCCGGGAAAGAATTTCAGCGGCGTAATATTAAGCGATGTCATACCTTTTAAAGAAATGATCAAAAAGCTTGAAAATGGAAATCATTCGCTTGATTCATTTTATTCTAAATTCAACAAAAAGAAGGTCTATCACTCACTTTTTAATAAATATGACAAAATTAAAAATGATGTTTGGGCAATTGCAAAAATGACAAACGACAGGCTTACTTTGGCCGAATATTATAAACCGCTCATGCCTTTAATCAGAAAGCTGCGTGAAAACGGAGATTATCAGCGTCTTCAAAAGATTATGAAAAGAAACAGGCTGTATGTTGTTAAACACCTTAACCAAGGCAGAGGTTTTGCCGTTAACCGCGAACTTTTCAATCTTCAGCTTGATCTTTTCAGATATGAAGGCAAGTATGAAGTTGCAGAAAAATTAAAAGAGATTACACCAAAACAGTATATGAAATATCCCGGTTAACAATCTGTGTTTTCACAGTTATATAATATGTAAGAAAGGAACAGTCTTCGCCGTAAATGTTTTTGCGGCGTCTGAACTTTACGGCTAAGATTTATGAAAGTCAGCGATTATATCGTATCTTTTTTGGCAAAGAATAACATCAATCATGTTTTCGGTTATCAAGGGACAATGATTGCTCATTTTGTTGATTCTGTCTGCAAAAGCCAAACAGTTAAAAACCATATGTGCTATAACGAACAGGGAGCTGCATTTGCGGCAGTCGGCTATGCAAAAGCTTCCGGACAAACTGCCCTTGCCTATGCAACAAGCGGACCGGGTGCAATCAACCTTCTTTCCGGTATTGCCGATGCTTATTATGACAGTGCGCCGGTTGTTTTCATAACCGGACAGGTTAATACAAACGAATATACGGGAATTGACGTTTTAAGACAGCAGGCTTTTCAGCAGACCGATGTAATTTCAATTGTTAAACCCGTCACAAAATATGCCGTTCAGATTACGGAAAAAGACGACGTAAGATATGAGTTTGAAAAAGCATTCCATATTGCTTCAAGCGGCAGGAAAGGTCCTGTTGTTATTGACTTGCCAATGAATATTCAGCGAATGGATATTGATCCCGATAATATAAGTACTTTTACTCCGGAAGAAAGGACCGACGAAAAAAAAGAAGCTTCAGATGCAGCTGAAGAAATTAAAAATCTTCTTTTGTCGGCTGAAAAGCCGATTCTTCTTGTCGGAAACGGTATTGTCAAAGGCACCGAAGCACACAAAAAGCTCAAAAAACTTATTGATTTACTGAACATTCCCGTTATTACGAGTATTTTCGGAAAGCAGCTTCTTGATGATGATGACATTCACAACATGGGCTTTGTCGGTGCGGCATACGGACACAGATGTGCTAATATAATTGCCGACTGCAAAACAGACCTCATTGTTTCCCTCGCCTGCAGTGTATGCAAAAGACAAACCGGTATACGCAGCATTTCATTTGCACAAAACGCAAAAATTGTTCGTGTTGATATTGATAAGAACGAACTTATACGCAAGGTACATGACGATGATATAAGTTTCAACCTTGATGTTTCAGGTGTTATTGATGCCCTTATCGAACTATTTGAAAATGAAAACTATGACAGAAATAATTGGCTTTCAAAATGTACTGAAATCAAAAAAATGCTTTCTGATTTTGATGATACCTGTGCAGACAGAGAACCCAATAAATATATAACCGCAATTTCCGAACTTTGCGAAAGCGATGATGTTGTTTGCAGCGATGTCGGACAGCATCAGATGTGGACTGCCCAATCATTCAAAATTAAAGAAAACATCAGACTTCTTTTTTCCGGCGGACACGGCGCAATGGGCTTTGCCCTTCCCGCCGCAATCGGCGCACATTATTTCACCGGTAAAAGAACTGTTGCCATTTGCGGAGACGGAGCTTTTCAGATGAATATTCAGGAGCTTCAATGGGTAGCTCGTGAACAGCTGCCGATTATAATTTATGTTCTTAACAACCGTTCACTCGGTCTTATAAGGCAACAGCAGGATGACTTTTTTGACAACAATCATTTCGGCTCAACTGCGCAATACGGTTATGACACGCCTGATTTTGAAGCGGTTGCAAAGGCTTATAAAATCAATGCCGCAACAGTCGGAAGTATTGCTCAGATGAAAGAAGCAGTTGCTTCAGCAGATAAAACAAAACCGTTTTTGCTTCAGGTCAACATTGACGAAAACTCAAAAGCTTCACCGAAAACATATTTCGGCGAAAAAATGCACAATCAAAAACCGTATATAACACCTGAGCTTGCTGATTTTATTGAAAAAATATAATACAGAATAAGATGTCTGTGTTTAAATTATTTGAAAAGGAGAGCGGAGTTTTTTGCCCCGCAATAAAACAATGTCAAAAGTAACAGTTTTAACATCAGGTACTTCCGGAATCGGAAAGGCAATTGCCCTTAAAATTCTTAAAGAATCTGACTGTGACGAAGATCTTCTGATAATTAATTACGGTCACAATGATGAAGCTGCAAACAAAATGCGTGATGAGCTTTGCGAAAGCGACAGAAAAAAGGTCATCTTCATCAAAGCGGATATGTCCGAATATGACGGTATGACCGAATTTGCTTCAAAGGTTCTTCAAGTCACGGATAAGATTGACTGGCTGATTCTTAACACCGGAATCGGCACTTATGAAAAATTTGACAATTACACTGTTGAACTTTGGAATAAGGTTATTAACACAAACCTTACAATTCCGACTTTTCTTATCAAGACCCTGAAAGATAACATAAGCGACGGCGGAAAAATTTTGTTTATGGGCTCATATTCCGGAGAAGTTCCGTATACTTCTTCAATTGTTTACGGAGTTTCAAAAGCTGCCGTTCATTATCTTGCAAAGGCATTGCTTAAAGTTTTTGATTATAAAAGCGTTTCAATTAATGCAATTGCTCCGGGATTTGTTGAAACACCGTGGCAGGCAAACCGCAGTGAGGAAAGCTATGAAAGAATAAACAAGAAAATCGCTCTTCACCGATTTGCCACAGCCGATGAGGTCGCAAAACTCAGTTATGATGTTCTTACAAACGACTATATCAACGGAAGCGTAATTGATATTCACGGAGGATATGATTATTTTTAATCTTGTCTTGTGTGAAGAAATAAATAATTATATAAATTAAATTATTAAGCTAAGGAAGTGTTCAAGTGAAAACCGTTATAACTTACGGAACATTCGATTTGTTCCATATGGGGCATTATAACATTCTCAAAAGAGCAAAGGAGCTTGGCGATTATCTTATTGTCGGTGTAACAAGCGAAAGCTATGACATTGACAGGGGAAAACTGGCCGTTCATGACAGCCTTATTCAGCGCATAAAAAACGTTCAGGCAACAGGCTTCGCCGACAAGATTATTGTTGAAGAATATCTCGGTCAAAAGGTCAGAGATATAATCAAATATAACATTGATGTTCTTGTCGTCGGCTCAGACTGGATAGGTAAATTTGATCACCTTCGCAAATACTGCGATGTTGTATATCTTGACAGAACAAAGAATATTTCAAGCACACAGCTTCGTGAAAAAATGGACTCAATCTGTAAAATCGGTATTATGACAGACAATATTGATGACGGCGGCTGTGTTGAAGAAGCAAAATATGTCAGCGGACTTCATGCTGAAAATGTTTTTGCAAAAGACAACCGAATTGCAAAAGATTTCTGCGACAAATATGAGCTTAACCAATACACAAGTGACCTTGATGAATTTTTCTCATCGGTTAATATCGTGTATATAAAAGTCGATGCAGAAGAAAGATATGACATGATTAAGGCTGCTCTTAAAAACAAAAAGCACGTCATTTGCGATTATCCGTTTTCAACTGATTATGAAAAGGTTAAAGAGCTTCATGAGCTTGCTCATAATAATAACTCAATTCTTCTTGAAAACATTGTTATGATTTATCTCAGAGGTTTCAATCAGCTTTTATGGATGATTCAAAGCAACATCATCGGAGACATTCTTGCAATTGATGCGTCAATTTCATCTGATGTTTTTTCAAATGTTCCAAAATCCTTTAATGAGCTTTCGGTTTATCCTGTCTGCCTTGTTGCAAAAATTCTCGGAAGCAGTTACGATAATGTTCATAAACATATCATAAAAGATGAAAACGGTGAGGACGTTTTTGGCTCGATTATGATGCGTTACGGCGAAAAAATCGCTCATATTGAAATCGGTGTAAAAACCGAATTGAATAACCGTATCACAATCATCGGCGAAAAAGGAACGCTTGTTGTTTACGACGATTGGTGGAACACAGGCTACTATAAAATCATAATGAACGGAGAAAAAACCGCAAAACGTTTCAGCTTTAACTTTGAGGGCAACGGTCTTCGTTATCTGATTCAGGAACTTCTTGTTATGATTAATGACAATCGTACCCAATGCACACGACTTTTCCCCGAAGAATCCGAAACAATTATTAATATCATCAATAAATAACACATAAAAAATTAAACGCTGATTAATCAATCCGGTTAATCAGCGCTATTTTTGTTTTGTTGAATATCAGTTTTCCGGCGTCAGTAGCTTGTCACCGTAAAAATAATATCTTTTAACACGCGGCAGAAACGTGCAGACAACTTCGTAATCAAAGCTGTGGCAAAGCTCACCGAGTGTTTCAGCAGAAATTTCTTCATCGCCCATTTTGCCCATAATCACAGCATGGTCGCCGACTTTGACATCGGGAATATCGGTTACATCAACCATGATCTGATCCATGCAGACCTTTCCTCTGATCGGCGCTTTCTTGCCGTTTATCAGAACCCAGCCTTTGTTGGTAAGGCAACGATTGTAGCCGTCGGCATAGCCGATGCAGACAGTTGCAATTTTTCTTTCGCCGTCGGCAACATAAACATGACCGTAACCGATTCCGTCGCCCTTTTCTATGGTTTTAACATGAATAACATGGCTGATGACTTCCATGGCAGGCATCATTTTTACTCTGTCTTTCCGGACTTCATCGGACGGATACATTCCGTAAAGCGAAATACCCATTCTCACCATGTCATATTGCTTTTCAAATTCAATAATACCTGCACTGTTGCAGATATGCTTAATCGGTATGTTGACTCCCCTTTTTTCAAGCATGGAAATGAAACTGTCAAACTTTTCGGTCTGGCTGTTCGCACATGTTTTATCAAAGTAATCTGCCTTCGCATAATGGCTGAACATACCCTCAAGCTCAAGATTTTCAAGGCAAGAAATCTCTTTGACAACATCTGCGCTTTCTTCAGTGGGCTTAAAGCCGATGCGGCCCATTCCGGTGTCAACGGCAATGTGAAGCTTTGCTTTTTTGCCGAGTGCAATGGCAGTTTTTGAATAACTATTTGCTTCGTCAAGGTTAAAAATTGTTGGAGTGATATTGTTTTCAATTATTATCTGATATTCTTTCGGACTGGAATAAGAAAGAATCAGAATCGGTTTTTGAATTCCGGCATTTCTCAAAACAAGCGCTTCATCAAGAGCAGCAACAGCAAAATAGTCTGTTTTGTCTTCAAGCAGCTTTGCAACCGGAACGCTTCCGTGACCGTATGCGTCAGCTTTAACAACACTGCAAATTTTAACGCCGGGGTTTACCCTTTTTTTCAGCTCGTTGAAATTACTTTCAATCGCTTTAAGATCAATTTTTGCAAAGCTTCGGTGATATATCGGAAGCTGATGTTCCTGTGTCATTTATCAATCATCTCTTTTCAATTATTTGCGAAATCGGTTTGATTTCAACATTTTCCGCCGCAAGTGCCTTTCTGATTTTTTCAACAAAGCAAAGAGCCTTTGCGCTGTCACCGTGAACACAAACGGAATGGGGGCAAATTTCAATTTCTTTGCCGCTTATCGTCTTGACCTTGTGTTCTTTTATCATAACGATTACTCTTTCAACAGCTTCATTTTCGTCTGTTATCATTGCACCGGGTTTGCTTCTTGCAACAAGTGAGCCGTCATCTTCATAGGCTCTGTCGGCAAACACCTCTGCGGCATAAGGCAAGCCGATCTTTTCGGCTTCTTTGAGCATGGCACTGCCGGAAAGCCCGAGAAGAATCAAACTGCCGTCATATTCATAAATTCCCTCGCAAATTGCCCTTGCCAAGGCTTCGTCCTTGCCTGCCATGTTATAAAGCGCACCGTGCGGCTTAACGTGCTGCATTTTCAGTCCGTTTGCCTTGCAAAATGCATCAAGCGCACCGACCTGATAGGTTATGAGCGCTTTGGCATCGCTCGGTGAAATGTTCATGTTTCTTCTTCCGAAGCCCTGCAAGTCACGAAATCCGGGGTGTGCACCGACGGCAACACCGTTCTTTTTGCAAAGCTCAACGGTTTTGCTCATGACAAGCGGGTCACCCGCATGAAAACCGCAGGCAACATTTGCCGATGAAATCAGAGGAATTACCTCATCATCTTTTCCGATTTTATAGGCTCCGAAGCTTTCGCCTAAATCACTGTTTAAATCAATACAAAACATGATAACTGCCATGCCGATACGAATAAATCCGTACCGTTCCTTTCATCTTATTTTTATTTCAAAAGGCTTATTTCAGCAAAGAATTCTTCACATCAGTAATAAACATATGTCCGGGTGCATGAGAAATTGCAATCGGCGGCTTTGCACTCATAACAGCCGACTGCGGAGTGACGCCACAGCACCAGAATACGGGAATTTCCCCGTCTTTTATTGTTACGCTGTCGCCGAAGTCCGGCTTATTGATATCCTTGATGCCGATTTCAGCAGGATTTCCGATATGAATCGGCGCACCGTGCACTCTCGGCATGGAAGCCGTTACGGAAACCGCACGGATAACCTTATCGGCAGGCATCGGTCTCATACTGACAACAAGCTTTCCGTGAAAAATTCCGGCACTTTCGCAGTCGATGTTTGTCAGATACATCGGAACATTCTTGCCCTCTTCAATGTGCCTGACGGGAACATCGGCGCTTAACAGCTCGCCCTCAAACGAGAACGAACAGCCGATGAGAAAATATACAAAATCGTCGCGCCAGAATTTTGAAATATCGGTATATTCCCCTTTCAGCTCACCGTATTCCCACACACGGTATTTCGGAATATCGGTTGCAATATCGGCATTGTCAGCCATTGTTTTAACAAGTCTGCTTCCGACATCACCGACTTCAAGAATCGGGCAGGATTTTGGGTTGCGCTGTGTAAAAAGAAGAAAATCATAAGCATTTTCTTTCGGTAAAACAAGAAGATTTGCCTGTGCATAGCCGTCACACATACCTGAGGTCTGAAAATCAATTTTACCCTGCCTTATCAGGCTTCTGACCTCAGACGGCTGCATTTTTGAATAATCCATTTAAAATCCACCTTTCTTTTTTTAGTGTGGAGTTTGGAGTGTGGAGTTGTTTTAACATGAAAAATTCTGCTGAAAATCTTAACAGAGTTCCTGATTATAAATACTTAAAATGATGTTTACTATCATTAAAAAACATTCTGCTGCTTTGTGCGGACACGGTGTGCCGTATCCCTACTGCTCAACCTTTAATGAGAGTTAACTCCACACTCCACACTCCAAACTCCACACTGTTCTTATCTCTCATAAAGCATCATATATTCAAGCGTTTTGAGTTGTTTGATCTGCTTTTTATATGCCGCTTCGCCCTCTTTGGCACTCACGGCCGAAAAATGTATTTTTGTTCCGGGTCTTGCCTGTGCAATAATCGGCAAATCGGCACTGATTACGGTTGCCGCCTTTGCATAGCCGCCCGTTGTCTGCCTGTCTGCTATCATAATAATCGGCGTACCCGATGCCGGAATCTGAACACTTCCTGTTACAATACCGTCGGAAATGATGTCAACGCCGTTTTTGCTTTCGATTTTTTCTCCGTCAAGTCTTATGCCCATGCGGTCGGACTTGTCTGTTACAACATAGGTTGTGCCAAGAAAGGTTTTAAGTCCTTTTTCGGTGAAATAATCGTCCTGCGGTCCGAGCATGACTCTTAAAGTGATTTCAGACGGATATTTGGTTTCGTTCTTTATTTTTCTTCTTCCAATCAAAGAAAGCGTTGTGCTTTGACGAAGCGGAATTTCATCGCCCGCTTTGAGTTTTCTGCCCTCAAAGCCGCCGACAGAGCATTTCAGATTCGTTGACATACTGCCAAGAACATACGGCAGATCAAAGCCGCCTGCCACAGCAAGATAGGCGCGCATACCCTTTTTTGCCGCTTTCATCACAAGCTTGCTGCCCTTTTTCACGGCAACAGCAGCATACATCGGCATTTCTTCGCCGTCAAGCATCGGCTGCATGTCTGCACCTGTCAGTGCGATAACGGCGTCACCGTCAAACTGTGCGGTTATACCCATCATTGTCATTTCCAGCGCACCCTCACCGGGAGCGTTTCCGACAAGAATGTTGGCTGTTTTAAGCGAAACGGTATCCATTGCGCCGTTCGGTGAAAATCCCGAAGACATATAGCCGAATCTGCCCTCGTCCTGAACGGTGGTCAGAAGTCCGGGAGAAAGTATTTTCATCTTCATTGTTCTTCCTCCACAATTTTTACTTCATATTCACCTTTTTGAACAAGAGAATCAATTTCATCATATTCAATTTCGCTGATCGGGCAAAAACGGATATAATCGCCTGCTTTATATAAAATCGGCTCCTGCCTTTGCGGATCATAAGGCTTGATCGGTGTTCTTCCGATCAGTCTCCAGCCGCCCGGTGACGCAAGCGGATAAATTCCCGTCTGCTTTCCGCCGATTCCGACCGCACCGGTGGGTATCTGTGTTCTCGGGCTGTCAAGACGCGGCGTTTCAATCCGTTCGTCCATTCCGCCGAGATAAGGAAAACCCGGAAGAAAGCCGAGCATATAAATCAGATAATCAACAGAGCTGTGAATTCTGATGACTTCCTCACGGCTTAAATTTGCGTGTGCGCAAACATCGTCAAGGTCGGGCGCAAAATCACCCTCATAACAAACGGGAATAAGGAAGACGCGCTTTTTTGCTCCGCCTTCCTCTTTGTAGCTATCGTTAATTTTTATGATTGCTTTTTCAAGTTTTTGTGCATTGGTTTTGAAAGGGTCAAAATAAACCGTTGCCGAACAAAAAGCCGGAACACATTCTTTGACACCTTTCACCGTTCCGCTTTCAAGCCGTGAAGCAAGGTTTCTGATGCGTCTGTTGATGTCTTCACTTATCTCTTTTGAAAACTCAACCGTGACCGCACAGTCGCCGCACGGCAGAAACTTCAGTTCACTCATAATTATTCACCGAAAAATTTAAGCTCTGCAACCTTTTCAAACCATGTTTTACAGGTATCTTTAAGACCCAAAGCCTGAACGACCATTTCACGCATAAGCGCAACAATCGGCATATTTATTTCAAGTCCGAAACCGTCAATTGCCGGAACAAGCCAGCCGTACATATCAATCATGCCGCTTCTGCTTGCGGTCTGAACCGCTTCTTTTTCAAGCTCCTGCGTGTGCATAACATCAATGTTTTCCGTAAGATACGCAAGTGCCGCAATCATTGCATAACAGCCCCAGTCGGAAACGGTTGCCGTGATAATGTTGTCTGCCTTTGTGCGAACGGCAAGACCGCCCTCACAGCCGCAGCGGCATTTGCCTTTGCCTGCATAAGGAATATACTGTTCAAGATGGGAAGCAATGGTTCCCATACCCATTTCGTTGCCGAGGTCGCCGATGGCGATGTTTAAAATATTTCTTTCCTGAATTTTATCAAAAAGAATGTCCTGTTTTGCTTCAAGCTCCGTTACATCAAGTCCGGTTGCGTTGTGATAAACACCCTTTTCGTTTGCACCTGGACATTCAATGCTGATAACAGCCTTCGGCGGAATTTTTTCGAGCAGTTCATCAGCCTGTTCTTCGGCTTTGCTTTGATCTTTTGTGAACACAACAACACCCATGGAAACAGGCATTTCATCAAGCTGACTGATGTCCTTGAAAAGGTGCAGACCGATTACGGCGGCAAGGTTTTCAACCGCCGGAAGATTTTCAGACGGACAAATGATAACTGGCTTTACACCGAACGCCTTGACAAGGCTGCGGCAAAGAAGCATAGAGCTGATGATACCGTCTGTTTCGGCATGCTTGAACGGGCGAAGAACAAAACCTGTCATGATATAAACAATATCGTCTTCTTTCAGAACATCAACAAGCTTTTGTGCTGCGTTCATGCAAAGAGGAGCTCCTGTGTATTCACGCGAAGCTTTATAAAGGGTTTTGCACACACCATAGCCTCTGGGGTCAATATTTGCAAGGTCATCAAGGCTTTGACCGAGATTGAGAATTGTTAATTCCTGCTGAGTCATTGAGACTTCCTCCCCAAAAAAATCAATCGGTTGCTTTCATGAATTCATCAAGCACTTCGTCCTGAATCTTTTTAAGAAGCTCGGGTGCTTTTCCGCCGCAGGGCTTGCCGTCAATTTCTTCTGCTGCAAGGCAAAGCGAGCCGGAAGAAGAAACGATAATTTCGTCAGCGTCATAAAGCTCTTCGAGTGTGAACGGATATTCGTCAACACCGATTCCAAGCTTTTTGCAGGCTTTGATCAGATGTGCTCTTGCAATTCCGGGAAGAATGAGATGGTCTGTCGGAGCAGTTTTGAAAATTCCGTCTTTGATGATGGAAACATTGCTGTGCGCACATTCAGTAACTCTGTCTCCGCGGTGGAAAACCGTTTCGTCACAGCCAAGCTCTTTTGCTCTCTGAGAAGCCATAACGCTCGGAATGAGGTTAAGAGTTTTTATGTTGCAATGCAGGAAACGGGTGTCCTCCATCGTTGTAAGCTTAATTTTTGCATAGGTATCAACAATATCTTTTTCAGTAAGAGTGATCCAGATGTTTGCCTTTGCGTCGCCTTCGGGAAAAACGTGATTTCTGTTTCCTGTTCCTCTTGTTGCCTGCCAATAAACAAACTGGTTGCCGCTGTCCATTTTGGAAACCATATCGTTGAGCAAAGCTTTCATTTCATCTTTTGTCATTCCAAGGTTGATTTTGAGCAGTGCCGCACTGTTGAAGAAACGGTCAATATGCTCATCAAGGGCAAAGATTTTGTAATTACGGCTGTAAGTCGCATCATATACGCCGTCACCGAAATAGCTGACACGGTCGTTCATCGGAATGACCATG
>JBJEOJ010000053.1:0-16217 GCA_051880655.1 Acutalibacteraceae bacterium | reverse complement strand
ACACAAAATATATATTTGCTGTGGGCGCATATAAAACAATAAACGGCAACAAATTGTCGGGCAAAAAGTCTGCGCTTCTGACGGTAACAACCGCAAAAATGGGCACTCCCGCACAGGTCAAAAGTCTTAAAGCAACGCAAACCGCTTCAACCGTAACGCTTTCATGGGGCAAGGTCGGCGGTTCGGATATAAAATATTATGTATATTCCTATAATCCGAACGCAAAAAGCAAATATAAGCAAATCGGTGTGACCACCTCAAACAAGTTCTCCGTTAAAAAGCTCAAATCGGGTACAACTTACCGTTACGCAGTGCGTGCATACGGAAATCCGAGCAAAAAATGGGGCAAAATGTCTGCCGTGCTGACAACAGCCACTGCCCCCGCTGCCGTAACGCTAAAGGTTACGGCAGGAAGCAAACAGGCAAAGCTCACATGGAACAAAGCGGCAGGCGCAAACGGCTATGAAATTTTTATAGCCACAAGCAAAACCGGAAAATACAAGAAGCTTGCTTCAACAAAATCCACAAGCTACACAGCAAAAAACCTTACCAAAGATAAAACATATTATTTCAAGGTAAGAGCCTATAAAACAATAGGTAAAACCAACATTTACGGTTCTTACAGTTCAGCTAAAAGTGTTAAGGTAAAATAAGCTAAAACTCAAAACCTGCCGTCCGAAACAGACGGCAGGCTTTGTTTCACCCTTTATATCACACGGTTAAACCTCGTTTGTTGCAATAATGTCAACACCTGTGTCGCAAACATTGCAGATGAGCACATCGCCCATTTTAACAGGTGCGTCAACAACCTCGTTGTTAATCGCTTTCATGCATTCAAACATTTTGCCTTTCGGAATCGGTGCAGAGGTTCTGACCGGTACAACGGGAAGAATTCCGCCGTTGACCTTCATGGTTGAAGTCAGCATACGCACCGGATTCGTGCATTCGCTGACGGCATATTTTTCGCCTCTTTTGCAGGTGTTGCCCGTAACTTTTGTGACCTTTCCGGCATCGTCCAACTCAACCGTTATCGGACAGCCGATCGGACATGAAACACAAATCAGATTTCTTGTCATGCCTTACACCTCCACACTGACAACAAGCTCTTTTTTGTCAAGGGCTTTGATGTCATCAACTTTGATGGGAACATTTTCCATTTCGCCCGGAGCAAGCTTTGGCTTTTTCTTGGAATAAAGCACCTTGTCTCCGCTTTTAACAATGATTTTTGCGTTTCTGTAAACATCACGCACACGGAAATAGATTTTGACATCTTTGTCGGTGTCGCAGTTGATGTTCTGCGGAACGGTGTATCTTACGCCACCTTCGGCTTTGACGGAAATATATTTTGCTCTTTTGCTCTTTCCTTTTGAAAGAATATATTTTGCTGCGCCCTCTCCTGCAAGCTGACTTTCCTGTGTAACATAGTCAACAAGGTCATGAACCTGCAAAACGTTTCCGCAGGCAAAAACACCCGGACGGCTTGTTTGTCTGTATTCATCAACAATAGCTCCGTTTGTTACAGGGTCAATCATGATTCCTGCGTTTCTTGTCAGCTCATTTTCGGGAATCAGTCCGACCGACAAAAGCAGCGTGTCACATTCAATATATTCCTCCGTGCCCTTAATCGGTCTGCGGTTTTCGTCAACATCGGCAATCGTTACGCCCTCAAGTCTTTCAATGCCGTGGGTTTTGATTACCGTACAGCTAAGGCGAAGCGGAATACCCATATCTTCAAGGCACTGAACAATGTTTCTCTGAAGTCCGCCCGAATAAGGCATCAGCTCGCATACGGTTTTTACCTTTGCGCCCTCAAGAGTCATTCTTCTTGCCATGATCAGTCCGATGTCGCCCGAACCTAAAATGACAATATTTTTGCCCGGCATATAGCCGTCAATGTTCACATATTTTTGTGCAGTACCGGCAGTCATAATTCCCGAAGCGCGTGAACCGGGTATGTCAAGAGCACCTCTCGGTCTTTCACGGCAGCCCATTGCAAGAATGATTGCCGTTGCGCCGATTTCAAGAATTCCGTCGGCTTTGTTGGTGGCAATGACAACATTGCCCGGCTTGATGTCGGTAACCATGGTGTCAACCTTGACTTCAATGTCGGTCTGTTCAACCTCTTTGATGAAGCGGTATGCATATTCGGGACCCGAAAGCTCTTCGCCGAAATAATGAAGACCGAAGCCTGCGTGAATACACTGTTCAAGAATTCCGCCGAGCGTTGCCGCTCTTTCAAGAATAATAATTTTGGAAACGCCGCATTCTTTTGCTTTGAGCGCCGCTGCCATTCCGGCGGGACCGCCGCCGATTACAACAAGATCATATTTAAGCATCAGTCCTCACCTCACTTTGTTTTGTTGAAAAGAATTTTTGAACGGTTGCCGTGTTTGGTTACCTGATTCATCGGAATGTCAAGCTCGCGCGAAAGAATTTCAACAACCTTTGAGCCGCAGAAGCCGCCCTGGCATCTGCCCATACCGGCTCTGGTTCTTCTCTTAACGCCGTCCACATCTCTTGCGCCGCAGGGTGCTTTGATTGCGTCAATAATTTCGCCCTCCGTGATACCCTCACAGCGGCAGATGATGCGTCCGTAGCGAGGATCTTTTTTGACAAGCTCGGTTCTTTCTTCAATGGAAAGTTCGTTGACTCTGACGGGAGCGGGTCTTTTTGAAAGGAAGTTTTCTTTCTTTTCATATTCGGGAGCAATTTCACGGAAAATTTTGCCGACATATCTTGCGATAGCGGGTGCGGCAGTCAGTCCCGGAGATTCAATTCCGGCAACGTTGATAAACTTTTCGTTTTCCTTGCTCGGTCCGATGACAAAATCGCTGTTGTCTCCGGAAATGTGCGCACGAAGCCCCGCAAAGGATGTGATTGCGTTTCTGGTCGTCATTTGCGGAATGACCTTTTTGACATCGTTTTTCACCGTGTCAAGTCCTTCGATTGTTGTGTCAACATCAAGCTTGCTGTCAAAATCAAGGTCGATTGCCGTCGGACCCATAAGCACGTTTCCGTGTGCGGTCGGGGTAATCAGAATTCCCTTGCCCATTGCGGACGGACAATGGAAAAGAACATGGTTGACCATTTTCTTTTCGGTTTTGTCAAGAAGATAATATTCGCCCTTTCTCGGGATAATTTTGAACGATGTGTCACCGATCATGGCGGCGATATGGTCGGCAAAAACGCCGGCGCAGTTGATGATGTATTTTGCTTTGATTACGCCGGTTGCCGTTGATAAAAAGAACATTCCGTCTTTATATTCAATATCGAACACACCACTGTTTCGTTTAACTCTTGCGCCGTTCATAACCGCATTTTCTGTTGCGGCAATGGCAAGCTCATATGGGCTTACAATTCCCGCCGTGGGTGCCCACAAAGCGCCGATTGCATCTTCGCTGATATACGGCTCCATTTCACGAAGCTGTTCCTGGCTGATGATTTCCATGTTCGGAACGCCGTTGTTGAAGCCTCTTTCAAAAAGCACGTCAAGCGTCTGCATATCGTCCCAGTTATATGCTATAACCAGAGAGCCGATGTTCTTATAAGGCACGCTGAGCTTATTGCAGTAATATGCCATAAGCGATGCGCCCTGAACGTTGAGCTTTGCTTTGAGCGAGCCGTTTTCAGCGTCAAATCCGGCGTGAACAATTGCGCTGTTTGCCTTTGATGTTCCCATTGCAACATCATTGCATTTTTCAAGCATAACCACTTTCAGTTCGAGCTTGCTCAGTTCTCTTGTGACCATTGCGCCGCAAACACCGGCGCCGATCACTGCAACATCATATTGCATTTGATTTTCCTCCGTTTCTTTTTTGGAAAGCTCCTGCAAATACTTTTCTCTTCAAGGTCACAAATCTCAAGTTACTTCTCCCACTGTTTCCCGCCGAATACGGTGCACAAAACAGGATTGCTTTCTGATTTTTATTCCTGCCGAAAAAACCGGCAGACATTTTCATGCAATTTTATCTTATCAAATCGTTTGTGAATAGTCAACAAAAAATTAAAAAAAATTTGAGATAAACTATATAAATAAAACAATATCGATAAAACATGACTGCTATTATAAAAAGTAAACAGCACCGCTTTAAAGAACCGTGCTGTTTACAATATATTATGGAGAAAGAGAAGATGTTTGGTTTGAGAATTTCGTTTCAGTCAAGCGAAACATTTTTTAACATTCTTTTCAATTTTCATAACCGTATAGGCGCCAAGACTGTTCACTGCCGTGCGAAGCTTTTCTTCGTCAGGCTCACTTTTTGTCAAAACCGTAACCGTGCCTTTGGAAACATCGGCACTTGCCCATGTTCCGTCAAGAACATTCAGGGCGTTTTCGATTTTTTTGGCACAGTTTTTGCAAACCATTGCATCAACAGTCAGAACGGTTTGAAACGGATAATTGCTTTTGTTTTTGTCAATCGGTCTGATTTTAACAACCTTTTCATCTGAGCCTGAGCCGCAGCAGCCTTGCGAAAGCTTTTTACAATAGCTTTTTATCACAAATGCCGCAAACACGATAATTGCGATAACCGCAAGAATATACCAAAACATTGCCGAAGAAAACCGGTTCATTTTTATCATTCCTTACCATTATGAACGAATCTTTTGCCTGATGTGATTTTTTTAGCGCTGTTCATGGCATTTTCCGCTCATCGGACAGGACGAACAGCCCGAACCGCAGCCGCAAGATGATTTTCCTTTTTTCTTGTCTTTTTTCATGGAAAAGACAACGAAAACAACCACTGCGATTAAAACCGCAAGAACAATGATTGTGCCGATATTGTGTGAAAGCCATGCTAACATACTGACAGTTCCTTTCTTTGTTGGATTCGATGTAACATTAATAAATATATGCTGTGTTATCCGGCTACTTGCTTTTTGCCGTAACCTTAACATCTTTTGTCAGCGTATCCGCTTCTTTATAGGGTCTGACGAGCATGAAAATCATCAGAGCAATAATCAAAAGAGCCACAATTACTCCGATAACATTGCCGTTTCCGGTAAAGAGATTTCCGAGCTGGTTGATAACAAGCGAAACAAGATAAGCAAAGCCGCACTGATAAGCGATTGCAAAAGCCGTCCACTTCGGATTGTTCATTTCACGCCTGATTGCGCCCATTGCCGCAAAACACGGTGCGCAAAGCAGGTTAAATGTTAAGAACGAGAAACCTGTAACAGCCGTGAATGCCGCCGCAAGGTTTGCATAAACACTGCCCGAGCCGCCGTAAAGAACGCCGAGCGTGCCGACAATGTTTTCTTTGGCAACAAGACCTGTGATTGAAGCCACAGCCGCCTGCCAGTTGCCAAAGCCGAGCGGTTTGAATATCCATGCAATTGCGCCGCCGATTGAAGCGAGAATACTGCAGTCAATCTGATCGTCGTTTAGCATCCCGAAAGAACCGTCAACAAAACCGAAATAGGTTGTAAACCAGATTACGATTGTTGAAAGAAGAATGATTGTGCCCGCCTTTTTGATGAACGACCAGCCTCGTTCCCACATTGAGCGCATAACATTAGAGAAGGTCGGCAAATGGTATGCGGGAAGCTCCATAACAAACGGTGCGGGATCCCCTGCAAACAGCTTGGTCTTTTTGAGCATAATACCCGAACAGATGATTGCCGCCATACCGATGAAATAGGCAGTCGGTGCAACCCATGCCGCACCGCCGAAAATTGCTCCGGCAATCATTGCAATAAACGGCAGCTTTGCGCCGCAGGGAATGAAAGTGGTTGTCATAATGGTCATTCGTCTGTCACGTTCGTTTTCAATGGTACGAGACGCCATAATGCCCGGAACGCCGCAGCCCGTGCCGATCAGAATCGGAATAAAGGATTTGCCTGAAAGTCCGAAACGTCGGAATATTCTGTCAAGCACAAAGGCAATTCGTGACATATAGCCGCACGCTTCAAGAAACGCAAGGAAAATAAACAGAACAAACATCTGCGGAACAAAGCCTAAAACAGCTCCAACACCGGCAACAATACCGTCAAGAATCAGTCCCGAAAGCCAAGGTGCGCAGTTTGCTTTTTCAAGAAGATTTCCGAGAAGCACCGGAACGCCGGGCACCCACACGCCGAAAGAAGCTGGATCAGGCTCATCAAAGCCTTTTTCTTCAAAATATTTTTCTGCTTCAACATAGGTCATTGCAACGGTTGCTTCTTCGTCGGCATCGGCAGGTACAGTATCATAATATGCCGTCAAAGTGTTTACGGCGAGGGTTTCTTCGTCTTCAACCTCAAGCGAAGCGGAATCAGCAGTCGGCTCAAACGCTTTCATTTCGGACAAAGCCGCATCCGCATCGAAATCCTGTTCTTCGGTGTCAAGACCGACAAAAGCCTGTGCCGCCTGCATAGCAGCTGTGTAGTCTTCTGCTTCCTGACTATATTCCGACGAACCTATACCGAACAAATGCCAGCCGTCTCCGAACACGCCGTCGTTTGCCCAATCTGTTGCCCAGCCGCCGACCGTTGTGACCGAAATATAATATACACAGAACATAATAAGCGCAAAAATCGGAAGAGCCGCAAAACGGTTTGTGACAACCTTATCAATTTTATCGGAAGTCGAAAGCTTGCCCTTGTTTTTCTTTTTATAGCAGCCTTTGATAATCTGAGCGATATAAACATAGCGTTCGTTTGTGATGATGCTTTCTGCATCATCGTCCAATTCTTCTTCTGCCGCCAAAATATCATTTTCAATGTGTGCACGCATATCTTCGCTAAGATTAATCTTTGCAAGCACTTTTTCATCACGCTCAAAAATCTTGATTGCATACCATCTTTGCTGTTCTTCCGGAAAATCGTGAACAGCCGCTTCTTCAATGTGTGCGATAGCGTGTTCAACAACACCCGAAAAGGTGTGCATCGGAACGGTTTTTCCGCTTTCTGCCGCTTCAATTGCGGTTTCGGCCGCCTGCATTATGCCCGTGCCTTTCAGTGCGGAAATTTCAACCACCTTGCAGCCGAGTGCTCTTGAAAGCTCTTCGGTGTTGATTTTATCGCCGTTCTTTCTGACAATATCCATCATGTTGATTGCAACAACAACGGGGATTCCGAGTTCCGTCAGCTGCGTTGTCAGATACAAGTTTCTTTCCAAATTCGTTCCGTCAACAAGGTTCAGTATTGCGTCCGGTCTTTCGCCGATCAGATAGTTTCTTGCAACAACTTCTTCCAAAGTGTACGGAGAAAGCGAATAAATGCCGGGCAAATCGGTTATTGTGACACCATCATGCTTTTTGAGTTTGCCTTCTTTTTTTTCAACCGTAACACCCGGCCAGTTTCCGACAAACTGATTTGAGCCTGTCAGCGCATTGAACAGCGTTGTTTTGCCGCAGTTGGGATTTCCTGCAAGAGCAATTTTCAGTTCCATTTTTCTCACCTTTCGTTAAAAATATGTTTCCTGTTGTTAGCATAGGCTAACTGTATGTCTGAACAAAACGGGGCTTTCCCCGTGTTGATTCATTTACTCAATTTCAATCATTTCGGCGTCCGCCTTGCGAAGAGACAATTCATAGCCGCGAACGGTTATTTCAATCGGATCTCCGAGCGGTGCAACCTTGCGCACATAAATTTCCGTGCCCTTGGTGATGCCCATATCCATGATTCTGCGCTTGACAGCACCCTGTCCGCCGAGCTTTGTGACTTTTACGGTTTCGCCGATTCTGACCTCTTTCAGTGTTCTCATAAATACACAGCCTTTCTTTATAGTTTGGAGTTTGGAGTGTGGAGTTTGGAGTTAACCCTCTTTTATTGTTAAGTCAGCGCATAGGTAAGCCAATAGTGTCAGAGGATAGGTAAGTGCAAAATGGGGAAAACTCTGCACACGGCGCCCGTGCGGCGCAGCCGCACACTTTGCGCTGCCAAAGCAGCGCAAAGAACAAAACCGAAGGTTTTGTCGGGGCGCCGCCCCGGTTGGTTCATGCTCCCGCCAATCGTCAGGCACAAGCTATGTTTATTTCTGACAAGCGCAACCGATAAAAATTTGTTTAATTTTAATCCGTCTGCAAATTTTTTACCGCTTTGCATACACGGAAAACAGTGTCCCTACTGAACCCATTAAAAAATTTGCGGTGAAACCGGTCACCCGAGGGGCGACGCACGGTTTTGCGTTTGTAGTGCCACCCATTGGACGGCTAGACCTTGCACTGACTTTCCCTCGCGGCATATTCGGTAAAATTCATCACTCTCTGCCCCGCATAATCACTGCAGGCTTGGCCTGCTATACCATAATTTTCTGCGCCATTTCCTTGCTTATGGCAACCCGTGCCTCTTTGACGTTCACAATCACGTTTCCGCCGATTTCCGTGATGACCGTCACACTGCCTCCGGCACAAAAACCTAAGTTTTCAAGATGCTTTTTTACGTCCGGTTTTCCGCCGATCTTTTTAATGATGTTTTCTTCACCGACGCTTGCATAAGTTAACGGCATCATAAATCTTCCTTCTTTCAAAAATTACAGTCTCAAAAACCGTTTTTTTAACTGCCGTTTTCGGTTACCATAGGCTAACCGATGGACTGCATATAAGTTAGCTTTCGCTAACTGTGATTATTATAGGCTTATGAAAAACCAAAGTCAATAAAACAGGCACAAAAAAATCAAATTCGGCAATCTGACAATTAGTTAGCTTATGCTAACCTGATGATTTGTGCATTTTACCGAATCCGCTGTCAGCTGAAAGCCGTCAAAACAAATTGAGCGGCACAGCACCTGTGCCGCTCAACAATATAAAATTGAATTTGTTTCTGATATGTTTAATTGTTCACTGTGAAAGCGTCAGCCTTTTCCGGCTGTGTATTATTCAGGCTGACTTTCTTCCTCCGGCTGTTTTTCACCGCCGATTTTGGCAATCAGATCCTTAAAGAATTTCTGAACGAAATAGATAATATCTGAAAAGAAAGCAACAATAGCCAGCATAATTTCACCTCCTCTTTATTTGTTAATAATATGTTAACAAATAAAATCTCATTTGTCAATACCGTTTTTGCAAATTTCAGAATAAACACCGAAGTTTGCAAGTTCTCTGATGCATCGTGCAAGCGGCAAACCGACAATCGAATAATAATCGCCGTTAATTTTTTTGACAAGTGCTCCGCCGTAGCCTTGTATTCCGTAAGCACCCGCCTTATCCATCGGCTCACCCGTTGCAATATAGGCTTTGATTTCTTCATCGCTCAGCTGATAAAATTCCACCTCGGCTTTTTCGGTAAAGCTTGTTTCTTTTTCGCCGTCCGTGATAAAAACACCGGAATAAACGCAGTGCTTTTTACCGGAAAGGCTTCTGAGCATTGCAAAGGCTTCCTTCTCATTGCTTGGCTTCGTGAGAATTTTTTCGCCGAGCGCAACCACGGTGTCACAGCCGAGCACAACCGCACCTTTGTTATTTTTTGAAACGCTTTGCGCTTTTCTTTTTGAAAGCTCTGCAACAGCGTCCGCTGCGCTGATGTTTTCTTCAAGGGTTTCGTCCGCATCGGATGGTATGACATCAAAAACAAAGCCCATGTTTTGCAGCAGTTTTTTTCTTCTCGGAGAAGCAGACGCAACAATGAATCTCGGTTTCATATTTTCCCTTCTTCCAACATCTTCAATGTTTTTAAAATCAGCACAACGGTTTTGCTGTCTTTGATTTCTCCGTCCATAACCATTTGCGCCGCCTGATGAATTTCGATTTCTTCGTTCGCAAGAAATTCGCCTTCGTCAAGGTGCTGTTTTGTTTGTTTTAACCCTGTTGCAAGAAAAAGATGAATAATTTCGCTGCAATAAGCAACGGTCGGATAAATCTGACCCATTGAAATGATTTTTTCTGCCGTTACGCCGCATTCCTCTTCCAGCTCACGCTTTCCTGCTTCAAGCGGATCTTCGCCTTTTTCAAGCTTACCTGCCGGAAGTTCAAGCAAAACCCGATGAAAAGGATAACGATACTGTCTGACGAATCTGAGCGTTCCGCTTTGAGACAAAGCCGCAACGCAGACGCCGCCGCTGTGCTCAACAACCTCACGCTTGCTCAGGCTACCGTCCGGAAGTTTAACATCGTCAACATGAACACGGATAATTTTTCCGTTAAAATATTCTTTTTCTCCGAGTGTTTTTTCTTCAAGATTCATAAATAACCACCGTTTGCGCAGCCCAAACAGACTGCGCCGTTTCCTTTCTTTTATTTTACCCAACCTCCTGCCAAGCTGTCATATTGTCCGCTTTGCTTAAATATATATTCATTAAAGGTAAGGTGAGCTATATGTCTGTTGTACAATCTGAAATTTTTGATTATGATAAAAATAAAATCTATCTTGAAAATCTCTGCCGTGCCTATCCGTTTATCACACCGACGGTTATTTCGCAGACAAGCCTCGGCAGAAGCATTTTTTCTTTAAGCATCGGCAACCGGAAAAACACTGTGCTTTATGCGGGCGGCTTTCACGGCAGCGAATGGATAACAAGCCTTGTGCTTTATCGGTTTGTTGAAAATGTATGCCGCCACATCAAGGACGGCTCTTCCATGTGCGCAATCAACATTGCAAAGGCTTTGACGCATCTTGGAATAACGGTCATTCCGTGCGTAAATCCGGACGGGGTGGAAATTTCCGTTCACGGTCCGCAGGGGGCAAAATCAATGCGCCGCTTTGTTGAAAGCATCGGATGTGACGACTATTCACGCTGGAACGCCAATGCGGCCGGTGTTGACATCAACCACAACTTTGCCGCCGGTTGGGATATTCTACATAAAATGGAAGCCGAAAACGGGATAACCGGTCCTGCGCCGAGGCAATACGGCGGTGAATATGCCGAAAGCGAAGCCGAAACAAAGGCGCTGACGAGGCTATGCCGTCTGACAAACTTCAGGCAGGCGGCGGCAATACACAGTCAGGGTGAAGAGCTTTATTGGCAATACGGTGAAAAAACACCGACGCACGCATCAATGATGGCAAAAATTCTTGCCGATTCCTGTTCTTACAAGCTTGTCAGCAACGACGGTCTTGCTTCACACGGCGGTTTCAAGGATTGGTTTATTGAGGAATTTGAGAAACCGGCTTTCACGTTTGAAGTGGGCAAAGGAGAAAATCCGCTTCCCGTTTCACAGCTTGATGAAATATACAAACGAGTGGAAGAAGCCTTCGTAATCTTCGCCCTCATGTAGCGGGCAACACCCGGAAAAACTTTGCTCCTTTTTTCACTCAGTTTCCGTCGAGGTGAAATTGTAAAAATTTATTGCTTTCTGCCCCGCGTGAGCACTGCAGGCTTGGTTTACTTGACGGTTTCACCGTCAAGCAGGAAACCCCCGGCGAGGGTTTCCTACGGTAAAACAGTCCACCGGACTGTTTTACCTACCTTCCTGCGCTATTTTCAAGCATTAGGATTTCGCCGTCTGCGGACGGCGCCAAGCTTTTTTGAAAAAAAGCTTGGCAAAAAACATTACTCCTTTTTCTATTCAGTTTCCCTCGCGGCGAAATTGTAAAGTTTATTGCTTTCTATCCCGCGTAATCACTGCAGGCTTGGCCTGCAGATTAAGGGCGAAAAGGTTGTCGCATTTGCCCTCAAGCTTCGGCAAAAGCGTCTGCATAACACTTGTTGCGGCAAGCGGTAAAGCTGAAAGCTTGCAAAGCTTGTTCGCCTCTTCAAAGGTTGCCACCACATCGTCCGGCGTTGTCTGAGCTCCAAAACAGGAATTGTTGATTACCGCAGAAAATTCAAGACCGCAGGTTTCTTCAATCGTGCGCATAACCGCAAGCGCATCTTCGGCATTTTGGGTGTGCGGTCTGTAAAAATTCACAACATAAAACATTTCATAGTTGTTTTCTTCTTTGATATAAGGAACAAAGCCTCCGAGCGCAACAGAGCCTCTGTCATCTCCGCCGACATCAAGAACACAGTGTGCGCTTTTGTCCTGAACCGCCCCGTACATCTTCGCAGGAAGCACAGGCATATCTAACGACGAATTGGCAAAGTCTGACGCAATAAGCTCTATGCCTGCATCGCAAAACTCCTTTTCGCTGTCTTTCGTGCGAAAATAGGGGTTGATTATGTCAATATCAAGCACGGTTACCTCGTGACCTTTGTTTTTTAAATAGAAAGCATAATTTACCGCAAGATTTGTTTTTCCGCTGCCGTAATGACCGCAGAAAATGCTGATTCGCTTTTCGTTGAACATGGCTGTTCTTCCTTTCATAATTTTATCGGTTGCCTTATGACTGATCATCGCTGTTTATAAATCTCAACGCTGCCTGCTGCATAGTTATGCCCAGATTCATGCTGTAACGCTGAAGAAGCTTGTGGGCGTCGCTTTCGCAAAGCTTTCTTTCTTCCATTATGATTGCCTTGGCTTTTTCAATTAATTCCCTTTCTTCTTTCGGTCTGACCTTTTTTGCGGTGGATTTTGCGCCATAGGTTTCGCTTGAATCTTCTGCAACCGACAGAATAGTTTCAATAAGCTCCATTCGGTTTATCGGCAAATTGACAGGAATAATATTGCTCACATAATAAGGAAACGGTGCGTTTGAGCTAAGCAGCAAAATCACGTCCCAGGTGTCGGGCAGATTCTTGGCAAGGTAGATTGACGGAATATCTTTAAGCGGTCCGCAGACAAGAACAGCGTTGGAAATTTCATTTGTCAGTGCCAGAATTTCGCTCGCACTTTTGCAAACATACTGATAGCGTATATCAGACTGACAAAGCATCTTATCAAGCACTGCAATCAGCTTTGAAGCCGAACCCGCAATTATGATATTCCTCACCGCACACCCTCCTTTGCCGTTTAAACAAAGAAGCACATCGCCTTGAAAAACGATGTGCCCCAAAAAAGACAAAAACCTTAATCAGTCAGCAAAGCCCGATTCAACAAGCTTAACAAGCTCTTCAACAGCCTCTTCTTCATCAGGACCGCCGGCCATGATGCGAATGTCTGTTCCGCCCATAATTCCGAGGGAAAGAACGCCGAGAAGACTTTTTGCATTAACTCTTCTTTCTTCCTTTTCAACCCAGATTGAAGACTTGAATTCGTTGGCTTTCTGAATAAAAAATGTTGCGGGGCGGGCATGAAGTCCCACCTGATTCTGAACTTTGACATCTTTAACGTACATATCAATATCTCCCACACACAATATAATTTTGCTTACGTCCCTTATTATACCACAAATCAAATCAAGGTCAATGGTTAAAAATTTTTTTGGTTGCAAGACTAAATGTTGACTAAAACGAAGCTTAATATTTGTGCAAAATTACCATAAAAATTCCCTGCTTCAAGTCACAATGCACAACAACAGGCTATTTTTCACCACTGTTTGACGAAAACTGTTCAATAAATTGCCTGTCTTTTTTTGAAAGCTCCGCCTTTTCCAGTATATCGGGTCGGCGCAAAAGTGTTCTCTCAAGCGACTTTTCACGGCGGAATTTTTCAATGTTTGCATGATGTCCCGAAAGCAGAACGTCGGGTACTTTTCTGCCGTGCCATTCGGGCGGCTTGGTATACTGCGGATATTCAAGCAAGTTGGCAAAGTGGCTTTCGTTTGTGAAGCATTCTTCATCGGAAAGCACACCGGGAAGCATTCTTGAAACGCTGTCGGCAACAATCAGTGCGCCGAGCTCGCCGCCTGTCAGTACATAATCGCCGACGGAAATTTCTTCGTCAACAATTTCTTCAATCACTCTTTCGTCAACACCCTCATAGTGTCCGCACAAAACGGCAAACCCCGGAAGCTTTGCAAGCTCCTTTACCCTTTGCTGAGTGAGTGTTTTGCCCTGCGGCGTCATATAAATCAGATGCGGTCTTTCTCCGATTTCGTCACAAAGCGCCTGAAAGCAGTCATAAATCGGCTGAGCCTGCATCACCATACCCATTCCGCCGCCGTAAGGTGTGTCATCAACCCTTTTGTGCTTGTCGGCGGAATAATCGCGGATCTGACGGCAGTTAATCTGCACAAAACCGTTTTTGCGTGCTCTGCCGATTATGCTTTCGCTAAGCACACTTTCGCACATTTCGGGAAAAAGCGTCAGAATATCAATCCTCATCGCCGTTTACCTCGCCGTCGAAAATTCCCTTGAGCGGTCTGATGACTACCTTTTCATTTTCGGCGTCAACTTCAAGAACAACGCTCGGAATAACGGGAATCAGATATTCCTTTGCGCTTTCGTCTGTGATATGCCAGACATCGTTTGCACCGGTCTGACTGACGTCGGTAATTTTTCCGTAAATTTTGTTTTCGTTGTCAGCGTCAAAAACCGTGCAGCCGATAAGATCCTGAATGAATACCTGACCTTTTTCAAGCTTTGCGTCACCACGGTTCATATAAAGCACCTTCGAGCGCAGTTTTGCAGCCTGTTCGGGCGTATCAACACCGTCAAGCTTCATGATTACAACATTGCCGTGCGGACGGCACGAAACGATCTTTACCGCCGTTTCACCCTTTTTATCAAGATAGAGCACGGAAAATTTTTTCATAAAGTCGCCGCTGTCGCACCATGGCTGCACACGGACTTCTCCTTTTATTCCATGGGTAGAAACAATTTTTCCGATTTCAAGAAAAGGTTTCAGCATAACTTTTTTCCTTTCGATTGTTTAAAATGCACATAAAAACTTTAACGACACAGCTTAAGCTGTGCCGCTAAAGCAGTACGACCGGTACTGTATAAAAACCAAGGATGTAGATGTTGTTTTAAAAGTCTTAAACGAGCCAATCCTCGTTTACGTCTTCGCCGGTTATATGGCAAAGGAATCTGTAAAGATAGTTCCACATATCTTTGAGAATGGTTTCAAGCTCTTTCAAAAAATCGTTCATAGTAAAATCCTCCTTTATGGTTTTATTATACACCAAATTCACAAAATTTCAATAGTTTTAAAAAATATTATTCAATTATTCAAATACAATATCCGCTGTTCCGGCATTTGCCGCTTTGAGCAGATCCGACGGTTTAAGCATAAGCTGAACGCCCAATGCGCCGCCGCTGATGATAATTTCTTCATGATTTTCAACGCTTTGATCAACCACGGTTTTAAACTGCTTTTTCATGCCGATTGAGGTACAGCCGCCCCTGATATATCCCGTCAGATTTTTAATATCCTTAACGTGCACCATTTCAATGCTTTTTTCGCCGACAGCCTTTGCGGCTTTTTTGAAGTCGATTTCCTTGTCAACCGGAAGCACAAAAACATAATGCTCGCCCGACTTGCCCGTTGTGACAAGCGTTTTGAAAGAAATTTCATAAGGCTGCGAAAGCATATCGGCAATATGAACACCGTCAATAAATTCATCGCACTGATAATAGTTCACTTTATACGGAATTTTCTTTTTGTCAAGAATACGCATTGCGTTGGTTTTGACCTGTTTTTCCTTTGACATAACAGATAAAGTCGCTTCCTTTCATTTTTCGGACAAATCCGTCCGAAAGCCGTTTGTCTGTTAATTATATTAGCACACATCGGCGTTTTTTTCAACGCTGCCGAACTATTACGGCGGCGTGTATTACCCGCTGATGTTACGCGGCGGGCACCGCCCGCATGCTCACGCGTGGAAAAGAGTTGTAATCTTTATAATTTCGCCGCGGCAGAAACTGAGTGCAAAAGGGAGTAAAGTTTTTTGCGGGGCTTTTTTTCAAAAAAGCTTGTGGGCATAGCTGCAAACAGAAACTGCACTTTGTATGCTTGACAAAATGTATTTGTATGATATAATAATAGTACAAGAGAGCACTGCGATAAGCGGTTTGCTCCAATATCAGTTAAAAATAACCGTCTTTATTTGAAGCTTGGGCGGTTATTTTTTTATGCTAAGATTGTAGCCTGTGGCTGCAAGAATAATAAGTAAAATTAATACTAAGTATTCTATCAATTCCATAGCATCACCCCCCAATTAAAAAATCAGAGGGCAAGCCCTCCGTTGGGAGAGCAAACCGCCTACCGTTATAACAGTACTCATCTTGGCAGTCTTTTGACTGCGTTTTTATTATATAATCTGATTGCTATTTTGTCAAATTATGTCAAAGAAAAAACGTGTCTTACCTGCTTGACAAAATGTGGATATATGATATAATAATAGTACAAGAGAGCACTGCGATAAGCGGTTACATGCCCTCACAGATTAGTTAAGAAATTAACCGCACTTATTGAAGCATGGGCGGTTATTTCTTTTTATGCTCAAGAATTAAAACAGTTAATTCTATCATGCTGATAATTACAAGTGAAAATGCAAAAAGATTTTCGTATGTAACAAACTGCATACGCATCGCCCCCTCT
>JBJEOJ010000052.1:0-16247 GCA_051880655.1 Acutalibacteraceae bacterium | reverse complement strand
GTTCAGCTTTTCTGGGGACTTCTTGATGCTCTGCCGCTCGGCTGCCGCTTGATTATGGTCGGAGACAGCGACCAGCTTCCGCCTGTCGGAGCGGGGAATGTGCTTCATGACATCATCGAGTCCGGTTTGCTCCCGGTTGTGTCGCTTACGCAGGTGTTTCGGCAGGCACTTGAAAGCCTGATTGTTACCAATGCGCACAAAATTGTCAGCGGCGAATATCCCGACCTTTCCAAAACGGATAATGACTTTTTCTTTATGCAGCGTGAAAATATCCTTTCAGCCGCTTCAACGGTTGTTGATTTATACATAAACCGCTTGCCGAAAGCCTACGGCTATGATCCGGTCAATGACATTCAGATCATTTGTCCGTCAAGAAAAGGCGATCTCGGCACAGTCAGCCTCAACAGAAGCCTGCAAAAGCTTCTGAATCCGCCGTCACCTGATAAAGAGGAATATGTTTCCGGCGCAAGGATATTCCGTCAGGGCGACAAGGTTATGCAGATCAAGAATAATTATGATATAGTCTGGGTAAGAGGCAGGGAAACCTCAACCGGAATTTATAACGGAGACATCGGAACGATTTTAACGGTAAACCACAACAACAAATCCATGAAAATCGCTTTTGACGATAAAATCGCCGTTTACGCTTTTGAAAATGTGAAAGAATTGGAACATGCCTATGCCATCACCGTGCACAAAAGTCAGGGCTGTGAGTTTGAAGCGGTGATTATGCCGGTTTGCGGTGTTGTTCCGCAGCTGAGCTATCGGAATCTGCTTTATACCGCCGTGACGAGAGCAAAAAACAAAATTATTCTTGTCGGTTCTGCCGCTCAGATTCGTGCCATGGTTGACAACGACAAAAAAACAAGAAGATATTCTGCACTGAAATATTTTCTTTTGCAGGACGGCTCAGATGAAAAAATATAATATAAACAAAGATAAAATCAAAAGGTTGTTTTTCCCGAAACGCTGTGTCCTTTGCGGAAAAATTGTTCCGATTGAGCGTGACTATTGCTCATGTGCAGGCGACACTTATGTAACAGTTTCAGATGATTTCTGCCCACACTGCGGTGCGGACAAAGAAAACTGCGTTTGCAAAGAAAACGGCGAAATTGTTTTTGAACACATAACCGCACCGTTTTATTATTCGGGTCTTGCAAAAATACGGCTACTTGAACTGAAGTTTCTGCCCAATAAAAACGAAAGCATATTTTTTGCCGGGAAGATGAGCTATCGCTTTGCCGAGGCTTTCAGCGATGCAAAGATTGATTTTGTGACCTTTGTTCCGATGACGAAAACCGAAAGAGAAAACCGCGGCTTTAATCAAAGTCAGCTTCTGGCTCAGGGTGTTGCGGAAAATCTGTTTCTTACCTGCAAGAGTGTTCTTCTGAAAAAAGGAGAAAGTGCCGCACAGCACAGCCTGACGCAAAAAGAAAGAATGAAAAATCTTGAAGACTGCTTCAAGGTGCCGGATGAAAAGGAAGTTTTCGGAAAAACCATCCTTTTATGCGATGACATTAAAACAACGGGAACAACGCTCAATCGCTGTCTTGATGTGCTTTTTAAAGCGGGCGCAAAAGACATTTATTGCCTTTGTGCGGCAATTACCGATTATGCTTTTCCGTTTTAGGTTGAATTTCCAAAGAATTAAACAAAAACCATTGACAAAGCGTTCAAAAAACAATATAATAACAGAGCATGGCTTGTTGAAAAATCTTTGCAGTCATGCTATTTTTATGCTTGTTAAGCACAAATATTTTTGGAGGCAAGAAGTTTGAATAAATTCAAACTTGAAGTAAGAAGTAAGAGTGAAAAGTGAAAAGGTGCGGTGATTTTGCCTTAGGCAAAATGGATTATAATTTGTTTAACTTTACTTTTGTGCCTTGTAGCACAGCGGAAAGGAATGGTCATAAATATGAAGAGAGACGTTGTAATTATCGGAGCAGGACCTGCCGGAATTTTTACTGCGCTTGAAATGATTAAGAAAGGTTCAAAAAAGAGCATTCTTCTGGTTGAAAAAGGACAGTCGGTTGAAAAACGTCATTGCCCGAAAGACAAAACCAAAAAGTGTGTTTCCTGCAAGCCTTATTGCCACATCACAACCGGATTTTCCGGTGCAGGTGCATTCTCCGACGGTAAGCTTTCGCTTTGCTATGAAGTCGGCGGCGATCTGCCGACACTTATCGGCGAACAGCTTGCTCAGGAAACGATTGATTATACCGATAAAATTTATCTTGAGTTCGGCGCAGATGAGCACGTTGAAGGAATCAACAACAGCGATGAAATCAAGAAAATCCGCATCAGAGCCATTCAGGCAGGACTCAAGCTTGTTGACTGCCCGATCCGCCACATGGGAACGGAAAAGGCTCAGGGAATCTATTTTGCAATTGAACAGTATCTTCTCAACAACGGCGTTGAAATCATGTTCGGTCAGGAATGTAAGGATCTGATTCTGAAAGATGCCGAGTGTAAGGGTGTTATTCTTTGTGACGCAAAAACGGGTGCGGAAACAGAAGTTTATGCCGAACACACGGTTGTTGCAACCGGCAGACGCGGCGCCGAATGGCTTGAAAGCATCTGTGCCGAATACGGAATTGCGCATCAGCCGGGCACGGTTGACATCGGCGTGCGAGTTGAAGTCAGAAACGAAATTATGGAAAAGGTTAACGAAGTGCTTTATGAATCAAAGCTGATCGGTTATCCGAAGCCGTTCAAAAATAAGGTGCGCACTTTCTGTCAGAACCCCGGCGGCTTTGTCAGCCAGGAAAATTATGACAATGACCTTGCTGTTGTTAACGGACATTCCTATAAGGAAATCAAATCCAACAACACAAACCTTTCCATTCTTTGTTCGCACAATTTCAGCTATCCGTTCAATCAGCCGATTGCCTATGCGCAAAAGGTCGGCGAGCTGACAAACATGCTCGGAACGGGTCACATTCTTGTTCAGCGTTTCGGCGATATTCTTGACGGCAAGCGTACATGGGAAAAAGAGCTTTCGCAGTCGAATGTAAGACCGACTCTTCCCGATGCCGTTGCAGGCGACATCACCGCTGCCATGCCGTACAGAGCCATGACGAACATCATCAACTTCATCAAATCCATGGATCATGTTGTTGAGGGCTTCGCTTCAACAGAAACGTTGTTGTATTCACCGGAGCTTAAATTTTACAGCAACAGAGTAAAAATGGACGCAGATTTCAACACAAGCGTGAAAGGACTGCATTGTCTGGGCGATTCATCGGGCTGGACAAGAGGTCTGATGATGGCTTCGGTTATGGGCGTTCTGATGGGCAGAAAGCTGATCTGACAGGAACAAACGCAGTACTAAGCCGCCACTGAAAAAATATGTGGCAGACATAAAAACACAAGCACCGCAGATTTTTCCGCGGTGCTTTTTGATATTTGTTATTTTACTTTAACACTTTTGACTGCGCTGTAGGCTGAATAATAATTTGTTTTGCCGAGTGTTTTATAGGCTCTGACTTTGAAATAATAGGTTTTTCCGCTTGTAAGCTTTGAGGCAGTGTAATAAGCCGTTGAAGTGGTTGAAAGCTTCTTATATTTTCCCGACTTGCTTGTGCTGTAATAGAACTCATATTTTGTTGCGCCGGTAACCTTTTTAAAGCTGATATATGCTTTGCCCTTTGCCGTTGATGTCACTTTAATTGAGGGCGCAGCAGGCTTTGTGGTGGTTGTGAAAAGGGAACTGTAATCGCCGTAATAATTGCTGCTGCCGCTTGTTTTATAAGCTTTTACGGCAAATTTATAAGTTGTTCCGGCTTTGAGCTTTTTGATTGTCGCTTTGTTTGTTTTAACGGTTGCAACTTTTGAATATTTCTTGGTTGAATCGCTGTATTTATACACAATATAGCCCGAAGCGCCGGAAACCTTGTTCCATGAAAGGGTAATTGAGTCTGTGCTCCGGCTCGCTTTGAATGAGGTCGGCTTAACCGGCCCGACTGTGAAAGAAAGCGTTTTGCTGCCGCTGTATTTGCTTCCGGTGAGAGTAACCGTGACGGTATATTTTCCGATTTTGGTTCTTCCCGATGAATATTTTACGGTGTAATCAGTGCCTTTTTTCAGTGTTTTTCCGTCGGCGTCTTTCACCGTGACCGCCGGTGTTTTTGCTTTTCCGTCATAGGAATAAGCGGTTTTTGAAAGGGTGATGTTTGAAACCTTGGCAAGCTTTTTGATGCTTACATCTTCGCCGCATTCCGTGCAGGTTGTAACAATTTTTCCGTTTTTCTCGGTGGTTGCTTTTGTGGTTTCGGTTTTTGTTTTGTGCTTGTGAACAACAAAAGCAAAGCCGTTATCGTTTGCATATCTTTCGGCTTCCGTGCCCTTTGTACCGTAAATTGTGAAGCCGGGCATTTTGCCGTTGATGCCTGCGTCGATGTAGCCGAGAGAATCGTATGCGATATAGGTTATTGATGATGGCAGAACAATGCTTGTTAAATTGTTACAGTTTTTAAAAGCATCATCATATATTCTCGTGACAGTATTTGGTATTATTACTTTGCTGAGATTTGTGCAACCCTCGAAAACTGATTCCGAGATAGATTTTAATCCTTTTGGAAGAATTATACTTTTTAATGCTGTGCAATTGTGAAAACATAGTTCACCTATTTGCTCAACGCTACCTTTAAATGTAACTTTTTCAAGTGAAGTGCAGTTTTGAAAAATTTCTGCATTAAAACCACCATAGGAATTATATCCAATATTTTTTAATCCGGTACCGATTGTTACCTCTTTAATTGAGGAGTTTTCAAAAGTACCTCGTCCGAGCGATGTAACACTGTTTGGAAGTGTTATAGAAACAAGGTTTTTACAATCGCAAAATGTCCAGTTACCAAGTGACTCTAATTTTGATGGCAGTTTTATTTTTTTTATTGCTGTACCCTCAAAAGTATGACTGCCGATACTTGTTACAGTGTTCGGAATTGAAATATCTATCAATTCTGAGCATCCGCTAAATGCGCAAGTTCCTATTGAAGTTACACCGTCGGGTATTGAAATTGATTTGATTTTAGTTCCTGAAAAAACGCCGTCATTTATTATTTTTAGTTTCTTTGATAGAGTAACAGAAGTAATATTTGTTCCGCTGAAAGCATCGCCGCCGATACTGTTAACATTACTTAGATCTAAATTGCCTGACAATCCTGTGCCGGAAAAAGCAGCATACCCGATATTTTTAACGCTTGAAGGAATATTACATTCTTTTATTCCATAATTTCCCCCAGGAAAAGCATGGTCTCCAATGTTTCTGATTCCATCAGGCAATTTAACACTTTCAATGCGCTTCCATCTAAATGTGCTGTTACCAATACTGACAACCTTATAACCGCCAAGCTTTGCAGGAACGATAACATTGCTTGAGCCGTAATCGTCTCCGTTAAACCCCGTAATATACGCCTCACCTGCAATAACTTCATATTCAAAGCCGCCCGACCACTGCGCCGCACTTGCTTTGGGCAGAAAATCAATTTCCGTAAGGCTTTGAGCCGGCACGCAGAAAATTATCATCAGCACAGCAAAGACGAATGAAAACAATTGCTTTAGAAATTTTTGCTTTTTCATAATAAACAAACCTCACTGAATAAAAATTTTGTCTATTATAGCAGACATAACGAATTTTGTCAACGATGATAGACAAAATAATCATGCACGCCTTTACACTTGAAATAAAGGGAGTGTCTGCGATGATAGAATACAAAAGTGCTGCTGTGGGAAAAGTGATAAAGCGGCTTCGTAAAGAAAGAAAACTGACTCAGGAGGTGTTCAGCGGTCTTGCCGGAATTGCAAGAAGTCACCTTGCGATGATTGAAAGCGGCGATAAAAAGGCAAATTTTGAAACAATATGGAAAATTGCAAACGCTTTTGATATGCCTGTTCACAAGCTTGTCAAAATGATTGAAGAGCAGGCGGCTGAAATGGAAAAACAGCAATTTTAATGGCAGTTTGACGGATGAAAATTTTATTTCGGAATAAAAATCAGATTTACTTGTGCAACATTAACAAAATAAAAAAACATTGTTAAAAACTATTGACATATATCGCACTCTGATATATAATAAAGACACAAAAAGAGAAAGGGGTGTTACCAATGTACTGTTTAGTTTAAACCGTACAATTTGATAATATCTTAATCATTACAACAAATATAAATAAACATATCAGGAAGCAATAAAAAGATATTACTTCAATTTGTACGACGGCAATATATTTTATATAGATAGCGGTTGAAAGCCAAGGCTTGAAAACTGCGAAACTCATAAGTTTCATGACTTGTGAGATAAGCTTTAAGTGCAGTTCAAGGAAGAAGGCAGGTCGGAAGAAGTGACCGCCGGACAGCACAAAAGCAAAAATGTATCATGAATGAAACAAATTCAAAATTTGATTCTGAACAGTCGGAAATGTAAAGATAAAAACGGGGCATATCAAAAAGATAAATTGAAAGAAAAAAGCCCGAATTAAAATGACGAAATATAATCTTTCACATCAGAACTGTTGATACGTTAATAAAATAAAACTGAATATAACAAAATAATATAGCTTCGGTGCAATTAACTGTGCCGAAGCTTTTTGCAATTATAAAAATGAATTAATTTTATTCTGATTTATACAATACTATTGACGAAATTAGAAATAAATGTTAAAATTATTAATACGAAAGGAGAAAACAGCGATTTTTATCGCCATAAAGGTCAAGATTATTAATAATCATAATTGAAATATAAAACATTTTAAGGAGGAAATCAAAATGTTAGAAAAAATCAGTGCTCTGTTAATGGCAATTTATTTGTTCTTCTGCGGCTTTGTTTACGGTGACGGGCCGATTGAACTTGAACTCGATTACGAAATTCCCTCGGGTGTTACGGTTTATGAGCCGGGAGATAAAATAACCATTTTAATGACGGCGAAAAACGTTGGCAGACCGTTTAAAATAGATGTTACTGATCCTATAAATGTTGATTTATACCGTGTTGTTGACGGAAAAAGAGTGTATATAGATCTTCAGCCGTATGTACTGACGATTGAACCGGAATATCACTTAATAAAACGTGATCAGGTTATCCATAATGGAGTGTCTTATTGGATTCCGGAAGACGACCCTTCCGGAACATATGGGTTGCATTTGAGTTGCAACGGAGTTACTAAGGATTTTGAAAATGTTATAACGATAAACAATCCTGCCCAAAATTAACATCAAAAATCCTGCCCAAAATTAACATCAAAAATGCCTTGACAAAAATGAAAGAAATGAGTAAAATCTAATATATCGTGAATATTCAAAAGACTGTGACGAAGAATCATGCCTTTGCTTTTTCAAAGAGAGAAAATCCCGCGGCTGAAAGGATTTTTGAAAAATACGGCAACGGTGTGTGCTGCTTCTGAGTTTCCGCCGAAAGGACGGGCGTATGTTCTGCGTTAAGGAACGGCACATTATTTTCAGTGCGTTAAGTGGTGCTTTTTGCGCAATTCGGGTGGTACCGTGGGCTATGCTCACCCCGAAGACGGTGAAAAGCATCTTTTTTATTTTATATCGAAAGGACTTGATAAAATGCAGTGGATGGGACTGAATGAAATTCGTGAAAAATATCTTTCATTTTTTGAAAGCAAGGGACATTTGCGTGCAGACAGCTATTCACTTGTTCCGCAGGGAGACAAAAGCCTGCTTCTGATTAACGCCGGCATGGCTCCGCTGAAAAAATATTTCACGGGCGAGGTCACACCGCCTAGAACAAGAATGACAACCTGCCAGAAATGTATCAGAACACCCGATATTGAAAGAGTCGGTATTACCGCACGTCACGGCACATTCTTTGAAATGCTCGGAAACTTTTCTTTCGGCGATTATTTTAAGCACGAAGCAACAGCATGGGCATGGGAATTCTGCACAAAAGTCATGGAAATGCCGGTCGATAAGCTCTGGGTAACCATTTACGAAGAGGACGACGAAGCATTTGACATCTGGACAAAGGAAGTCGGCGTTGCACCCGAAAGAATCGTCAGACTCGGCAAAGAAGACAACTTCTGGGAACACGGCTCAGGTCCGTGCGGTCCGTGCTCTGAAATTTATTTTGACCGTGGCGAAAAATACGGCTGCGGCAGTCCGACCTGCGGCCCCGGCTGTGACTGCGACAGATACACCGAATTCTGGAATCTTGTTTTCACACAGTTTGACAACGACGGAAACGGCAACTATACCCGTCTGAAATCGTGCAATATTGACACCGGCATGGGTCTTGAAAGGCTTGCCTGCATCATGCAGGGCGTTGATAACCTTTTTGAGGTTGACACCGTTCAGAACATCATGAAGCATGTCATTGACATTTCAGGCATAAAATATCACGATGATGAAAAGAAAGACATTTCTCTTCGTGTCATCACCGACCATATCAGAAGCACAACCTTTATGATCGGCGACGGTGTTATGCCGTCAAACGAGGGCAGAGGCTATGTTCTCAGACGACTTCTCAGAAGAGCCGCAAGACACGGCAAGCTTCTCGGAATCAACCGTCCGTTCCTTTTTGAGGTTGCGGACACGGTTATCAAAGAAAATGCAGGAGCTTATCCGAACCTTGTTGAAAAGCGTGATCTGATTGTTAAGGTTATCAAAGCAGAAGAAGATAACTTCCTGAAAACCATTGACAACGGTCTTGCAATGCTTAACACGTTAATTGAAAAGGTTGATTCAAAAACACTTTCCGGTGAAGATGCATTCAAGCTTCAGGACACGTTCGGTTTCCCGATTGATCTGACGAAAGAGCTTCTTGCCGAAAAAGGCATGGCGGTTGACGAAACAGAATTCAAAAAGCTTGTTGAAGAAAACCGCATCAGAACAAGAAATGCAAGAAAAGATGCAGGTGCTGAGGCATGGAAAGGCACCGGAGCAGTCACAAAGGGTCTTGCAAAAACCGAATTCAAAGGCTATGAAACGCTTGAATGTGAAAGCGAAATCATTGCGGTAATAACCGATAAAGAAAAAACCGAATTTGCCGAAGCTGGAACAGATGCAACGCTTGTGCTCTGTGAAACTGCGTTTTACGCAGAGAGCGGCGGTCAGACAGGCGACATCGGAACAATTGAAACAGGCACAGCTGTTTTTGAGGTCGTAAACACAACCAAAACCGCAGACGGCGTTTTTCTGCATCACGGCCACATTACCGACGGCGAAAGCATTGCAGTCGGCGAAAAGGTCCATGCAAAGGTTAACTGTGAAAACCGCGAAAACACCATGAGAAACCACACGGCAGCGCATCTTCTTCAGGCGGCTTTGCGCAAAGTGCTCGGAACGCATGTTGAACAGGCCGGTCAGCTTGTAAATGGAGAAACCGTACGCTTTGACTTTGTTCACTTCTCAGCCATGACATCTGAGGAAATTCAAAAAACCGAAGATATGGTCAACGATGTGATTCTCAGCGCCGTTGATGTTGTGACAAAAGAAATGCCGATTGAAGAAGCCAAAGCGATGGGTGCAATGGCGCTGTTCGGCGAAAAATACGGCGATATTGTCCGCGTTGTTCAAGCCGGTGACTTTTCAACAGAGCTTTGCGGCGGAACCCATGTGAAAAATACCGGCGAAATCGGTTTGTTCAAAATCATTTCCGAAACCTCTGCGGCGGCAGGCGTAAGAAGAATTGAAGCTGTAACAGGTAAAAACCTGATGAAAGTTTTAAGACTTCATATCAATATGCTTGTGGCAGCTTCCGAAACACTTAAAATCCCGAATTTTAAAGATATTGTTGCAAAATCAGCCAACATCATGAATGAAATGAAAGCAAAAGATAAGGAAATTGAAAAGCTTTCGGGCGAAATTGCAAACATTAAAACAAAAGCGATGCTTGAAAACGCAAAAGAAATCGGCTCACTGAAAGTCATCACGGCTTATATCGGTCAGACAACCGTTGATGAGCTTCGCAAAATGTGCGATCTTGTAAGGAGCAAGGGCGAAAACTATGTCGGTGTGATTGCCGGTGTTCAAAAAGAAAAAGGAACCGGAAACATCTGCGTTTGCTGCGGCAAAGAGGCAATCCGCCTCGGTGCACACGCAGGAAACATTGCAAGAGAAACGGCAAAGCTTGCAGGCGGAAGCGGCGGAGGAAAGCCCGACAGTGCAATGGCAGGCGCAAAGAACATGGATATGCTCGAAAGCGCAGTTGAAAAAGCTTCAGAAATCATCGCTTCCATGCTGAAAGCCTGATTAAATATATTTCAAAGGAGAATAATATATGGATTGTCTGTTTTGCAAAATTGTTGACGGCGTAATTCCGTCAACCAAGGTTTATGAGGACGAAACGGTTCTTGCTTTCAAGGATATTAACCCGCAGGCACCTGTTCATATTGTTGTCATTCCGAAACAGCATATAGATAGTGCGGCAAATATCACACCGGATAACAGCGCGGTGGTTGCTCATGTTTTTGAAGTGATTGCAAGACTTGCAAAGGAACTCGGACTTGAAAAAGGGTTCAGAGTCATCAACAACTGCGGCGAAGACGGCGGTCAGACGGTGAAGCATCTGCATTTTCATCTGCTCGGCGGAACAAAGCTCAGCGAAAAAATTCTTTAATTTATATGATGAAAGAAGTGTAAATAATGGACGCATACAAAATGAAAATTGCAGGACTTGAAAGAGAACTTCCGATTTGTCCTGTTAATGAAAAACTGGACATTGCGGCTTTCGTAATTTTCGGCGATGTTGAACTGACGGTTGCCGCAAGCGAAGAACTTCTCAAGAAATGCCCTGAATTTGACTATATCGTAACGGCAGAAGCCAAGGGAATTCCTCTTGCCTATGAAATGGCAAGACAAAGCGGCAAGCCTTATTTCATTTGCCGCAAAGGACCGAAGCTTTATATGAAAGATATTGTCAGCGTCAATGTCCGCTCAATCACGACCGATAAGGTTCAGACGCTTTATCTTGACGGCAACGAGGGCAATGCGATGCGCTTCAAGCGTGTGCTTATTGTTGACGATGTCATAAGCACGGGCGAATCTCTCGAAGCGGTTGAAGAGCTTTTAAACAAATTTGATGTCAATCTTGTCGGCAAGGCGGCAATTCTTGCTGAGGGAGACGCTTCGGAAAGAGACGACATCATTTTCCTTGAAAAGCTTCCGCTGTTTTTTAAATAAGCGATTTATTCAATATTGAAAGGAAGCGGCAGATAATTTTTGCCGCAAAAAGAAAAAAATGAAAAGACCGCTTTGTGTTATCGGCTGTGTGTTGTTTTGTTCGCTTTTTGTTCTTTGCGAAGCAGACAGTGTGTTTTTTGCCGTAATACTCTGCGGTCTTTGTGCTTTTGCGACTGTTGTTTATGCGGTTTTCAAAAAGAAAAAAAGCCTTGCGCTGCTGACGGCAATTTTAACGGTTTCGGCTTCATGCGTTGTTTTTCTTTCGGCTGAAGTTGTCAGCTATTATCCGGCATTGAGCCTTGTTTCAAACAAAACCGAAATTACGGCGACGGTGACGGACTATCCGGTCAAATCGGGCAACCGATATAAATGCATGGCAAAAATATCCTTGCCCGATTCAATCCGAAAAGCAAAAATCAGGCTTTCGCTTCCGGCTTCTTCAAAATATTCAGACGATGAGCAAGCGGCGTCCGAACTGAAACCCGGTGATACCGTAAGCTTTAGGGGAAATATCTATAAACTCGGCTCATCTTTGAAAAGTGCAGAACAAAGCTTTAAAAGCAAAAAGGTTTTCATCGGCGCCTATCCGACATCAAAAGTCAGCGTTGTCAAAGCCGATAAAATTCCATTAAAATATACGCTCAAACATGAGAGGCAAAAAGTGATCAATCAGCTTCTTTCCGCTTATGACAGCGACACGGCAGGAATCGGAATCAGTGTGCTGCTCGGTGATAAAACCTATTTAAACGATGAAATATATTCCGATTTCAGAAATGCGGGCGTTTCGCATATTATGGCGGTTTCGGGACTGCATCTTTCCGTCTGGGTTATGTTTCTGCTGAACCTTGCGGGTTTCTTCGGGCTTGACAAAAAGAAAACCTCGCTTTTTCTGATGATTTTTGTTTTCGTAATTATGAGCGTTACCTGTTTCAGCGGCAGCGTTGTGCGTGCGGGAATTATGATGCTGTTATATCTTTTCGGTTTTTTAATCGGTGAAAGGCCCGATGCGCTCAATTCTCTCGGCTTTTCCGCCATTGTGTTTCTACTTGCCAATCCGTTTTCTGCTGTTGATATCAGCTTTGTGTTGTCCTTTGTTTCAACGGTCGCAGTCGTGACTGTCGGAACATCACTTTGTGATTATTTTGTTAAAGTTATTGAAAAGCGGCAAATGCCTGATTTTGTAAAAAAATTCTTAAGCACGGTGATCAGCTGTATATGCATCAGCGTCAGCGTTTCGGTGTTCACTTTCCCGATAACGGTCTTTTTCTTCGGTAAAATATCGTTGGTGTCGGTGTTTACCAACCTTTTGTTTTTGCCGGTTGTCACACCGATGATTGTATGCTTCGGACTGTATGTGATGTTTTATTTTCTTCCGGTTTTGTCCGATGTGTTTTTCTTCCTGTCACGGATTTTGTCGCTTTATTGCAGAAGTATCTGCGGTTTTATTGCTTCATGGAAGCACAGCACAATAAGCTTTGATAAAATGAGTATGCCGTTTCTTTTCTGCATCTTTGCGGTTTTGTTTGCGCTTGTTTATTATGCACTGAAAAAGAAACAAAAGACAATCGGTGTTCTGACTGCGGCGGCAGTTTTTCTCGGCTGCTTTTGCGTGGCGGAATATGATTACATTTATTCTTCACAGCATGTTTGCATCACGGTATATAACGTCGGCACAAATCTTTGTGTCGGATTGTCGCAGGGAAAAGAGACAATTTTGCTTTTTGCCGAAAGTGATGATTATCACGCACAATTCATTCTTGATGAAGCGGAAAATGTCACAAATGTGATTTTGCCGCTTGACGATGATTCAAACGTCTGCTATGAGCTTGTGCATGAAAGCGAAGAGATCACGGCAAACGAAAATCTGAAAAATCAGCTTGATCTGTTTTCGGAAAATGTCAGCCTGCTTTCGTCCGAAATCAATTTCAAAGACAGTAAGCTTTATGTTCAGGACGGTGCGGTTTATATTCAGGCTTTTGGCGTTACTGCGGCTGTCACAAAAGAAAAAGCGCAAACATCAGACATAATAATTACGGATAATGCCGAAACAGCACTTGATAATCAGAAAAATTGCAGTATAATATTCTCATCACAGAGCTTTAATGATGAATGGATAACAACAGCTCAGAATTCCGATATTAAAATATACATTTCAAAAAACGGCAAATACTTTGCGAAAGGAGAAAACAGTTGGCGAAATTTGATGAAAAGCAATTAAGAGCGCATATCAAATCAAAGGAGTTTTTTCCTGTTTATCTGATGATCGGCGATGAAAGCTATTTAAAACAGCTTTATACAAACACAATAGTCGAAAAAAACATTGATCCTGCTTTTGAAAGCTTCAATTTTGATAAATTTGACGGCAAAGGTCTTGACCTTCGTGATGTTTATGAAAAAGCAATGCTGATGCCGATGATGAGCGGCAAAAGGTGCATTGTTGTTGACGATTATAAGCTTGACGGTCTTAACGCAAAAGAAACCGAACAAATGGAAAATGTTTTTTCTTCTGTTCCCGAAAGCACGGTTTTGATTTTTAAGCAGGACAGCGTGCCTTTTTCAAAAAAAAGCGGCAAAAAGGTGCTGGCGCTTTTTGAAAAATACGGCGCAGTTTGTGAACTGAACAAACGTAAAGGTGCTGACCTTATCAAACCGCTGATTGCTTCTGCTTCAAAGCAGGGCTGTGAACTCAGCAGTGACAATGCACAATATCTTGTCAGAACTGTCGGAGACGATTATAATGTTCTGATTAACGAACTGAACAAAGCCTGTAATTTTGTTCAAAGCGGAAAAATCACAAAAGCCGCAATTGATGCGGTATGCGTAAAATCCGTTGATGCAAAGGTTTATTATCTGACAAAGGCGCTCATTGCAAAAGATTTTGAAAAGGCATATGAGGTGCTTGATTCCTTAATCAGACTAAAAATCGAGCCTGAATATATCCTCGGCGCAATCATCGGCACCTATACGGATATGTACCGTGTGAAAGTGTGCGCCTGCTGCGGTCAGAGTGTGCAGTCACTTAAAGAAGGCTTTAACTACAAGGGCAGAGAATTTGTGCTTGACAATGCGGTCAGAGACAGCAGAAAAATTGACATTTCGGTTTTGAGAAAATGTCTTGATGTGCTGTCTGAGGCGGATATGAAGCTTAAAAGCGGCAGAGACAACACCACGCTTGTTATCGAACAGGCCATGGTTAAACTGATTCTGATTGCGAACGGTGAAAAGGTATGATAAAACTATCTCAGGCGGTCATTGTTGAGGGTAAATATGACGCAATCAAGCTTGCAAATTTTATTGATGCGCTGATAATCACCACCGAGGGCTTCGGTATTTTCAAGAACAGGGAAAAACAAAAATTTCTGCGCCGCCTTGCCGACGAAAAGGGAATTATCATCATTACCGACAGCGACAGCGCAGGCTTTATGATCCGAAGCTTTGTTTCAAAAATCGCCGACAAAGACAAGGTTATCAATGTTTATATACCCGACATTTACGGCAAAGAAAAGCGAAAAGAAAAACCCTCTGCCGAGGGCAAGCTCGGCGTTGAGGGCGTGAGCGAAGAAATTATTCTTGATGCTTTGAAAAAGGCCGGGGTCACGGCAGACAGAACAGAAAGCACGGCAAGAAAAATAACGAATATTGATTTGTTTGAATACGGCTTTTCCGGTCGTGAAAACAGCAAAGAAAAAAGAAAGCAGCTTTTAAAAAGTCTTGCGCTTCCCGAAAGGCTTTCAACCGCATCGCTTGTTAAGGTGCTTAACAGCTTTGTGACATATGAGGAATTTTTGCAAAAGGCAAAGGAGATAAATTTATGCGAATCGGACACGGATATGATGTACACAAGCTCACCGAAAACAGAAAACTGATTCTCGGCGGAATCGAAATACCGTTTAAAAAAGGACTTCTCGGTCACAGCGATGCCGACGTGTTGCTTCATGCAATTTCAGACGCCCTTCTCGGTGCGGCGGCTCTCGGAGACATCGGAAAGCTTTTTCCGGATAATGACGATGCCTATAAAGGGGCAGACAGCCTTGAGCTTTTGAAAATTGTTTGCGCTCATGTCAGAAACAGCGGCTTTGAAATTGAAAACATTGACGCAACCGTACTTGCTCAAAGACCGAAGCTTCGCCCCTTTATTGACCAAATGAGAGAAAACATTGCAAACGCCTGCGGTGTTGATGTAAACTGCATAAGCGTGAAAGCAACAACCGAAGAGGGCTTGGGCTTCACGGGAGCAGGTGAGGGCATTGCCGCTCATGCGGTCTGCCTTTTGAAGTGATTCAGAGGTTAGATGTCAGAAGTCAGAATTAAACCAAACAAAAAGCCGGGACTGATTGAAGCCCCGGTTTCTTTTATTTAATCATCTGTTCAAACTGTTCTTCGTTTATGACGGTTATACCTAAATCGTTGGCTTTTTTCAGCTTGCTTCCTGCGTCCTCACCGGCAAGAACAAAGGTTGTTTTTTTGGAAACCGATGAGGAGGTTTTTCCGCCGAAAGCTTCGATAATTTCGCTCGCTTCGCTTCTTTTAAAACGAGAGAGCGTTCCGGTCAGAACAAAAATCTGACCCTTGAAGCGTTCATCAACGGTTTGCTTTTGGCTTTTCATGTTGACGCCGCATTCACCGAGTTTTTCAATCAGCTCACGGCTTGACGGAAGAACAAAGAAATCAATTACGCTTTCAGCCATAATTTCACCAAAGCCGTCAATTTCGAGTATTTCTTCTTTTGAAGCTTTCATAATTGCTTCCATTGAGCCGAAATGCTCAGAAAGAAGTCTGCCGGCTTTTTGTCCGATGTGGCGGATTCCGAGCGCAAAAATAAGCTTTGACAAATCGTTTTGTTTGGATTTTTCGGCGGCGTTGATAAGATTTTCCGCACTCTTGTCGCCCATGCGTTCAATTGCGGAAATTTCTTCTTTTTTCAGATGATATATGTCGGCGGCGGTGTGAATAAGTCCTTGAGAAACAAGCGCTTCAATAACCGCTTCGCCCATTCCCTCAATATCCATCGCATCACGGCTGCAAAAATGAATCAGCGTTCTCAAAAGCTGACTCGGGCAGTCCACATTCACACAGCGAAGAGCAGCTTCTCCCTCTTCTCTGACGGTTT
>JBJEOJ010000051.1:0-16426 GCA_051880655.1 Acutalibacteraceae bacterium | reverse complement strand
CATTTTCGCCGTTCCCGGTGATATATCAAGCGTTGCATATGCAGGCTCAAACAAGCTTATCAGGCTCGGTGCAACGGCGGTTTTTTCCGCTGACGATGTGTTGAATTATTATTCCTGGTCTCTCGGCGCAATCAAAGAAATTGAAAAAGACAGCGGAAAAGAGCCGTTCAGCGGAATTGATGAATTCGCTTACGGAAGCGGTGAAAAGCGCAAAAAGCCGAAGGCAAAAAAATCCGCTTTTAAAAACAAAACGGAAAAAGCCGCTGAAAGCAAAGAGAATGAGACAAACAAATCAGAAAAAATATTAAATTTTAATCCCGAAAGTGTTTCCCAAAGTGCTAAATTAGTGTATAATCAAATGTCGGACGAAGAAATGCCGCTTGATGATATAACAAGAAAGTCAGGTTTGCCCGTCAGAAAAGTGCTTGCCGGCTTAACTGAGCTTGAAATGGCAAATGCAATTGTTTTGTGCGGTGCAGGAAGATACCGCAAAAAAGACTGTTGATTTTTAATTTGCTTTAAACAGTCGGTTTATTATTGAATGAAACGCCGCATAGTTTGGCAAAAGCTTCTGCCGTAATTTGTGCGGATTTAAAAAATATAAGAGATACCCGAAAGGTATAAAATGGTGAATAAATGTCAGATTTAATTATTGTCGAATCGCCGTCAAAGGCGAAAACACTCAAAAACTACCTCGGAAGCGGCTATACCATCATCGCTTCAAAAGGTCATGTCAGAGATTTGCCGCCGTCAAGGCTGAGCGTTGATATAAAAAAAGATTTTGCACCAAAATACGCCATTGTCAAAGGCAAGGAGAATCTTGTCAAAGAGCTGAAATCTGCTGTTGCAAAATCGGATAAGGTATATCTTGCAACCGACCCGGATCGTGAGGGTGAAGCAATTTCATGGCATCTTGCGTGTTTGCTCGGTCTTGATCTGGAAGAGTGTAACCGTGTAACCTTTAACGAAATTACCAAAACAGGCGTAAAAAACGGCATGGCTGAGCCGAGAAAGGTCGATATGGACCTTGTCAATGCCCAGCAGGCAAGGCGAATTCTTGACCGCCTTGTCGGTTATAAGCTCAGTCCCTTTGTTTCGCAGAAAATCAGAAGAGGTCTTTCTGCCGGCCGAGTTCAGAGCGTTGCCATGCGCATGATTGTTGACAGAGAAAACGAAATCCGTGCGTTTGTTCCCGAAGAATACTGGACAATCGAGGGCAAGTTCCTTGATACAAACAAACATGTTGTGAACGCTTCGTTTTACGGCGACGAAACCGGTAAGGTTGAGCTGAAAAACGAAGAAGAGGCAAACGCGGTTCTTGCAAGGCTTGAGGACGCACAGTTTGTTGTTCAGTCACTGAAAAAAGGAACAAAGAAAAAGAATCCGCAACCGCCGTTCATTACCTCCACCATGCAGCAGGACGCGGCAAGAAAGCTCGGCTTCAGCGCTTCAAGAACAATGAAAGTCGCTCAGGAGCTTTATGAGGGCGTTGAAATTGCGGGAATGGGCTCAGTCGGTCTGATTACCTATATGAGAACCGATTCACTTCGTATTTCCGAAGAAGCAAGAGCGCAGACAGACGCTTTTGTCAGAAGAACCTATGGCGATAGATATATGCCCGAAAAGCCGAGATATTTTAAATCAAGAAGCAACGCACAGGACGGACACGAAGCAATCAGACCGTCATCGGTTGAACTTACTCCCGAAAAGGTGAAAAGCAGCCTTTCATCGGATCAATATAAGCTTTATAACCTCATTTGGAGAAGATTTGTTGCAAGCCTGATGGCGCAGTGCGTTCAGAACACCGCAAAGCTTGAAATCAAGGCTTTCAAAGAAAATGAAAACGGCTATTGTCTTTTTACAGCAAGCGGTTATTCGGTAAAATTCGATGGTTTCACGGTGCTTTATGAAGGCGCAGATGAAAACGAAAACAGCAAGCTTCCCGATGGTATCTGTCAGGGCGATAAGTTCAAAAAGAAGGATATTCAAAAAAATCAACACTTCACTCAGCCTCCTGCAAGATACAGCGAAGCAACGCTGATTAAAGCACTTGAAGAAAACGGCGTCGGAAGACCGAGCACCTATGCCACAATTATTTCCGTCATCACAAAGCGTGAATATGTTAACAAGAAAAACAAACAGCTCATTCCGACCGAACTCGGCGAAGCAATCACAAAGCTTCTTTGCGAAAAATTCCCGAATATCGTAAACACCAAATTTACTGCGCAGATGGAATCGGGACTTGACAGGGTTGGAAACGGTGAAGAAGATTATGTGAAGCTGCTTCATTCTTTCTATGATGATTTTGCAAAAAATCTTGAAAGCGTCAAGGAAGAAATGAAAGATGTTAAAATCAAGCTTCAGGAAGACCAGACGGACATTCCGTGCGAAAAATGCGGAAGAATGATGGTTGTCAAGGTCGGCAGATACGGAAAATTTCTTGCCTGCCCGGGCTATCCCGAATGTAAAAACACAAAGCCTTATGTTGTTGAAACAGGTGCGGTTTGTCCGAAATGCGGCGGTAAGGTTATTTCAAAAAAATCAAAACGTGGCTATACTTTCTTCGGCTGTGACAAATGGCCGGATTGTGATTTCATGACCTGGGATAAGCCGACACAGGAAAAATGTCCGAAATGCGGAAAGTCGCTTTTCAAAGGCAAGGGCGGTGTGCTTTCCTGCCTTGACGAAAAATGCGGCTATCAGACCAAGGCGAAAAAGAGCAAAGAATAACATAAAAAGGGGAAAGATGAGAGTGGAAATTACCGTTATCGGTGCAGGACTTGCAGGCGTTGAAGCTGCATGGCAATGCGCAAACGCAGGATTTCATGTGAATCTTTTTGAAATGAAGCCGAAAAAGTTTTCTTCCGCCCATTCACTTGAAACCTTTGCCGAGCTTGTTTGTTCAAATTCGCTCAAGGCAAGCCGCATTGAAAGTGCCGCCGGACTTCTCAAAGAAGAAATGCGCCGTCTCGGTTCGGTCTGTATGCAGTGTGCGCCGCTTTGCAGTGTTCCTGCCGGCGGAGCGCTTGCGGTTGACAGAGATAAATTTTCAGCTCTTATCACCGAAAAAATCAGAGGACACAAAAACATCACCGTCATCAACGAAGAGGTGACCGAAATTCCGAAAAACGGCATTGTGATTGTTGCCGCAGGACCGCTTGCAAGTGAAGCACTCAGCAAAAACATCGCGTCGCTTTGCGGAAATTCGCTTTCTTTTTATGATGCCGCTGCACCGATTGTTACGGCGCAAAGTATTGACGGCGAATGTTCCTTTGCCGCATCAAGATATGACCGCGGCGGCGATGACGATTATATCAACTGCCCGATGAACAAAGAGGAATATGAAGCGTTTTATGAAGCGTTAATCAGCGCCGAAAGCGCAGAGCTTCATTCTTTTGACAAAAGAAAAGATGTTTATGAGGGCTGTATGCCGATTGAAGTGATGGCTTCAAGAGGGGCTGACACCATGCGTTTCGGTCCGCTCAAGCCTGTCGGACTTCGTGATCCGAGAACAGGACATCGTCCGTGGGCCGTGCTTCAGCTTAGAAAAGAAAACAGCGCCGGAACGATGTATAATCTTGTCGGCTTTCAGACAAATCTGAAATTCGGCGAACAAAAGCGTGTGTTTTCCATGATTCCTGCGCTTAAAAACGCGGAATTCGTAAGATACGGCGTTATGCACAGAAACACTTTTATTGATTCGCCGAGACTTTTAAACAGTGACTTCAGCTTTAAGGAAAGAAACACGCTGTTTTTTGCCGGTCAGATTACCGGTGTTGAAGGCTATATGGAATCGGCTTCGTCCGGAATTCTTGCAGGAATCAATGCTGTCAGAACTGCAACAGACGAACCGACACTGACACTTTCAGACACGACCATGATGGGTGCGCTTTCCCGGTATATCAGCGATCCGAGCGTGAAAAATTTTCAGCCGATGGGTGCAAACTTCGGAATTTTGCCGCCGATTGAGCCGAAAATCAGAGATAAAAAACAACGATATGCGGCACTTTCTCAAAGAGCACTCAAAGATCTCGAAAAAGACCTTTCGGCTTTCAAAAGCCAAACACCATAAAAACATTTAATCCGTCAAAGCATTTTAGTATAGCAAAATTTTCCGATAAGGTCGTTACGGCATTGTTCGGAATGAAAAAGGAGGTTAAAAAATGTTTGATGAATTTCAAAAGGAAATAGGCTATACTTTCAAGGATATTTCTCTTCTTGAAACTGCGTTCACCCATTCGTCCTATGCCAACGAAAAACAGCTTTCAAGGCAGTGCAACGAGCGTCTTGAATTTTTAGGCGATTCGGTTCTCGGCGTTGTCAGCGCAGACTATTTCTATCACAATCACAGTAATCTTCCCGAGGGGGAAATGACAAAAAGAAGAGCAGCATGCGTTTGCGAAAAATCGCTTTTCGGTTTTGCAAAGGAAATCGGTATTGGCAAATACATACTGCTCGGAAAAGGCGAGGAACACACAGGCGGCAGAAACCGACCGTCCATTCTTGCCGATGCTTTTGAAGCAGTCATTGCCGCAATTTATCTTGACGGCGGCTTGGAAGAAGCACGAAAATTCATTTTGCGCTTTCTGAAAGAAGCGGCAAAAAGCACGCCGAATTTTAACGATTACAAAACCGCTTTGCAGGAAATTATCCAAAAAAATCCCGATGAACATCTAACTTATGTTCTTGTCGGCGAAAGCGGTCCCGATCATAACAAACGCTTTGAAGTTGAGGTGCACCTTAACAGCAATGTCATCGGAACGGGTATCGGAATCAGCAAAAAGGGTGCGGAGCAGGCGGCTGCCAAATCTGCACTTGAGCTGATGGGCATAACCTTATGAAGCATGTGAATGTTGCTTTGTTCGTACCCGATGAGGGGTGTACTCACCGCTGCAGTTTCTGCAACCAGAAAACAATTTCGGGAAGTGCGAAAAAACTTTTGCCGCAGGATGTGCAAAAGGCAGTTGAGATCGCTTTAAAAAGCAATTTTGAAAGCGGAAACGGCGAAATCGCATTTTTCGGCGGCAGCTTTACCGCAATTGAAAAAGAGTATATGCTCTCTCTTTTAAAAGCGGCAGAGACTTATGTCAGACAAGGATTTTTCAAAGGAATCAGAATTTCCACCCGCCCCGACTGCATTGACAGCGAAATTCTGCAAATTTTAAAAGAGCACGCAGTTTCTTCCGTTGAACTTGGCTGTCAGAGCATGAGCGACAGGGTACTTGAGCTTAACGAAAGAGGTCATACTGCCGAAGATTGTGTTCATGCTTCAAAGCTTATCAGAAAAAACGGCTTTGAACTCGGACTTCAGATGATGACGGGACTTCTGGGCGACACGGACGAAACGGCGACACAAACGGCAAAAAAAATCATTGCTCTTGCGCCCGACACCGTGCGGATTTATCCGACGGTTGTTCTTGAAAACACAAAGCTTGCAAGGCTTTATGAAAAAGGCGAATATCAGCCGCAGACGCTTTCTCAGGCGGTGAATCTGTGCTCAAAACTGCTTTTAATGTTCCATGAAGCGAACATACCCGTTATAAGACTCGGGCTTCATTCGGGCGGAAATGTTGAAGACGGCTATATCGCAGGCGCTTATCACCCGGCTTTCAGAGAGCTTTGCGAAAGCAGAATTTATCTTGACAAGGTTTTGTCTTTGCTAAAAGAACAAAACATAAAACCGGGAGAAATTGAAATTTCGGTCGGTTCAAGATATGTTTCTCAGCTTGTCGGACAGTCAAAAAGCAACATTAAGTATCTCAATGAAAAGGGATACAAAGTTAAAATCAAACAGGTTGAAACACTGAAAAAATATCAGGCGCAAATAAACAGGATAACTTTTGAAAATAAAACAAGGAAAAAACGAGATGATTTTAAAAGCACTTGAAATGCAGGGGTTTAAATCTTTCCCCGAAAAAACAACGCTTACCTTCGGCAAGGGTATTACCGCCGTTGTCGGACCGAACGGAAGCGGAAAAAGCAACATTTCAGACGCGGTCAGGTGGGTACTCGGCGAACAGTCGAGCAAATCTCTTCGCGGCTCAAAAATGGAAGATGTCATTTTTGACGGAACAAAGGTGCGCAAGGCTTACGGTTTTGCGCAGGTCACTTTGCGCCTTGACAACACCGACAGGTCGATTGCGTCCGTTGACAGCGACGAGGTTGCCGTCACAAGAAGATATTTCCGTTCGGGTGAAAGCGAATATAAAATCAACGGAGAAAATGTCAGACTGCGTGATGTTAATGAGCTTTTCATGGATACCGGTCTCGGAAAAGACGGCTATTCCATGGTCAGTCAGGGCAAAATTGCCGACATGATTTCCGGAAAAGGCAGTGAATGCCGAGAAATGCTTGAAGAAGCTGCGGGAATTTCGGCATACAGATACAGACGTGCCGATTCACTCAAAAAGCTTTCTCAGGCAGAGGATAACCTTGTCAGACTTCGTGATATTCTTGCCGAGCTTGAAAGCCGCATCGGTCCGCTGAAAACACAAAGCGAAAAGGCAGAAAAATTTCTTGTGCTTTCGGCAGAAAGAAAAAGTCTTGAAATCGGTCTTTGGCTTTATAACATTGAAAATCTGCGCTCCCAACTGATTAAGCAGGACGATAAAATTATCGTTGTCAACGCACAGTATGAAAAAGCGGAAAACGAGCTTTCAGAAATCGAAAGTAAAATTGAAGAAGCTTTTTCGGCTTCTCAGAATATCACCGCTTCCATTGATGAAATCAGAAACAAAATTGCGGTGAACGAACAGCAGTCTGCGGATTTTCTTTCGCAGTGTGCCGTTCTCAAAAATTCAATTGAACATAACAACGCAACCATTGAAAGAATCAACAAAGAAAAAGGCTCTTCCGAGCATAACAGACAGCAGCTTGAAAAAGAAATTGCAACGGAAGAAAAGCTGATTTCTCAGATTAAAAAAATTATTTCGGAAAAAACAGAAAAGCTTGCGCTTGTTGAAAAGCAGCTTGACAAAATGCAGACGCAGGGCGGCTCAATTGAAGACGAAGCTTCGGTTATTACCAAAAAGATTGCGGACTTGACAAAGCTGCTTTCCGATTGCCGTGTTGAGTTTCTGGCGGCAAAATCTTCTCTTGATGAAATTAATCTCAGACTTGAAACAATTTCTTCGCTTTCACAGCAAAAAAGCGAAGCATTTGCTCAGCTTGAAAAAGAAAAACAGCAAGCCGATGCCGCTTTTGAAGAATCCAAAGAAAAGCTTATTTCATTGACAAATACCGTCAACGGGCTTTCCATGATTTTTTCAAAGCACAGCGAAAAGGTGCAAAGACTCAAAGGCGAAATTGACACGGCCGCTTTTGAAAATGAACATCTTGCTTCCAAAGCGAAAATGCTTGAAGACCTTGAAAAAAACATGGAGGGTTATTCCGGCGCAGTAAAAGCCGTTATGAAAGAAAGCGAAAAAGGAACGCTCAAAGGAATTGAGGGAACGGTTTCAAAGCTTATCACAATGAAAAGAGAATATGCTCTTGCCATTGAAACGGCTCTCGGTGCGGCGGTTCAGAACATTGTCTGCCAAAGCGAAAACGATGCCAAGCGTGCCATTGAGTTCTTAAAGCGCGGCAATTTCGGCCGTGCAACCTTTCAGCCGATAAGCTCTGTTAAGGGCAAACCCCTTTCCGAAAGCGGACTTGAAGAATGTGACGGCTTTGTGGGCGTTGCGGATACTCTCGTTGACTGCGATGAAAAATACCGTGAAATTATGGTCTCGCTTCTTGGCAGAACGGTCATTGCGGAAGACCTTGACTATGCCGTTTTGATTGCCGGAAAATATAAATATCACTTCAAAATCGTAACGCTTGACGGTCAGGTAATCAATGCCGGAGGCTCCATGACGGGCGGCTCTCAGGCAAGAAGTGCGGGTATTATTTCAAGAGGCTTGGAAATTGAAAGGCTTCACCAAAAATATCAGGAAGAGAAAGCCGCTCTTGAAGAAAAAAAGAACGAATATGAAAGACTGCTTTCTTCTTTGAAAGATGAAGAAGAAAAGCTTGAAAGTTCAAAACAGCTTCTGTCTTCCTGCACGCAGGAAAAAATCAGACTTGAGGGACAAAAGCAGCTTGTTTTTGAACAATATTGCGCTGCAAAGCAGGCTCTTGATGAACTCAAAACCGAAAAAGAAACCTGCAAGCAAAGAATTTCCGAGATAAATATATCAGCCGAAAAATCGCAGACGCTTCTTGAAAAATATGAAAGCGAAATTCAAAACTGCGAAAATGCTCTTTCGTCACTCGGCGAAAAGAAAGAAGAAATCACACGCTCCAGTGAGGATATATCGCAGAAAATGTCGGCTTTGCGCCTTGAAATCCATGACGCACAAAAAGATCTTGCCGTCAGAATGCAAAGCATGAATCTTCTCAAAGCAAGGCTTGTTGAGGGTGAGGACAAGGAAAAAGAGCTTGAAAACGAAATTTCACAGATCAACCGCAACAGCGACGATCTCAAAGCACAGATCAAAGATCTTAAAACAAGGGCGAAAAATCTTGCTCAGTGCAGTGAAATGATGAAACAGGATATTGTTTCGCTTCAAAACGAAAGAAGCAATTTTGAAAGCGAAAACGGAAAGCTTCGTTCCCTTGAAAAGGAAAGGAACGCCGAAAGAGAAACCCTGAGCGGCGAAAAAGCAAGGCTTGAAGAGCGCAGAAACTCCATGCAGGAGGAATATGACGCAACAATCAACAAGCTTTATGACGAATATCAGCTGACGCTCAGAGAAGCGATGAACGAGACGGAAAAAACAGCCGACCCTGTCGGTGCAAGAAAGCGTCTTGCGGAAATCAAAAACAAAATCCGTGCTCTGGGCAGTGTTAATGTCGGGGCGATTGACGAATATAAAGAAGTCAGCGAACGATATGAATTTATGTCCGCTCAGCTTACCGATGTTGAAAAATCGAAAAAGGAACTGACAAGACTGATTGATGAACTGACGGATAAAATGTCGGTTCAGTTCCGGGAAAAATTCACCAAAATCAACAGCTTTTTCGGCGAAACCTTTAAAGAGCTTTTCGGCGGCGGCAATGCGGAAATTTCTCTTGTTGATCCAACGAATGTTCTTGAAAGTGAAATTGATATAAAGCTTCAGCCACCGGGCAAAAATGTTAAGCGACTTGACTCGCTTTCGGGCGGTGAAAAAGGGCTTTCGGCAATTTCCTTGCTGTTTGCCATTTTAAAGGTTAACCCTGCGCCGTTTTGTATTTTTGACGAGGTGGAAGCGGCGCTTGACGATGTAAATGTCACAAGATATGCCCAGTATGTGCGCAGAATGACAAACAACACGCAGTTCATTCTGATAACGCACAGAAGAGGCACAATGGAAGAAGCGGATATGCTTTACGGAATCACCATGCAGGAGCAGGGCGTATCAAAGCTTCTTGAGCTGAAAACGGCAGAGCTTGCAAGTAAGCTTGGAATCACGAATTAAGGAGGAAAAGTTATGGGTATTTTTCAGAAATTAGGTTTCGGCTTGAGAAAAACAAGAGCCGGAATGACCAAAAACATTGAGGATATTCTCGGTGCATATGAAGAGATTACAGACGATCTTTATGACGACCTTGAAGAAGCACTCATTATGGGTGACGTCGGAATGCAGACTGCATCCGATATTGTCGAAAAGCTTCGTGAAAGAGTTAATGCCGGCGATGTAAGAAACCCCAAGCACGCAAAAATGATTATTTCCGATATTGTTGCCGAAATGCTTGACGGCGGCGAGGATATGGGACTGATTACCGTTCCGTCCATTATTCTTGTCATCGGTGTCAACGGTGCAGGCAAAACAACCACAATCGGAAAAATGGCGGCAATGTATAAAGCGCAGGGCAAAAAAGTCATTCTCGGTGCGGCCGATACATTCCGTGCCGCCGCAATTGAACAGCTTGAAGTCTGGGCAGACAGAGCGGGCGTTGATTTAATTAAGCACAATGAGGGTGCAGACCCGGCAGCGGTTGTTTTTGACACGATTGACGCAGGAATAAACCGTGACTGTGATATCATAATCTGCGACACTGCGGGCAGACTTCATAATAAGAAGAACCTTATGGACGAGCTTTCAAAAATCTGCCGCGTTGTTGATAAAAAACTGCCTTATGCCGACCGTGAAATTCTTCTTGTGCTTGATGCAACAACGGGACAAAACGGTGTCAATCAGGCAAGAGAATTCATGAATGCCGCCGAAATCACCGGACTTACGGGTATTGTTCTGACAAAGCTTGACGGAACGGCAAAGGGCGGCGTTGTGCTCACAATCAAAAATGAGCTGAAGCTTCCGGTTAAGTTTGTCGGCGTAGGTGAAAAAATTGATGATTTGCAGCCGTTTAATCCGAAGGCGTTTGCAACAGCTCTTTTTGAAAACACGGAGCTTACCCATGCAAACGAGGAAGAAAAAACCGGCGAAAGCGGTGAAGAATGATGAAATTTATTCTTGCCACTCATAACAAAAAGAAATGTGCCGAAATGCAAAGAATCCTTTCGCCTTTGGGTGTTGAGGTCTATACTGCCGAAATGCTCGGCATCAACCTCACAGACGCCGAAGAAACGGGAACAACCTTTGCCGAAAACGCAAAAATAAAAGCCAGAAGCGGCTGTGAAGAAAGCGGATATCCGTGCATTGCGGACGACAGCGGACTTTGCGTTGATTTTCTAGGCGGTGAGCCGGGCGTTTACAGCGCAAGATATTCGGGCGAACACGGAAACGATGAAGCCAACATTCAAAAACTGCTTGAAAAGCTTAAAGATGTGCCTTATGAAAAAAGAGACGCACATTTTATGTGTTCGGTTTGTGTATGCTTCCCGGACGGCAGAGAACTCAGCCTTGACGGCAAGTGTTTCGGCAAAATAGGCTTTGAAAAACGTGGAGATAATGGTTTCGGCTATGACCCGGTTTTTATGGTCGGCGAAAAAAGCTTTGCCGAACTTTCCGCTGAAGAAAAAGATGAAATCAGCCACAGGGGCAACGCTTTGAGAAAACTTGTCAAAGTTCTGCCTGAGTATTTAGATTAAAAGGAGACAAACATATATGACAGGAAAAGAACGCGCCGCTTTCAGAGCGAAAGCAAACAGCCTTGAGCCGCTTTTTCAAATCGGCAAGGGCGGAATTTCCGACGCTTTCATCAAACAGACGGACGACGCACTCAAAGCAAGAGAGCTTATCAAAATCAAGGTTCTTCTGGAATCTTCTCCGGTAACGCCACGTGAGGTTGCCGATGAAATTGCAAAGGCAACGGGTGCCGATGTCATTCAGGTAATCGGCGGCGTGATTGTGCTTTACAGAGAAAGTCCGGAACTTCAAAAAAAGCTTGCGCAAAAAGAAAAGAACAAAAAAGCGGCGGCAAAAAAGGCAAAAGAAAAGTTTTATGCCGAAAGAAGAGCCGAAAGCAAAAAACGCTTTTATGTTTCGCAGCGTAAAGGAAAATGAAAAGAATCGGAATTTTCGGCGGAACGTTCAATCCGCCGCACCTTGCGCACAAGCGGCTTGCGCTTGAAATGAAAGAAAAGGCAAAGCTTGACGAAATTATCGTTATACCGACCTTTATCCCTCCGCATAAAGCGGCAAAAGACCTTGCAGGCGGTGAAGACAGACTTAAAATGTGTAAGCTGACCTTTTTTGAAGATTTTTTCTCTGTCAGTGACACAGAAATCAGGCGACAGGGCAAAAGCTATACTTATGATACGCTTTGTCAGCTGAAAAAAAACGAGGAAGAAAAATTCTTTTTGATTATCGGCTCGGATATGCTTTTGTCTTTTGATAAATGGTACCGATATAAAGACATTTTATCCATGGCAACGCTTTGTGCCGTTTCAAGGCAGGACGATGTGCCGCTGCAGGAACTTCGCTCTTATGCAAAAGATGTTCTGGAACTTGACGAAGAAAAAGGTGAAATTATTTTTTCTTCTTCAAAGCCGTTTGAACTTTCTTCCACTCTGATTCGCGAAAAAATCAAAAACGGCGAAGATGTCAGCGGATATATTGAAAAAAATACTCTTGAATATATAACACAAAAGGAATTATATAGATGACTTATATTGAACGGGCAGATGAGTTTAAAACCTTACTTTCAGAAAGACTTGAGGAAAAAAGATTCATTCATTCTCTCAATGTTGCCGAAAGTGCGGTTTGTCTTGCCGAAAAATACGGCGCAGACAAGGACAAAGCTTATATCGCAGGCTTGCTTCATGACTGCACGAAAAATGAAAATGCAAACACACAGTTGCAAATGATGACAGATGATGGTATAATACTAAGTCAGACCGAGCAAAGCAACAAAAAACTCTGGCACGCAATCAGCGGTGAAGTCTATGCGCGAAAGGTGCTTAAAATCGAGGACAAAGAAATTCTCGGTGCAATCCGCTATCACACAACGGGCAAAGCAGGAATGACGCTTCTTGAAAAAATTATTTATATCGCAGATTATATTTCCGCAGAGCGTGATTATCCCGATGTCAGCGTGATGAGGGAGCTTTCAGAAAAAAGCCTTGAAGAAGCGGCGCTTTATTCGCTTAAATTTTCACTTAAAAATCTTTCTCAAAATGAACGTGTGATTCATTGTGACAGCGTTGATTTTTATAATGAACTTATCATAGAAAAAAACAAAACCGACAGCGAAAGGACTGAAATATATGACAGAACTTGAACTTGCAAAAGAAATGGTCAGAGTGCTTGACAAAAAGAAAGCAACCGACCTTAAAGCCATTCATATAACGGAATATTCCATTGTTGCCGATTATTTTATTATTGCAACCGGAACTTCAAATACCCACGTCAGATCCCTTGCAGATGAAGTTGAATATGAGCTTTCTCAAATGGGTGTTGAGCCTAGCCACATCGAGGGCAAGGCAACCGGTTGGATTTTGCTTGATTACGGCTGTGTTGTTCTTCATATATTCACCGGTGAAAGCCGTGAATATTATAATCTTGAACGCCTTTGGGCAGATGCCGAAGAGCTTGATATTTCGGATATTGTCAATGAATAAAAATTTTAAAATATAGCCTCTGCCGGAATCGGAATAACCGTTCCGGCGGCGGTAAGTCTATGTATCGGAGTGATAAATTTGTATTACGATTTTAAAAAGACAGAGAAAAAGTGGCAGGACAAATGGGAAGAAAGCGGCGTTTTTCATGCAAAGCAGGATTTCTCACTGCCGAAATTTTATTGTTTGATTGAGTTTCCTTATCCGTCGGGACAAGGACTTCATGTCGGACACCCGAGACCTTATACTGCACTTGATATTATTGCAAGAAAAAAGCGTCTTGAGGGCTATAATGTTCTTTATCCGATCGGTTGGGACGCTTTCGGTCTGCCGACGGAAAACTATGCAATCAAAAACCACATTCACCCCGAAGTGGTTACAAAAAACAATATTGAACACTTCAAAAAACAGCTTCAGTCTCTCGGCTTTTCTTTTGACTGGAGTCGTGAAATCAACACGACAGACCCGTCATATTATAAATGGACACAGTGGATTTTTCTTCAGATGTTCAAAAAAGGTCTTGCCTATAAAAAAGAAATGTCGGTTAACTGGTGCACCTCCTGCAAATGCGTTCTTGCAAATGAAGAGGTTGTAAACGGCGTATGTGAGCGCTGCGGCAGTGAAGTCATACATAAAACAAAAAGCCAGTGGATGCTCAAAATAACCGAATATGCCGAAAGACTGCTTAATGATCTTGATGAGCTTAACTATATTGACCGAGTAAAAATTCAGCAGAAAAACTGGATCGGCAAATCAACAGGTGCTGAGGTTGATTTTTCAACAACAGTCGGCGACACGCTCACGGTTTACACAACAAGACCGGACACACTGTTCGGTGCAACCTATATGGTAATTTCTCCCGAGCACCCGTTTGTTGAAAAATGGGCGGACAAAATTTCAAACATTGACGCTGTCAGAGAATATCAGGCTGCGGCGGCAAGAAAGTCCGATTTTGAACGTACCGAGGTCAACAAAGACAAAACTGGCGTCAAGCTTGAGGGCGTTCAGGCAATCAATCCGGTTAACGGCACAGAAATTCCCATTTTCATTTCCGACTATGTTCTTGTTTCCTACGGAACAGGTGCAATTATGGCTGTTCCGGCTCATGATACGCGTGACTGGGAATTTGCAAAGAAATTCGATCTTCCCATTGTTGAGGTTGTTGCAGGCGGCGATGTTGAAAAAGAAGCATTCACAGACTGCGCAACCGGTGTTATGGTAAATTCAGGATTCCTCAACGGTCTTTCGGTTGAGGACGCAAAGGTAAAAATTATTGATTGGCTGACCGAAAACGGCAAAGGTCACAAAAAAGTCAACTATAAGCTTCGCGACTGGGTGTTTGCCCGTCAGAGATATTGGGGTGAACCGATTCCGATTGTTCACTGCGAAAAATGCGGCATGGTTGCTTTGCCCGAAAGCGAGCTTCCGCTGAAGCTTCCGATGGTTGAAAGCTATGAGCCGACCGAAACCGGTGAATCTCCGCTTGCAAAAATGACGGATTGGGTCAACACCACCTGCCCGAAATGCGGCGGACCTGCAAAGCGCGAAACAGACACAATGCCTCAGTGGGCAGGCTCTTCGTGGTATTTCCTTCGTTACTGCGACCCGCACAATGACAATGCGATTGCTTCAAAAGAAGCACTTGATTATTGGATGCCAGTTGACTGGTATAACGGCGGCATGGAGCACACAACGCTTCACCTGCTTTACAGCCGTTTCTGGCATAAGTTCCTTTATGACATCGGCGTTGTTCCCACAAGCGAACCTTATATGAAGCGCACAAGCCACGGAATGATTCTCGGCGCAAACGGCGAAAAAATGAGCAAATCCCGCGGCAATGTTGTCAACCCTGATGAAGTTGTTGATCAGTACGGTGCAGATACCATGCGTACTTATGAAATGTTTGTCGGCGATTTTGAAAAGGCAGCTCCGTGGAATCCGCAGGGCGTGAAAGGCTGCAAGCGTTTCATCGACAGAGTCTGGTCGCTTCAGGAAATCGTCAACGATAACAGCGGCTATACACCCGAACTTGAATCGCTCATACACAAGACGATCAAAAAGGTCAGCGAAGATATTGACACGCTCAAATTCAACACGGCAATTGCCGCCATGATGACGCTTGTCAACAAGATGTATGAAATCGGCAGCATCACAAAAGACGATCTGAAAACGCTGACGCTGCTGTTCAATCCGTTCGCTCCGCACATGACCGAAGAACTTTGGGAAACCATGAACTTCGGCGGCACGGTAACTTCACAGAAATGGCCCGAATTTGACGAAAGCAAATGCGCAGACGATCTGATTGAAATTGCCGTTCAGGTCAACGGCAAAGTCAGAGCAAGACTTTCTGTTGCAGCCGATATTGAAAGTGCCGATGCAATTGAACTTGCAAAGAAAGAAGAAAAAGTCGCTTCAGAAATCAGCGGCAAAAACATCGTCAAAGAGCTTTATGTTAAAGGCAGACTTGTTAATATTGTTGTAAAATAAGCATTTATCAAAAAATATCACTTATTTAACAATTTCTTTCACTTTTGTCTTAAATTTTCTCTTGACAAGCTTTCAATCATGTTGTATAATCAATAGCGTATCCTATATGGAAATATACCCCTGCTATGAGGCGGAGGGAGGGAATTATAGATGAGTCAGGTCAAAGTTAAGGAAAATGAATCCCTTGACAGTGCTCTCAGACGTTTTAAAAGACAGACTTCTCGCGATGGTATCATCCAGGAAGTTCGCAAGAGAGAACACTATGAGAAGCCTTCTGTTGCAAGAAAAAAGAAGTCTGAAGCTGCTCGTAAGCGCAAATACAAATAATAAAAGTGTTTATTTTAAACCTAAAAGCAGGCTTTGTGCCTGCTTTTTTGCTGTGAAACCAAAGTCAAACTCTGAAAGCATCTGAGCACCAGTAATTTTATACAAATTGCCGGACACTTTGAGTTTTCAGAGTTTGACTGTGTAAAATATATAAGAAAGGAAGCACCGAAAAGTTTGATTTTTTTGCGGTGCAAAAGATTGCCATGTCAATAACAGCTCTTAAAAGTTTTCTTAAAACAAACGATTGTGCCGCTTTGATTTTGAGCGAAGAAAACGTAAAATATTTTACTTCTTTTTCCTCAACGAACGGTTATCTTTTGGTGACAGGTGAAACAGCGGTGTTTCTGACAGACAGCAGATATATTGAAGCGGCGCAAAAAACTATCACTTCGTGCGATGAAATTTGCGAAATCAAAAGCATTGAACAAACTCTTGCACCACTTGCCGAAAACATGGGGATTAAAAAAATCTGCCTTGAACAAAGCAGAGTAACACTTTCGGTTCTGGAAACGCTTAAAAAGAATATGCCTTTTGCGCAGTTTATCACCGACAGTTTACTTGATGATGAAATCAACCGTCAGCGCAGCGTTAAAACGAAAGATGAAGCGCAAAAAATTGAAAAAGCCC
>JBJEOJ010000050.1:0-16584 GCA_051880655.1 Acutalibacteraceae bacterium | reverse complement strand
ATGCACTTCGCCGCCGCTAAGAGTATGACTCGAAATCAAGAACACTTCCGCTGTTCCAACTATAAGTCGGGGCGTGGCAGTTGTACCGTTCACTTTATCCGCGATGTTGTGCTTGAAAGAATAGTGCTTGAAGCAATCAGCAGCTTAGCGGATTTTGTGAAATGTCACGAGCCGGTATTTCTGTATATGCTTGCAAAGAAAACTAATGCTATGCGTCTGAAAGAACACAAAAGACTGGAGCAGGCTGTGGAACAAGGCACAAAGAGAATCGCCGAAATTGACAGGCTGATTGAAAAGGTTTTCGAGCAAAACGCAAGCGGCATACTTTCCGATGAACGCTTTTCTAAAATGCTTCAGAGCTATGAGAAGGAGCAGAAAGTATTAACACAGGAAGTTGCCGACAGCAGGCAGGCCTTAGAGGAAGCTAAGCAAAAAGCAACGGATTTAAGGCTTTTACTCCGTACTCTGCGTGAAATGACCGAAATAAACGAACTCACTCCAACACTTGTAAATTCTCTGATTGAGCGTATCGAAGTCCATAACAACGACAAATCCAGCGGTCATTGCTATGTAAAGGTAGATATTTACTTTACTGCGGTTGGTATGATAGATATTCCAACCGAACAGGAAATTCTTGCTATGATGGAAGAAATACGGGCAAACCCGCAGGACTTCCGCTTTGTAGCATAAGAGAAAAAAGAATACGGTGTAACCCATTCTACTGAGTTACACCGTACCCTACATAAAAACTTCCTTATCTGGCGTTGCCAAAAGACAGCGCCGTTATTTTTAATAAAGACTTGCGGTAGTGTTTTCATAAACATCCTCGGATGTTGTTTCATATGCGTATTCATCGCCTGTGTCTGAAGTTGTATCAGTTAACTCAGGCTTTTCGGGCTCACCTCTCTCAATGGCAACAATATCAAGAGCACTGTCTTCGTGCTTGAATAAAAATTCAATTGAGTCTTCAGTCATAAGCCATGATGATTCATAAATTGCCTTACCGATTCCGTTTGTGTCGGAATATACCTGCGTGCTTCCGTAATCGGAGGAGGTCTGAAGCGTGCCGTATGTTGCCTGATCTTTTCCGAACAATCTTCCGCCGCCGGCAATCCACGCATTGAAAAGCTTATCCTGAAGCGTCACATAATCTTTTCCGATCAAATCATCACGCTTAACAAATTCGCCGGTTTCAATTTCAAAGGTATAGCCCTCATAAGTTGTTTCAGGCAGAAATACTTCTTCTTCCTGAGCTTCAAAAGCGGTTGTCTGCGTCTCATCATAATAAGACGATGTTGTCGTCTCGCTTTCCTGTGCTTTTAATTTTTCTTTTCCGGTATATGTGGATTTTCTTTCAAAAATTGAGATATATCCGTCACCGTTGTATTTTACAGATGCAATAACGTGAGTATAAAGCGGAAGTGCATCATCACTTCCTCCGGCGGCAAGGAAGTTTTCATACCTCTTGTCAACCTTGGTTGTGTCTGTTCTGTCTTTAAGCTCACTTATAATTGCATCGTAAATGCTGTTGATTGTTATTGCAGTTGTTCCGTTGTTTTCAAAACTCGGACATTCAACAACATAATTGGCATATACTCTTCCGTCTGAAAGCTTTGCGCTGAATTTTTCCTGCTTGATTTCATAAGAAAGGCTGTCACCTGTGCTTTCTTCTTCAATTCTTTCACCGGAATCATCAAAAAGAGGTTCATCTGAAAGATTTTCAAGAACCCATTTCGGATCTTCCTGTGTGCCGTCATCAATCACAAGGAAATAAAGCTGAGACTGAGGTTCGGATATATAATTTCCGTTTTCGTCCCTTTGCGCATTTTCGTCATAAAGACCGCAGGTAACATAAAAATCTCCGTCATTCGTACGTTTTGATGAAATGACTTTTATCACGCCTGCACTTTGATTTTCTTCATCTGCAACATTTTTAAAATAATATTTTCCGCCGTAATAATAGCATTCTGCAGTGTTCATGTCATCATGAGCTTCAATGCCGAGACTTTCGGCAAGAAAAGCAATTTCGTCCGACTGTGCGTCACAGTAGCTGACGTTGCTGTTTTCAAAAACAAACCTTTTCGCCGGATCCGATGTTTCGCTTGTCGGTGTTTTAACACCGTAAAAGGACGCATAAAGACCGTTTTCATCTGTCGGATTCATCAGATCAATAACGTCATCAAGAACAACCTTACTGCTGTCATATCCCGTTTCATAAAGAGGCGCAAGCTTTGCGGCATATTCTTCAAAAGAAACGACCTGCTCATCTGAAAGCTTTGATAAAGCAACGGTTTTGTTTCCTGCGGTGTTTTTGAAAATATCTGTTTTTATGCTGACAATTGCAAGAGCCGTCATAATAATTGCACAAACGCAGGCAATGATTTTTATTGTGCGGTCGGCTTTAATTGCCTGCTTGCTGTCTTTTGGAGCCGAAACCGCTTTAGCGATTTTCGGTCGGTTTTTATTCTCTGTTTCAGCTTCTTGAACTTTTTGAACTTTCGGCAAATCTGCCTTTTCCAAAATTTCTTTTTGTGTATTAAGCTGTGTTTCTTTTTCTTCCGGAGATTCATTTTCGCTTTCTTCCGGCTGAGACAATTCCTGCTGCGCTTCTGAATTTTCATTCTGCGCTTCATCACTGCCGGTTTCGGTCGTTTGCGGCGTGTTCAAAGCAGGAGTCTGTTCGCTTTCGGGCGAAAAATCATTTGCAAGCTTTTCATCATCAATATGAAGCACAAACTGTTTTTTTGTTTCATTAACAGAAGCTCCGCAGAATCTGCAGAAGGTTTCGTTTTCTCCGATCTCTTTCCCGCATCTTTTACATATCATAAGCTTTTCTCCTTTGTTTAAACATAATCGAGAACCTGTCTTATATCCTCAATTTCTCCGGCAACACCTTTTTTGCCGAGTCCCTTTCCTTTAAAATCGCCGTAATTCATTCTGATAACCTGCATATCGGCGCCGAGAGCACCTTCAATATCGTTAATCGGGTGATCACCGACAAAAAGTGCTTCTTCGTTTTCAATTCCGGCTCGTCTTACCGCTTCGTCAAAAATTCTTCTGTCGGGCTTATATATTCCGATGTCACCGGAAACCACAACAACATCAAAAAGATCTCTTATTCCGGCAGTGTCAAGCTTGATGTTTTGCAAAGACGAAACGCCGTTTGTGATTGCGCCAAGAATATAGCCTCTTTTTTTAATTTCTTTGAGAACATCAACTGCGCCCGGGAGCATTACAACGTGCTTTCCGAAATCGAAGTTGAACGAATCATAAAGTTCCTGCAACGGCGGATGATCCTGCCAGTTCCAAAGCTCAATCATTTCGGGGAAATAGACTTCTCTGTCTTTATAGCCGCCGTCAACGTATTCTTCCATTTCGTCAAGCTTACGAAGTCTTTCTTCCCGGCTGATATTCGGAAAATACTTTTTCAGAAAGTCTTCGCAATAAAGCCTGTATGCACCTTTTCTGCTTTGCAGAGTGTCATCAAAATCGAAGAATACACCCTTAACCTTTAATTTACTCATGAGTTACATTCCTTATTATAAATTTCCTGCGCTTTTTCGGCGTCATCAGCCATAGCCTTCGCAAGCTGATTAAATGAAGAAAACTTCTTTTCGTCGCGAATAAAATCAAGCAAATAAACTTCAATCTCTTCGCCGTATAAATCACCGGAAAAGCCGATAATAAATGTTTCGCTGCGAAGGCTTTCTGTCCCCACAGTAGGTCTGATTCCGATATTTGTCACAGCCGGATACCACTGCGAGCCGAGCATCACCTTGGAAGCATAAACACCGTGTCTTGCAGTCACAAAATCGTCGGGGAAAAACTGATTAATCGTTGGAAAGCCCAACAGTCTTCCGCGTTCATCACCTTTTACAACCTCAAATTTATAAGAAAATTCTCTGCCAAGCATCTGATTTGCTTTTCTTATGCTTCCGTTTTCAATGGCTTGTCTGATTCTTGTTGAACTGACGGCTTCGCCTTCAAAATCAACCTCATCAAGAGTGAACAGCTTGATTCCGAGCTGATCACAGCTTTTTTTCAGCGTTTCGGTGTTTCCTGCCGCATTTTTTCCGTAGTGATAATTAAATCCGCAGCAAATTGCTCTGACGTTCATTTTGCAATAAACCGTCAGCACAAATTCTTCCGGAGATAAATTTCTGAACTTCTCAAAGCTCACTTTGATAATCCGCAAAGACATTGACCGAAGCTTTTCGTCTCTCGCCTCATCCGTCAGAATCCTTGGCGGCCTTTTTGAATCAATAACCGACTTCGGGTGCTCGTCAAAAAGCATGACAGCAGGAACAAGTCCGTTTTCCTTGGAAACTTCAAGTGTTTTTTCAAGCACTTTCATGTGTCCGAGATGAAGTCCGTCAAAATTACCCAGGGCAAGAACAGTATTTTCACTTTCATTAAAGCTTTCAAAAGCAAACACTTTCGTGCCTCCCTTTAACTAAATCGTCTTATATAATTAAAACTCTATCTTTCAACATAAACCCGCTTGACTTTAAGCACGCCGTCCGAAGAACATTTTTCTCCGACGCCCAAAAAATCACCTTTCGGGGAATAAACATTATAATATCCGTCCTCTTTTGTTTGACGAATTCTTTTCAAATCAAGCTCTCCGCCGTTTGAAAACCGCTTTGACTGAGCGTCGCTCACGGTTATATGCGGATAATAAATCACGCTGTCAACTTTGACAAGAGCGTCGGTGAGATTTCCGTTTTCTTTCATTTTTTCAAGCTGTTCAAAATCAAAACAGCTTGAAATGTCAACACCGTTTGCACTTGTTCTTTCAAGCGCCGTCATAACCGCCCCGCAGCCCAAAGCTTCTCCGATGTCCGAAATGAGCGTTCTTATGTAGGTGCCCGAAGAACATGAAACATCAATTATATATTCTGCTTTCTCCTCATCAAAAGTCAAAAGCGAAAGCGAATAAATTTTGACTTTTCGCTCTTTTCTTTCCACCTCAATACCCTGCCTTGCAAGATCATAAAGTCTGACACCGTTTTGCTTGATTGCCGAATACATCGGCGGAACCTGGAAAATTTCGCCCAAAAACGAAGAAAGCACTTTTTCAACATCGCTCTTTTTGACGTTTACACTCTTTTCGCAAAGCACTTTTCCGGTAATATCAAGAGTATCGGTCGTTTTGCCCAAAGCAAAAGAGGCTCTGTATGACTTATCGTGATTTTCAATCAGCTCAATAAATCTTGTTGCGCCGCCCAAAGCAACAGTCAGAACTCCCGTCGCCATCGGGTCAAGCGTACCTGTGTGACCGGTTTTCTTTTCGCCGAAAATTCTGCGAATTTTTGCCGCAGCCGCAAAAGAGGTGATGCCCTGCGGTTTTTTGACAAAAACAAAACCGGTCATAATAATTTCCGCACGAAAACAGCACAAAACCGAAAATCAAATTTCGCTTTTTGGCTGTTCGTTCCTTTCTTTTTTAATAAAAAGTTGTTAAATGATTTTTCTTATTTCTTCTTTTAATCTGTTTTTTGCTTCTTCAAGACCGCAGTCAAAACTGCAGCCGGAAGCATTTTTGTGTCCGCCGCCGCCGAATTTTGCACAAAGCGCCGAAGCGTCAATATCACCGGTTGAACGGACGGAAACCTTAAAGATCCCATCATCTTTTTCTTTGAGAGTAACGCCGATTTTAACGCCCTCAATTTGCCTTGAAAGAGCAACAATGCAGTCAAAATCGGATTCCTCGCAGCCTGTCTGCTGCATCATCTGCTTCGTTATGACAAAAATACAAACCTTGCTGTCAAAGCAAAGCTCCATGCTGTCAAGACAGAGCCTTTCAAGCTCAAGGCAGCTTTTTTTCTTCGTTTCAAACATCACTGTGTTAATCATACTGTGGTCTGCGCCTTTTTCAATCAGACTTGCCGCAATGCGGTGCGTTCTCGGTGTAACATTGGAATAACGAAAACAGCCCGTATCGGTTGAACAGCCCGTATAAAGGCAGTTTGCAATGTCCTTGTCAATGTCAACACCCAAAGCATCAATGATATTGAAGATAATTTCGCACACCGAAGCACTGTCGCCCTCAACATAGCTTTCTTTTGCAAAAAGCCTGTTTGATTTATGGTGGTCGATTGCAAGGTCAATCCGGTCTGCATATTTTTCTTCGATATTTTTGCCCAGAAGCTTTGCGTCTGCAACATCAACACTCAAAACAAACTGTTCTTCAAAACCCCGGTGCTTACCAAGCGAAGTGATATAATCAAACTGTTTCGGGAAAGCATCATTATTGATAACCGCCGCATTTTTGCCCAGCTTTTTCAGCGCAAGCATCAGCGCAAAGCTTCCTCCGATGGTGTCTCCGTCAGGTGACGCATGAGACAAAATCAGAAAATTATCGTTTTGCAAAAGGCGCAAAACCGCCGTTTTAAAATCAATCATCATTTTCGTTTTTATTTCCTTTATGTTCGGCGTCTGAAAGCTTTTTGAAAATGTCAAAGCCTCTTTCCACCGAATCGTCTGCAATAAATTTCAGCTCAGGCGTTTTTCTCAGATGAAGCCTTGAACCCACCTCACGCCTGATATATCCCGTTGCCGCAGTCAAAGCCTTGACCGCTTCCTTTGCACCGTCAATACCTTTGATATCGCTGATATAAATCTTTGCAAAAGAAGCGTCCGAGCTGACTTCAACTCTGACAACCGTGAGCATTTTGTCTTTGACTCTCGGGTCTTTCAGCTCACGGATAATTGCTGTAATTTCTCTGCGTATGTCCTCTGACACACGGCTTACTCTGTAACTTGGCATCTGTAACACCCCGTTTTAGTTTATGGCGGTTCAGTCCCTGTATTCTTCCATCATAAACGCTTCAAAGATGTCACCTTCCTTGAAGTCGTTGAACTTTGCAAGACCGATTCCGCATTCAAAGCCCGTTGCAACTTCTTTGACATCGTCTTTCATTCTGCGAAGAGATGAAATTTCGTCTTCTGAAATAACAATACCATCACGTACAACTCTGATTTGTGCGTTTCTTGTAACTTTTCCTTCAAGAACATAGCTGCCTGCAATTTTGCCGACGCTTGAAATGTTGAATACGCTGCGTACTTCAATTCTTCCGAGACTGACTTCTCTGAACTTGGGTGCAAGCATACCTTTCATGGCTGCCTGAACTTCTTCAATGCAGTCATAAATAACACGATACATTCTCATTTCAACGCCGTCACGCTCTGCCGAAACCTGAGCATTCGGATCCGGACGAACGTTAAAGCCGACAATGATTGCATTTGAAGCGTTTGCAAGCATAACATCAGAATCGTTGATTGCACCGACGCCGCCGAGAATTACTTTTACACGAACCTCATCGTTTGAAAGCTTTTCAAGGTTCTGGGTAACTGCTTCAACACTGCCCTGAACATCGGCTTTGACGATAATGTTAAGCTCTTTGATTTCGCCCTCTTTGATAGAATCGAAAAGGTTATCAAACGTAACTTTATGGAAAGCCTTGAACTGTTCTTCCTTGGCTTTTTGTTTTCTCTGTTCAACAAGCTCACGGGCAAGCTTTTCGTCTGCAACAGCGTCAAACTGGTCGCCCGCATTCGGAGTTTCGGCAAGACCCATAACTTCAACCGGAACAGACGGACCGGCTTCTTTAAGTCGTCTGCCTTTTTCGTTAACCATAACACGAACACGTCCGACGGAAGAACCGGCAACAATGATATCGCCCGCATGAAGCGTTCCGTTCTGAACAAGAAGCGTTGCAATCGGGCCTCTGCCCTTGTCAAGTCTCGCTTCGATAACAACGCCCTTTGCGGCTCTGTTCGGGTTGGCTTTGAGATCGGAAACTTCTGCAACAAGAAGAATGGATTCAAGCAAATCGTCAATGCCCATCTGTGTTTTTGCCGAAACGGGAACGCAGATTGTATCGCCGCCCCATTCTTCGGGAACAAGGCTGTATTCTGTCAGCTGCTGTTTGATTCTGTCGGGGTTTGCACCCTCTTTATCCATTTTGTTGATGGCAACAATAATCTGAACACCTGCCGCTTTTGCATGGCTGATTGCTTCAACCGTCTGCGGCATGATACCGTCGTCTGCCGCAACAACAAGCACGGCAATATCCGTTGCCATTGCGCCTCTTGCTCTCATTGAAGTGAAAGCCGCATGACCCGGCGTATCAAGGAAAGTGATCATCTTGTCGCCGACATTTACTCTGTAAGCGCCGATATGCTGGGTGATTCCGCCCGCTTCGGTTTCCGTAACGGCGGTGTTTCGAATTGCGTCAAGAATGGAAGTTTTGCCGTGGTCAACGTGACCCATAACAACAACAACCGGATCTCTGGGCTGAAGGTCCTCTTCCTTATCCTCGCTGTCATCGATAATTCTTTCTTCAATTGTGACAACAACTTCCTTTTCAACCTTTGCACCGAGCTCTGTTGCAACAATTTCAGCCGTTTCATAGTCGATAACCTGGTTAACGGTTGCCATGACGCCGAGAGAAAAGAGCTTTTTGATGACCTCGGCAGAAGTCATATGAAGAAGTGCGGCAAGGTCGCCGACCGTAATTTCTTCGGGAACGGAAATTGTGATTGTTTTCTTTGCTCTTTCGGCGGCAATTCTTTTGAGTCTTTCCGCTTCGGTTTCTCTTTTTGAAGAACGCATACCCTGCTTTCTGTATTGCTGGGATTTTTGCTTAATCTTCTGTTTGTTCGAGCTTCTGTCCGCTCTTCTGTCTGTCGGAGCAATTTCTTCATAATGCTCGTTATATTTTTCAAGGTCAACATTGCTGCTTCTTGTGTCAACATGGCGTCTTTCGCCCTTTGTTCTTGACTGAATGGGCTTTGCGCCGTTTTCCTGAGACTTTTTCTTTGAAGCTTTTTCTGCCGGCTTTTCAATATCTGATTTTTTGGGCTTTTCGGCTGATGCTTTTTCTGCCGGCTTCTTTTTGGGCTGAGTCTTTATTTCTTCTTTTGCCTTTTCGCTCTTTTGCTTGGTTTCTTTCTTCGGCTCTTCTTTTATTTCCTGAGCTTCGGCCTCTTTTGCGGCTTCTTCTTTTTTCTTTGCGGCAGACTGAGCTTTGTCCGCTTTCTTTTTTTGCTTTTCAGCCTGTCTTTCTTTCATGATTCTTTTTGCCTGAGCAACATATGAATCAAAATTCTTAACCGCTGTTTTCTGCGTTATTGCTTCAAAGAAAAGGTTGGTTTCGTGATCGGTCAAAACCGATGACGATTTTCTCTCTTTTGGCGCAACTTCCCCCAGTATGTCCGTTACGTCCTTGCTTTGAAGTCCGAAATCCTTTGCTAATTCATGAATTTTATATTTCTCTTTTGGCATAGTATCAATCCTTTCACTGCTCAAAAGCATATGTATTGCGGCTTTTGCTTTTGCCGCAGGGTTAATCGTCGGTTATTTATTTTCGCTTAAAAGAGACTTGATTTTTTTTGCAAAGCCATCATCGTCAACCGTAACAACGGCCGCCTTGATACCGATGGCTTTTGAAAGCTCTTTCATTTCAAAACTGCACTCGGCAAATGCAATATTTTTGTTTTCATAGCAGCAGGCATGTGAAAATTCATTTTTCAGCCTTTGGGAAGCGTCACGGCAGATTATGCAAAGTCCGGCTTTGTTTTTTACAATGCTTCCGATTGCCGCATCGTGCCCCGTGCTTAGCTTTCCCGCTCTTCTTGCAAGACCGAGAAGCGAAAGAATTTTATTGTTCACTGTCTTTCATCTCCTGCTCCATTCGGTCATAAACCTCATCTGGTATTGAACAGTCAAGCGCTCTTTCGAAGCGTCTGGCTTTTCTTGCATTTTTAAGGCACTGAGAACTTTTGCAGACATAAGCGCCGCGCCCTGCCTTTTTGCCTGTTAAATCAAGGGAAATTTCATAATCATTTTCGCTTTCGCCCTTGGTTTTAACAACTCTGACAAGCTCTTTTTTCGGGAACATCTGCATGCAGCCCATACATTTTCTCATCGGAATTTTCTTTTGCGTCATGATTGTGACCTTTCCTTTCCTGAATAATGAATTGTAAAATGTATTTTACTTTGCCTGTTATTTATTATTCTGCATCGTCAGCCTTGATGTCAATTTTCCAGCCTGTAAGCTTTGCGGCAAGACGAACATTCTGACCTTTATTGCCGATTGCAAGAGAAAGCTGATCCGCAGGCACCGTTACATGACACATTTTTTTGACCGCTGAATTTTCGCTGTCAATTTCAACGCTTGTAACCTTTGCCGGAGCAAGGGCAGCCGAAATATATTCTTCGGGATTTTCGCTGTAACGGATAATATCTATTTTTTCTCCGCAAAGAGCATCAATAACAACATTGACTCTCTGACCTCTCGGTCCGATGCAGGCGCCGACGGGATCAACGTTTTCATCGTTGCTGTTAACTGCAATTTTTGTTCTTGAACCCGGCTCGCGGGATGTTGAAACAATTTCAACCGTTCCGTCCGAAATTTCGGGAACTTCCATTTCAAAAAGTCTTCTGACAAGACCGGGCTCTTTTCTTGAAATGTTTGCAAAGCTTGCTTCGCTGTCGCCCTCGCCCTTGACAACGGAAACGAAGACTTTGATTTCCTGACCGACTTCAAGCTTTTCGTTCGGAAGCTGGTCGGCTTTGAAAAGTGTAAGAGCGCTGTTCTTGCTGATTGAAATTCTTGCATCGCCCGTTTCGGGATTAACATCAACAACCGTTGCTCTGACAACTTCCTTATCTTTTTCAAGAACGTCTTTCTTATATCTTCTTCTTTCCTCTTCGCTTATTGCCTGTCTGATAATGCCTTTAACATTCATGGCAAAAAGTCTGCCGAGGTTTTTAGGCTTGATAATGATTTCAACCGTGTCGCCCACGCTCACCGGTCTGTCGGTATAGTTTGCCGCCTGTTCGGCTGTCATTTCCGCAACCGGGTTGACAACATCATCAACAACTGTCATAACACGATAAATTCTTATGGTTTTGCTTTCGGGATTTATGTCACAAAAAACATTGTCTGTTTCAATCGGCACTCTTGCTTCGTCTGCGGCTTCCATTCTTTCCTCCTCGGTTTCCTCGGGAAGCTCTTCGCCTGCCGCCTGCGCTGCCGCAGCTCTTTCGGCGGCTGCTTTTCTCAATGCGGCGCTTCTTGCGATTGCCGCTTTTTTTCTTGCCTCTGCGTCCTGACGCTTTGCAGCTTTAACAATTGATTCTTTAAACTGCTCATAAATAAATTCTGCCGGAATATCCTTTTCCTTTGCAAGAAGCTCAACAGCTTCAAAAAATTCCTCATTCAAAAACTCGTTCATTTTTTTGTCAATCTTCCTTTCCGTATATGAAAAAATATTTATAATTCAAAATCATCAAGTTTTACCCATGATGTTTCTTTTTTTGTGAATGTAAATCCCGAACCGTCGTCGGTTCTTAAAGTGATGTTTCCGTCGTCGAAGCTTTCGAGGATTCCTTTGAATTCTCTTTTTCCGTCAACGGGTCTTATCATCTTTACCATGATTTTTGCACCGACATATTTTTCAAAATGTTCGGGCTTTATCAGCTCTCTTTCAACACCGGGAGAACTGACCTCAAGGCAATATGCCTGTTCAATCGGGTCTGCCTTGTCGAGCGGCTCGTTGATTGCATGAGTAAGATCAACGCAGTCGTCAATTGAAACGCCGCCTTCTTTGTCGATGAATATACGCAGATACCACTGCGAACCCTCTTTTAAAAAACGAATGTCCCAGATTTCAAGCCCAAGCTCTGAAGCAATCGGTTCAACAATGCTTCTGACTGCGGCAACAGTGTTTCCGCCTTTTGCCATATGATACCTCCTGATTGGTTTTCGTAAGGATCAAATCTGCCCTTTACAATAAAGAAGAGCGGACTTTGAAAAGCCCACTCTGCAAAATACATTACGGATTATCAGTATTATAACACATGAAAATAAAAATATCAAGGGTTTCGGCATAAAATGTTTTTGTTGAAAATTTTTATTTTTCACTGCCTCTGTTTTTCGCTTTTACATCATACACCGTTTTATATATTTCTTTCAGGCGGCTTTCGTCTTTTTTGATTTTCAGCTTTTCGGCGGCTTTTGAAATTTTCTTTTCAACCGCCGGCATTTTCATTTCGGAAAGCACTTCGCTTCTGTATTCTTCAAAAGCGTCATCATCATTTCTTGCAATTGTGCACCGCTCAACAACATAAATGCTCGAGCCTGAAATAACGGGCGCAGCCCTGCCGTGAGAAATTGTTAACACCTTTTCAAAAAAGTCATCGGCATACATCGGGTCTCCGTCTTTTGTGAGTGTCACTTCAATATTGCTTGTTGCAACAAGGTTTTGCTTTTTGCAATAAGACGCATAAACCGTATCGATTGATGTTCCGCTATCGACCTTATTTGCCATTTCACGGAATTCTTCGGTCAGTTTTTCTTTTTCCGAAGCCGTCATTTCAACGGTTTCTCCCTTGGCGTTGACCTTTGTGAATGTTCCCTCAAACGCTTTGAAGCCGATATACATTTCAACAAATTTCTGCTTTAAGTCATCATCGGAAACCGGCTTTTTGCCGTTTTTGCCATAATAATATTCCAGAAGCTGATTTTTCATCTGCTCGTTTTCCGTAATTTCGGTGATGTCGGGCTTTGTGATGCCGATTGATTGATAATAATCAGAATAAAGACTCCACAGGTTTTCTGTCTGCTGTGCTTTCTCACTCTTATATTGCTGCTCGAAAACGAGGTTTTCTTCGTCCATAATATTCTTGCAGGCAACCTTTTGTGCACAAAGCGAAACCGCCGCGGAAATTACATCTTCTTCGCTGTCGGTCTTGATGCCGTAAGCTTTTTTGTCGGCAAGCACTCTGTCAAGATAATAGGCAAAAACACCGTCCGGGATAACTTCGCCATCAATTTCAAGGCAGTTTGTCTGCGTTTTTGAACAGGAAGCAAGGCAAATCAAAATGCCGAGCAACGCCAGAAGCCCAATGAAATTCTTTTTCATAAAGAAAATCCCTTTCTATATAATATCCTTGCTTATTATACACACTTTGAAAGGAAATTGCAAACCGCATGAAATCCCGTTATAATATGTTTGCGTTATGTGACAAAATTGTAATTGAAAAGTCACCGAATTGTAAGGTGCAGCTGTTATGATAAGGACAGAAAACGGCAAAGCGCCGCTTTGAGAAAGGAGTAAGCTTTATGAATATATTAAAAGTTGAGAGCTTAACGAAAATTTACGGCAAAGGCGACACCATGGTCAAAGCTTTGAACGGTGTTTCTTTCAGCGTTGAAAGAGGAGAGTTTGTTGCCATCATCGGGCCGTCCGGTTCGGGCAAATCAACTCTTCTTCACATTCTCGGCGGTGTTGACACCGCAACTTCGGGCAAGGTTATCATTGACGGTACGGACATTTCCACACTTGATGAAACGGCTCTTGCCATTTTCCGCCGCAGACAAATCGGTCTGATCTATCAGTTTTATAATCTCATTCCGATTCTCACGGTGGAAGAAAATCTGACGCTTCCGCTTCTTCTTGACGGCAGAAAGGTTGACAAACAGCAAATTGCAGACCTTACCAAAAGGCTCGGTCTTGAAAACAGACTGACACATCTTCCAAATGAGCTTTCCGGCGGTCAGCAGCAACGAGTTTCCATCGGCAGAGCACTTGTGAACAATCCTGCACTTCTTCTTGCTGACGAGCCGACAGGTAATCTCGACAGTGAAAACAGCAGAGAAATTGTTTCCCTGCTTCGCAAATTCAACAAAGAAAACGGTCAGACCGTTATCATCATCACCCATGATGAAAAAATTGCTCTTTGCGCCGACAGAGTCATTTCCATTGAAGACGGCGTAATCACATCAGACGAGGTGAAAAAGCCGTGAACATCGTAAACACTTTAACCCTGCGCCATTTAAAAGAAAACAAAAGCAGAACGGTTGTCACAACGCTCGGAATCTGCGTCAGCGTTGCCATGATTACGGCGGTTTTTGTTGCGGCAGCCTCGCTTCTGAATCTGCTCGGTGACCTGACTCTTTTTGCTGACGGACGTTATGAAGCAAAAATTAACAGCGTTAGCTATGAGCAATATGAAAAGCTCAAATCAGACGTCAGAATTTCCAATGTCGGCACAAGCGCCGAGGGCGTTTCGTTTCTTTTAAGCGAAAGACAGAGCGACAGAAACGGCACGGGAGACATTTTAAAAGGCGATGCAATGTTTTTCGACCAATGCGTCACCTGCAAATATGACGGTGTTCTTCCGCAAAAGGAAAACGAAATTGCCGTTGAAAAGCAGCTGATTGAAAAAAACAAGCTTGACTGGAAAGTCGGCGACACGGTAACAATTCCGACAGGAATCAGAACGCTTAAAGAAAACGGCGGAGAATGCATTGTTGCCGGCATGTACTGTTCAGGCGAAGAATTTAAAACGCAGGAAACAAAGGAATATAAAATCACTGCCATTTTAAATTCAAACAATCCGACTTGCTATTCCGGCATACTGTGCTTTATGAGCGATGCAGAAAAGAAGGCTGCGCCGTTTACCGCTACAATTGAGCTAACAAAGCTGAATTATCAATCGCTTGATGTCACAAAAGAAATTCTTTCGGACTACGGCTTTGAGGATTATTATATCAACTCAGATTATCTTGAAACCTTACTTGCTGCCGATGAAGACGGTTTTCTTATGAGTGCTGTCATTCCGGCTGCATCAATCGTCCTTGTTCTTATCATCATTGCAAGCGTTGCCCTGATCTATAACGCTTTTGCCATGTCGCTTTCCGAGCGTGTGCGTTACCTCGGTATGCTCGCTTCCGTGGGCGCAACCAAAAAGCAGAAAAGAAAATCCATCTATTATGAAGGCTTCATTCTAGGCGCAATCGGAATTCCCGTCGGAATACTTGCCGGCATTGTCGGAATCGGCATTACTCTTCGCATTGTCGGAAACAAAATCATTTCCACCGGAATGATAATGGGCATTTCCGACTCGGATATAAGAATGAAAACCGTTGTTTCACTTCCCGTCATTTTGCTCATTGTCCTTTTCAGCATCATAACGATTTTCATTTCCTCTTTCATTCCCGCCAAAAAAGCTTCAAAAATCACGCCGATTGACGCAATCAGACAAAACAGCGAAATCAAGGTTAAGGCAAAAAATCTGAAAGCACCGAAAATCGTACGCAAAATTTTCGGATATGAGGGTGAGCTTGCCTACAAGAACATCAAGCGAAACGGCAAAAAAGCAAGGGTTATCATCGCTTCCATTGCTCTTTCTGTCATTTTGTTCTTCTCGTGCAATTATTTCTGCCAGATTTTCATGCAGGCAAACTCCTATCAGCAGGAGATTCCTTATCAGATTGAAGTTTCCGCCGATTATGCGCAGAGGGACTTATTAAAGCGTGAGATTTCACAGCTGAAAGACGTCAAAGATGTTTACCCGACGAACTATTCGCTTTATATATACGGAACCGGAGACAAATATCTTGACCACAGTCTTGCAAACGAAAGCAACTGCACCATAGCCTATAAAAATCTTTTCACTCAGCCGACTTATTTTTATATCAACTATATTGAAGATGATGTTTTCAATGAAATATGCAAAAAGAATTCCGTTGATTTTAACAAATACTATGAAAAAGGCGTTCTCAAGGGCTTGCTGCTTAACAACATCAGTCACAAAGAAAACAGCGGTAAGGTTTTCAGCGAAAATATACTCGGTCAAAAAATTGATTATAGCTGTGACGACTATCATTACTCGGTTGAGCTTACGGATTTTATTGACTTTGACAAAGACAATTTTGTTTTTTCGCTCAATCCAAAAAACAATGTTTCTGTTTATGTACCCGAAAGTATGTATGACAAAGACTTCAAAGAATCCGGCTTATATAACTTCGGCGTTGTCACCGATAAGCACGAAAGCGTGACAGAAGAAATTGAAAAACTTATTGATCAGTATTCGCTCGGCAACACTATGGTTATGGATATTGAAGAGAATTTCCAATCAATTGAAACCTTGATTTTTGTCATGGAAGTCTTTATTTACGGTTTCATCGCCCTCATTTCAATGATTACCGTTGCCAACATCATCAACACCATTTCCACCGGCATTATGCTCAGGCGAAAAGAATTTGCCATGCTCAAATCCGTCGGAACCACGCCGAAAGGCTTCAACAAAATCGTGATGCTTGAAAGCGCATTTTATGCAATGAGAGCTTTGGTTTATGCTGTTCCGCTGAGCCTTATAGTTGAATTTTTGATTAACAAGATGATTGGTGAAACTCAAATTCCGTTTGTGGTCAACATTCCGCTTTATCTTGCAGTCATTGCAGTTGTGTTTGTCATCATCGGATTTACGATGCTTTATTCTGTCAGAAAGCTCAAAGACGATTCCATTGTTGAAACGCTGAAAAAAGAGATCAACTGACAAGCATACTGAATAAGCCTCTTTCCACACATTTTCACATAAAAAGTTCCCCGCAGTCTTTTCACACCGAGACTGCGGGAGGCTTTTTATTTATAAATCTTTGTACTTTTCAACGTGAAACCTTATCAGTGTGGAGCGTATATGAGTGTGGAGTGTGGAGTGTGGAGTTTTTATTAGTGTGGAGTTTGGAGTGTGGAGTGTGGAGTTGTTTCAACTTGAAAATTTCTGCT
>JBJEOJ010000049.1:0-17167 GCA_051880655.1 Acutalibacteraceae bacterium | reverse complement strand
ATACATATGTCAAGTGTTTTTTCAAAAAAAATGAAAATCTACGGCTGAAAAACAGCCGTAGAACATTTAAAATCAACCTTCAGCGTTTGTAGCTGCTGAACCAACCTTGTTCGGGTTAACACGAACGCCCGGGCCCATTGTTGCAGAAACAACGCATGAACGGATATACTGACCCTTTGCTGCAGCGGGCTTAGCTTTGATAACAGCATCAAGAAGAGCGTTGAAGTTCTCCATGAGCTTATCAGTGCCGAAAGAAGCCTTGCCGATCGGGCAGTGAATGATGTTTGTTTTGTCAAGTCTGTATTCGATTTTACCGGCTTTTGCATCGGTAACAGCCTGAGCAACGTTAGGTGTTACAGTACCTGCCTTCGGGCTGGGCATAAGTCCGCGGGGACCGAGAACTTTACCGAGACGTCCGACAAGACCCATCATGTTCGGTGCTGCAACTGCAACGTCAAATTCAAGCCATCCGCCCTGAATCTTTGCAACAAGATCTTCTGCACCAACAACATCAGCACCTGCATCTTCAGCTGCTTTTGCTTCGTCGCCTCTTGCAAAAACTGCGACGCGAACAGTTTTACCTGTTCCGTTCGGAAGAACAACTGCGCCTCTGACCTGTTGGTCAGCGTGACGTGAGTCAACACCGAGACGAATATGTGCTTCAACTGTTTCATCGAATTTTGCGGTTGCTGTCTTAATTGTGAGTTCGAGAGCGTCCGCAGGATCATAAAGCTTTGTTTTGTCATAAAGCTTTACATTATCAAGATATTTCTTACCATGTTTCATTACTTTTTATCCTCCTATAGAGTGGTTAATCGGATTTTTCCTCCCACCAGGAAGCATCAGTCAGCTACGACGATGCCCATGCTGCGTGCTGTGCCGGCAATCATGCTCATTGCTGCTTCAATGCTTGCTGCATTTAAGTCAGGCATCTTCTGCTCTGCGATCTTTCTAACCTGCTCACCGGTAATTGTTGCGACCTTTGTTTTGTTCGGAACACCTGAACCGCTTTCGATTCCGCATGCCTTTTTGATAAGAACAGCTGCGGGCGGTGTTTTGGTTACGAATGAGAATGTGTGGTCTGCATAAACTGTGATAACAACCGGAATGATAAGTCCGATGTCATTTTTTGTGCGCTCGTTAAATTCCTTTGTGAAAGCCATGATGTTAACACCGTGCTGACCGAGAGCCGGACCAACAGGCGGTGCCGGAGTAGCTTTACCTGCAGGAATCTGAAGCTTGATTAATCCTACAACCTTTTGAGCCATTTTTATTGCACCTCCAAAATAATGTGGTTGATGGCGACTTGCTTTTAAAATTTGCAAATCTCCCACAGGGAGCAAAAGCCCCCTCGTCATAATTAATCGGCAAACTGCCGAAAATTACCGCAACTTGATTTTACGCAAGCTCAACCTCGTCAAGAGCAAGTTCTGTCGGAGTTTCTCTGCCCATAACAGGAAGAGTGACCGTAACAACTTCTCTTTCAAGGTCAATGCTTTTAACAACGCCGCTCATGCCTTCAAACACACCGTTTATGACATTTACGCGGTCGCCGACCGAATAATTGACTTCAATTTTAACATTGAAAATATCAAGGAAGTCATCATCTTCATCGCCCTCGATTTCACTGTTTTGTGAAAGCTTATCGGCAAGACCGAGAGCTACAAGCTCTTCGTCTTTAAGAGGAGACGGCTTACTTTCCGGACCGACAAAGCCTGTGACACCTCTGGTGTTTCTGATAACATACCATGCTTCATCGTCCATTGTTACGACTTCTTCATAATCTGAGCCGTAATCATCAATTTCATCGGCTGAGTCTGAGCCTTTGGCCGCTTTTGACGACCCTTTTTTCTCTTTTTTCTTATAGCTCATAACTTTAACAAGAACGTATCCGGGAAAAAGCTTGCGCTCAACTTCCCTTTCTTTTCCGTCCTTGATTTCTCTGACAATTTCCGTCGGAATTTGCACATCAAGAATTTCATCTTGCATGCCACGGTTTTCAACAACCGTTCTGATGTTTGAGGCTACTTTGTTTTCATAGCCCGAATAGGTGTGTACAACAAACCATTTTGCGTTATCTGCCATAGTTACACCTCCTGCAAAAACTTCTTATTCAGCCGCCGTTGTTTCGGCATCTGTTGCTTCAGCCGTTGTTTCTTCGGCAGTGCTTTCCTCGGAAGCTTTTTCCTCGGAAGTTGTTTCTTCGGCAGTGGTTTCTTCTTCGCTTTCGGCCGCGGTTTCATCCTCTGCTGTTGTTTCGCCTTCAACAGTTTCGGAAACCGTTGTTTCTTCATCGCCCGATGCAAGTCGTTTGAGTCCGGAAATTCCTGCGGTAAGACCCGTGTCAATTCCCCAGATGATGACTGAAACAATTGCAACAACAAGAAGAACTACGCCCGTGCTTTTAAGAACGGTTTTTGCGTCCGGCCAAACAATTTTTTTGGATTCACCTTTGAAATCCTTAAAAAAGCGCTTGATCGATTTTCCCATACGGGAGAAAACGTTTGGCTTATCACTTTTTTTGCTTGAGCCCTTTGCGGCTTTGGCAACTTTTTCGGCAGCTTTGCTTTCATCGCTTACGGTCTCATCAGCTTTTTTTGAGCCAGCCTTTTTTTCTTTATCAGCCATTGTGTATTCTTACCTCCCGCCTTGTTATTTTGTTTCTTTGTGGAGAGTATGCTTCTTGCAGAATCTGCAATACTTGTTCATCTCCAACCTGTCAGGATTGTTCTTTTTGTTTTTCATTGTGTTGTAGTTGCGCTGCTTGCACTCAGAACAAGCTAAAGTAACTTTAACTCTCATGAACGGCACCTCCATTAATCGGAATAATTCGGAAAAGCTTCTGCCTTTCCGGTGAGACCTCCCTCGTTTAGAAAGCACAAAAATAAAGCCCTCTTCAAGAGGTAAAACAAGTTTATCATATATTACATTTTTCGTCAAGCGTTTTTTATAAAAAATATTAAATGTTTTTTCAAAGAAACAGGATAAAGACAAAATGCCCGGCATCTGCTTTTTAACAAGCTGTGCCGGACAAATTTAATCTTTTTTCACAAAGTCGTCTTCGCCGAAAACTTCAATCCCGTTTTCACGAAGCAGCTTCGCCGTGACGCCCTCGCCGTCAATCAGCTTTCCTCTGAATGTTCCGTCATAAATATGCTTGGTCCCGCACGAAGGACTGTTTTGCTTGAGAATTGCTTTTTCAACACCGTATTCAAGGCATTTTTCAAGAACCTTTTGAGAGCCTCTAAGATAAGCCTCTGTCAAATCCTGTCCGTTTTTTGAAATGATCCGTCCGTTTTTAATTTCGCACGGCGGTCTCGGAACGCTTAAACCGCCTGCCTGTTCCGGACAAATCAGAATGGCATCGCCCTGATTATAAAGCTCTGTGACTTCTTTGTTCGGTTTGCTTTTTCCGTCATAGCGGCAGTTTACACCGCAAAGACAGGCTGAAATCGCATAAGTATATTTCTTTTTCATTTATTCTATGACCGTCATTTTTTCAATGATAACAGGTTCGGCAGGGATTGCTCTTTCGCCCATTGAATTGAATTTCATTTCACCGTCGCAAAACGAATCAACAACCTCCATGCCCTCAATAACCTTGCCGAATGCGGCATAGTCACCGTCAAGGAAAATGCAGTCATCACTGTAACAGATAAAGAACTGACTTGAAGCGGAATCTTTCATCATGCTTCTTGCCATTGAAATGACCCCTCTTTTATGCGAGAGCGTATTCTGCGTAAAACCGTTTGAAGCAAATTCACCTTTGATTTTGTCTTTGCTTCCGCCCATGCCTGTGCCCTCCGGGTCACCGCCCTGTGCCATGAAGCCTTCAACAATTCGGTGGAAAGTCAGACCGTCATAAAATCCTTCGCTTACAAGCTTTTTGAAGTTTGCGGCCGTTTGCGGCGCATATTCGGGATAAAGCTCAATGATAAATTCGCCGCCGTTTTTCATTTCAACTTTTACTTTTGTGTTTTCCATTATAAAAACTCCTTTATTGAATTTGTGTCATAGTGCTGATATATATCGGTTCAACCGGAGAAGCATTTTCGCCGATTGAATTCGTTGTCATCTCAACATCGCAGAATGCGTCAACAACCTCCATGCCGCTTATTACCATTCCGAAAGCCGCATATTGTCCGTCAAGAGCAGTGCAATTATCGCTGTAACAAATGAAGAACTGACTTGAAGCGGAATCGTTGTCCTCGCTTCTTGCCATGGAAACAACACCTCTTTTGTGAGAAATGATGTTTTGCTCAAAGCCGTTTGAAGCGAATTCACCTTTGATTGTTTTTCCGCTTCCGCCGTTACCCGTTCCGTCGGGATCACCGCCCTGCGCCATAAAGTTTTTGACAACTCTGTGGAAAGTCAGACCGTTATAAAAGCCCTCATTGACAAGAGAAAGAAAGTTTTCAACGGTTTTCGGAGCATATTCGGGATAAAGCTCAATGATGAATTCACCGCCGTTTTCCATGGTTACTTTTACCTGCGGGTGTGTGTCCGTCTGAGAAGAAGCCGTTGTTCCATCACCGCCCGAAGCATCATTTGAAGCTTCATTTTTATCGGAAGAACACGAGCAAAAAAGAGCAAGCACCAAAAAAACAGACATTAAAACTGCAAGAAATTTTTTCATAATAATCACACTTTCAAAAAATTATTAAACATATATAATTATAAGACCGACCATCATTCCGACAAGCGTTGCGAAAGCAGGAAGCTTTGATTTCCAGATCAATATCGATTCGGGCAAAAGTTCGCCGAACACAACATAAAGCATTGCACCGCTTGCAAAAGAAAGCGAAAGCGAAAGGGCAAGCGGACTTACCATTCCTATGTAATAGCCGATAATCGCGCCGATAATTGTCGGAGAACCCGACAATGCAGTCATAAGAACCGAGCGAAGCTTTGACATACCGCCCGAACAAAGCGGAACCGAAACCGACATACCCTCCGGGATATTGTGAAGTCCGATGATAACAGCCATCACAATTCCGCTTTTTGAAAGCATATGTGCATTCTGACCGCTCGCAAAGGAAGCACCGATAACCATGCCCTCGGGCAGATTATGAAGTGCGATTGCCGCAGCCATAACAAGACCGGCAACAAAAAGCTGCGAAGCGGAATTACTTTTTTTGTGTTCATTATAATGATCGCTGTGAATAAGCTCGTCAAGATCATCTGCTGTTTTCGGGTGGGAATCATCAATATGCTCAACCTCATGGTTTGTTGCCTTATCGATTAAAGCATTGAGAACAAAAATAACACCGTAACCGACAAGCACTCCGGCAATCACAATGAAAATGTTCACCTGCTGCGTTGCATTTTCAGGCATTATGGCACTGCTTATCAGATCAAAGCAAACAACGCTGAGCATGACCCCTGCCGCAAAAGACAAAAGCAGGCTTACAGACTTGTCACTGTCTTTTTTCAAAAGAACTCCGATCAGTCCGCCCAAGCCTGTTCCGACAACACCCGAAAGAGCGGTTATTATAATAATCCACAAAATAACGTTCATTTAACTCTCCTGTAATTGATACAACCTTGTTTTTTATCTGATTTTAACCACATCTAATTATACGCAATTATCCTTAGCTGTCAACAAAAATATACCGCAAAATTTGAAACCGATAAAAACTGTTTTTTGGAACAAATGACAAACAGCAAAATCTTTTTATGTTTTTCTTCTTTCTCTTTCTTTATCTGACAAAAATAATGAAAAGTGTTTTTCTTTAAAATGATGACAACGGCATTTTGATATGATATAATTTTAATAAAATATGTTAAGGATTGATTATATTAATGAAAAGCAAAAGAAATTATCCGATCGTTACCGTAACCGAAAAAGGTGAACGGTTCATCAAAAACGGTCATGTCTGGGTATACGGAGAAGAAATCACCAACCGTTTCGGTGAATATGAAAACGGTGACCTTGTTGATGTTGTGACGAAAAAAGGACGTTATCTCGGAACCGGGTATATCAACGACAATTCAAAAATTGCCGTCAGAATCATTTCAAAAAATTCAAACGATAAATTCGATAGGGCGTTTTATGAGCGCAGAGTCCGATACTGCATTGATTACCGCAAAACCGTTATGGGCGATGACTTCGGCTGCTGCCGCCTGATCTTCGGCGAAGCGGACGGCTTTCCCGGTCTTACAGCCGACCTTTTCGGGGATATTGTTGTCATGCAGGTGCTTTCACTCGGAACGGAAAAAGTCAAAGACCTGATTTTTCCCGCCATTATCAAAGTCCTTTCTGAATACGGTGTTAAAGTCAGAGCGATTTTTGAAAGAAATGATGTTTCAATCCGTGAAAAAGAAGGACTCGGCGAATACAAGGCTTTTTATGAATATGACGGACTTAAAACCGATCTTGACGGAAAAACCGTCATAACCGAAAACGGCGTAAAATATAATATTGATTATATCAACGGTCAGAAAACAGGCTTTTTCCTTGACCAAAAATATAACCGTCTTGCAGTCGGCAAAATCGCAAGGGGGAAAACCGTTCTTGATTGTTTCACTCACACGGGTGCTTTTGCACTCAACTGCGCTCTCTCGGGCGCAAAGCATGTTACCGGAGTTGACATTTCAAAAGATGCCGTAAGGCTTTGTGAGGAAAACGCAAAACTCAACGCACTTAATAACATTTCTTTTGAATGTGCCAATGTTTTTGAGCTTTTGACAGACCTTTATGAAAAAGGCGAAAAGCCATATGATTTTATAATTCTTGACCCTCCGGCTTTTACAAAAAGCAGCAGCACTGTCAAAAGTGCGCAACGAGGTTATAAAGAAATCAACATGAAAGCAATGAAGCTTCTGCCGCGCGGAGGCTATCTTGCAACCTGCTCATGCTCGCACTTTATGACAGATGAGCTTTTCAGAAAAATGCTCAAAAGTGCCGCTGACGATGCAGGCGTTTCCCTTTTGCAGATTGAAGCAAGACAGCAGTCTCCCGATCATCCGATTTTATGGAATGTTCCCGAAACTGACTATCTGAAATTTTATATTTTCCAGGTCATCTGATTCATTCATCAAAACAAGGAGTTAACACAATGAACAACAGCATAAATTTATGTATGGGCTGTATGAGACCCATAAGTGCAGATGCGATTGTTTGCCCTCACTGTGCATACAATTCAAAAACTGTTCAGTCTTCTCCCTTTCTTCCGACAAAAACAATGCTTCTCGGAAGATATATCATCGGCAAGGTTCTTGAAAGCACACCCGACAGCGCACAATATATTGCTTTTGATGCAATCGAAAATAAAACTGTTAAAATCCATGAATTTCTTCCCGAAAAATTGATTTTCCGTCCGACCGGAACTTGTGAAGTTACGGTCAGAAGCGGTTTTGAAGCAACCTATTATGAATGTCTTTCAAGCTTTGAATCACTTTGGAATGCTTTGAAAAGTGTTGACGGCTTTAATGTTATTGACAAGGTTTTTGATGTGTTTAATTTAAACAACACAGCCTATGCCGTTTGCGAATATGTTCGTACAATCACACTTGAAGACTTTTTCTCCGGCAGACAGACTCTTCTTTCCTATAACAAAGCCCGCGCAGCATTTTTACCTATAATTCAGGCGGTCATATCACTTGCTCAGACAGGTATAATTCATGCCGAGCTTTCACCGAAAACCATTCTTGTCGCTCAGGACGGCAGGCTTCGGCTTTCCGGAATCAGAATTTCCCGGGCGCACGGAGCAGTTAAAGAAATCTCGGCTGTTCCCTATGACGGTTATGCTCCGATTGAGCGCTATAATGACTGTGAACATCTCGGATTTTATACCGATGTTTATTCGCTTGCCGCTCTTTTCTTTACGGCTATGACGGGACTTACCGTTCCCGACGCACGAAACAGAATCGGCTTTGACAGCTTTTCTTTACCGGCAGGATTTCAAAGCCAAATTCCTCAAAGTGCATATGATGCTTTGATTTATGCTCTTTCGGTTTTTCCGTCTTCAAGAATGAGAAGTGCTCAGGAGCTTCTTGAAGCTCTGATTCCGATCAAAGAAAATAAGCCTGACAAGCAGCCTCAATCCGAAGAATTTGAAGTTGAAATCAGACAGCCTCAGCCGAAAGTCGAACCGCAAAAAGTCGAACCGCAAAAAAAAGCCGTGCAAAACGATGACGAAGACGAAAGTTCGCCTTTTGCAATTGTTCTCAAATCGTTTTTCTGTGCAGTAATCGTTCTTGCAATAGTGTTTACAACGCTATATACAACATTTTTATATAAATATATTGAAATTCCGTTTTTTGACACGGCGTTGAGCTCTTTTAACTTTCTTCCGATGAATAACGACAACAGTCTGAATACAACCGCACAACCGCAGACCACTGCCGAAACAACAGCTGAAATCAAAACCGTGACGGTTGCCGATTTCACAAAGCTCAATTATGACACAATCAGACAAAATGACGTTTTCAACAAAAGCTTTAACATCGTTTATAAGTTTGACTACAGCGACACAAAAGCGAAAAACGAAATTATCTCTCAAAGCATTCCGGCAGGTCAGAGCGTTGCCGAGGGAACAACCATAACGATTGTTGTCAGCAAAGGAAAAGAGGTTGTTGTTCTCAGAGACGTTGTCGGTATGAGTTACGCCGAAGCATTTAATGTTCTGACAGCAGACGGTTTTGTTGTTGAAGAAGAAGTCACCCCGAACGACGGCACTCACAAAGCCAATGAAGTTTATGATATGTCGCTTGTTTCGGGACTGAAATTTGAAAAAGGCACAAAAGTTATTCTCAGTGTTTGGGGAGAAAGCACCGCAAACTGAATCTGTTAACACACAGGAGATAAAAATATTATGACAAAATCATTAAACGGTCAATGGCTTTTTCGAAAAGCCGGAGACAGCTCATGGAAAGAAGGAAAAGTTCCCGGCTGTAATTTTACAGACCTTCTGGCGTTGGGAGAAATTCCCGACCCGTTTGTTTCACTTAACGAAAAAGAAGTTGCCTGGGTCGGTGAATGCGACTGGGAATATAAAAAGAATGTTGACATTTCAAAAGAAGAGCTTCATGCCGATGAAATCATTCTTGAATTTTCTTCGCTTGACACAATATGCGATATTTTTATCGGTAATAACCTTATCGGGAAAGCAAGAAACTGTTTCATTAAGCAGCAGTTTAACGTTAAGCCCTATCTGATAGAGGGCGAAAATGAAATCCGCATTTATTTTTATTCACCCGTAAAATATGTAAGTGATATTTATAAAAAAGAGGGTGCGCCGAACAACGCAAACGGACAAAACGGCATTGTGCACATCAGAAAGGCGCAATATCATTTTGGTTGGGACTGGGGTCCGGTTCTTCCTTTGAGCGGAATTTGCGGCAACGCCAATATTATTTTTACAAATGGTGCAAGAATTGAGTATTTAGATGTCAGTCAGTCGCACGAAAACGGCAGGGTTAAAATTTTTGCAGATGTTCAGACCAAAGAATTCTGCAGTTGTGAATGTAAAATTATTCTCACAGAGCCTGACGGCACTAAAACGGTTCAAAGCGGGAAGAGTGCCTGCTTTGAAATTGAAAATCCGCTTCTGTGGCAAACTTATGAGCTTTCGGGCAAAGACAAACAGCCGCTTTATAAGATTGAAGCAGTAATTTCTTTAAACGGCAATGAATGTGACAGAAAGAGCAAGAAAATCGGTTTGAGAACCATTTGTCTCAACCGTGAAAAAGATGAATTCGGAAACAAATTTCAGTTTGAACTCAACGGTGTTCCTCTTTTTATAAAAGGCGGAAACTATATTCCTCCTGACAGCCTGATGACAAGATTTAACAGCGAAAGACTCAAGCAGCTTCTTCAAAGCGTTCGTTTTTCAAACATGAACATGATTCGCGTCTGGGGCGGCGGCTATTATGAAAGCGATGAATTTTATGACCGCTGTGATGAAATGGGAATTCTTGTCTGGCAGGATTTTCCCTTTGCCTGTCAGGCTTACCCGTTTTTCAAAGAAGATTTTCTCAAAAATGTCAAAGAGGAAGTCGAATATAATGTCAAACGCCTGAAGCATCACGCTTCCCTTGCACTATGGTGCGGTAACAATGAAATCGAAGACATGCATATGGCATGGGTGCAGATGACAAAATATGTCAGCTGGACGGAAAAGTTTTTCTATCATATTCTTGAAGAAGAAATACGAAAATACGATAAAACCACTCCTTATACTCCCGGTTCGCCAATCGGAAGCAGTCACAACAAAGGTGTTCAAAGCGACAAAGTCGGCGATACTCATTTATGGGGCGTCTGGCACGGACTGCGGTCAATGAAATATTACCGAAGCCGTATGACTCGTTTTTGCAGTGAGTTCGGTTTTGAAAGCCTTCCCGACATAAAAACGGTTGAACGCTTTGCAAAAGACAAGAATTATTCTTTATCGGGCAAAGAATTTCTCGCTCACCAAAAATGTGCAAACGGAAACGACAAAATTATTTTTTACATCGCTTCCCGCTTCCATCTTCCGCAGGAATTCAAAGATTATATCTATCTTTCGCAAATTTCTCAAAGTCTTTGCATCAGCGACGCAACCGAACATTGGAGAAGAAACAGAAACAGATGCTACGGCGCAATTTACTGGCAGCTTAACGACTGCTGGCCGGTTTGCTCCTGGTCATCAATTGATTATTACGGAAACTACAAAGCTTTGCAGTATAACGCAAGACATTTTAATGCACCGCTTTGTGTTTCAATTGAGGACACGGAAAACAGCGTCAGAATTTTTGCAATTAACGATTTAACCGAAGAAAAATCCGCCGAAATCGAATATGAAATTTTTGATTTTGAAAACGGAACTATAAAAGCAGTGAAGCAGGCTGTCTTTCTTAACCCTGTTGAAAGCAAAATGATTTTTGACATTGATATTAAAAATCTTTCAAATCGCTATAATCTCAAACGTACGGGTATTGCAGCAAGGTTAATAATCGGCGGCGAAGTAATCAATGAAAAAACGGTTTTGTTTTCAAACGAAAAGAATCTTCTTTTACCCAAGGCAAAACTCACCTGCGATATTAAAGAAGAAAAAGACCGTATATCTGTCAGGGTTTCTTCCGATAAATTTGCCCGTTTTGTCAATGTTCAAAGCAGTTTAAGTATGCTCCCGTTCAGCGACAACTTCTTTGATCTTTTACCGAATACGAGCAAAACCGTAAAAATCAAAAAAGATCCCTCACTCACTGCATCAAAGCAAATTGAAAGTATCAGTGTGTTCAGTCTGTGTGATGTAAAAAAAGAAAAAAGCATTGTCAAAGAAACCTTGAAACGCTTTAAGGTATTTATTTATCCGGTTAATATTGCAAATGCAATCTATCACGGAGGAAAGAGCAAGGATTAAATTCTTTGATTTATAAAATTACATACACCTGACAGCAAAAAACCAAAAAATATTTTCAAAACGCTTGACTTTTCAATTAAAATCAATATAATTAATATTAATAATCATTATTGTTAAGGAGGACTAATAAATGTCTAAATACTCAGGAACACAAACCGAAAAAAATCTTGAAGCCGCTTTTGCCGGAGAATCACAGGCAAGAAACAAATATACTTATTTTGCCTCTGTTGCAAAAAAAGAAGGCTATGAACAAATTTCTGCTCTTTTCCTCAAAACAGCAGACAATGAAAAAGAACACGCAAAAATGTGGTTTAAGGAATTAAACGGCATCGGTGACACAAGCGCAAACCTTGAAGCTGCCGCCGAGGGTGAAAACTACGAATGGACAGATATGTATGACGGCTTTGCAAAAACAGCCGAAGAAGAAGGCTTCCCCGAACTTGCACACAAATTCCGCCTTGTTGCTGCAATTGAAAAGCATCACGAAGAGCGTTACCGTGCACTTTTGAAAAACATTGAGCAGGCTGAAGTTTTTGCAAGAAGCACCGTTAAAATCTGGGAATGCCGCAACTGCGGACACATTGTTGTTGGCACAAGCGCTCCCGAAGTTTGCCCGACCTGCAACCATCCTCAAAGCTATTTTGAAATCAGCGCCGAAAACTATTAATCTGAAAGCAATATAATCAATCCAAAAATATAAGCCCAATACGCATGGTGTTGGGCTTATATGTGTTATTATTCATGATTAAATCAGTTGATCTTATATGAATCAACCGTAACATAACCGTCTTCATCAACAGAAACATTGAACACAGCCGTGCTTGCCGCCGGATCTTTATTCCAATTTTGGGAATAAGTAAAATCAATCCGAGCCTTGCCTTCGGAAATTCCGGCGAATGAAAAAGACTCTCTTCCCGAAGAACCCAAAAGCGAATCCGACTGATGACATTCGCTTCTGATAAAGCGGATAACAGATTCATCGGAAACCTCAACATCCCAGGTATAACCTGTTGACGGATTTGAATCAAGGTTGACAACAAGCGAACTTCCTTCGGTAACATAATCCTTGTCTATATTGTTTTCCGGGAAAAGGAACGGGAACAAGGTCATGATCAGTGACATGAAAAACGCTAAAATTTTTGAAAGAAACTGCATAAAAATTCCTCCTTTTTGTTTATTATACACCGGATAAAATATATATTCAAGCAAATTATCAAATTATTGTAAAATTTATTACACAATTTAAAGGAAAAATATGATTGAATTAAAATATTTGAATCAAACCGGACTTTCAAAAGAACTTGAAGAAAACTGCAAATCATATTGCAAAAAGAACGAAAAGCACATTCTTGACAGATATAACAAAGCAAAAAACAACTACCGTTCTTCCCTGCGCTTTTGTTCGGATATGATGCGTCTTTGCGTTGCCGTTATGCTTTTGGAAGATACCAAAGAAAAATATGACAAGCTGAAAATTGACGAAAAAATTTTTCTTGACACGGCAAGCGACATCGGAATCTGGTGCAAAAACAATTCAGACAAAGGACTTGCCGAATATCTTTGGATTGAAAATCATCTGAAAGCTGAGCTTTTTCGTCTCGGCAGACTTCAGTTTCAGCTTCGCGAGCTTCCCTCTTGGGTTAACCATTTGAAAAAATGCGGTATAAACGGCGGCGATACGGTTCTTTATATACATATTCCGCAAGGAATGCCGCTTGATATTTATGAATGTCAAAAATCAATTTCACAGGCAAGAGAATTTTTTAATGTGCATTTTTCTGAAAAGAGGATTTCGGCTTTTGTTTGCGAAAGCTGGCTGATTTATCCGAAAAACAAGGAATTCATGTCTGAAAATTCAAACATAATTAAATTCATGAATCTTTTTGAAATTGTCGGCTCAATTGCCTATTCATCTCAAGCCATTGAAAGAGTTTTCGGCAAAAAACGACTTTTTGTTTCTTCATACAGCGAAAATACAACGCTTCAAAAACAACTCAAAGCCTATTTAAAAAGCGGATCAAAACCGGGGATAGGAATCGGAATTATAAAATTTTAAATAATTAAGAAATATTAAATAATCAATATTTGATATAAAATTCTTCAAAAGCTCTTGAAATCAGTTTAATATATGATACAATAATTAAAAGTTACCAAATTGTTAACTTTATTAAAAAATTAAGGAGCGATAAATCATGAAGAAAATTATTGCGGTTTTGTTGTCCATTTGCATTCTGATCGTCAGCACACCTGCTGTTTTTGCGTTCAACACTGAGCCGACGGTAACCTGCGATGATCCTGTCATCTATATCGGTGGCGACAGCGACGATATTTATTATGACAATGACACAAAAACATTCCGTATTGATGACATTTTCGGTCTTGTAAGTAGCGACGATGAGAATGAAGAAGGCGAAAATAAAGTTGCCGAAGCTGCTTTCAATATCTTAAAGCCGTTCATACTCGAGGGTATTGCTTTCGGAAAATGGGATAACTATTATGCTGCCGTTGAAAAGGAAATAGGCGAAATGTTTGAGCCTATCATGCTTGATAAAAACGGCAATATTCCCGAAGGCTCCGATTCCGGAATCGGAAAAGCTGCCATAGCTGATAAGCAGTGGAAAATGAGCCACAATCTTGCCGATGCAAGCGGAAAATATTCAGAAAAAGCGTATAAATACACCTACGACTGGCGTCTTGATCCGATGGAACTTGCCGATGATCTTAACGAATTTATCAAAGGCGTAAAGACGGCAAGCGGTCACAGCAAGGTTTCAATCGACTGCAAATGTCTCGGTACAAATGTTGTTCTGGCCTACATTCAAAAATACGGATCAAGCAGCATTAAGGGTATAGGTATTGACGTTGCAACTTCTTACGGCGCAGACTTTTTAAGCGGAATTTTAAGCGGTGACTTCGGAATCGACGGCAATTCCATTGTAAGGCTTATTTCCGATATATCTGTTTTTGAAGATGATTTTTCTGTCAGCCCGCTTGTAACTTCAACAATTGAACTGCTTTCAAACACCGGTGTTCTTGATACGCTCAGCGCTGTTGCACGCAAAACGATTTATGAAAAAATTGAATACGGAATCATTTCTGCGCTTGCAACTTCAACATTACTGACGATGCCTTGCTATTGGGCTCTTGTTTCACCGGAGGATTTTGACGACGCACTTGTTTATGTTTTCGGCAAGGAAGGCAGCAAAAAAAGGCAGGAATATGCCGGTCTCATTGAAAAGATCACCGTATACAATGAAACCGTCAAGAAAAATGTTGATGAGATTCTCAAGTCAACAAAAGTTCCCGATGAAAACGGAAATACCGTTAATCTTTGCATAATTTCAAAATACGGAACACAGATGGTTCCGATGCTCAAAGACGGAAGCGTACTCGGAGACCAATATGTTTCTGCGAAGAATTCGTCTTTTGGCGCAACAACATCGACAGTCTATGACACACTTTCCGATGAATACATTGCGCAAAAAGAAGCCGAAGGACTTGGAAGATACATCTCACCCGATAAACAAATTGATGCTTCAACCTGTCTTTTCCCTGATTATACCTGGTTTATCAAAGGCTGCTCTCACGGATTCTATTCAACGCCGGAAAGAGACCTGATTCTTACTGTAATCGACGCTGACAAACAGCTTGAAATAACCGATTTTGAATGGACTCAATTTATTGTGTTTGATTATGAAAATCAGACATTTGAGCCGATGACAGAAGAAAACTGCCACAACGAAAATTGGCAAGCAGAAAAAGAAATTGAAAAGCCGCAGGGTAAGAACCAAAAGCTTCGCTCTCTCATCGTATCTTTGATGAGATGGCTCAAAGCCATTTTCAACGCTATTACCGAGAAAATAACGGCTGCCTGATAATAGGCATTTGCCTGCATCACATTTTCAAATAAAAAATCTGTAATATTGACCAACGCCCGGCTGAGCACCGGGCGTTGTTTATATTTTATTATCTATCCAAAGCAAAACATAAAGATTATCTTGCATACGGAAAATCCTTCATAAAAAAGTCTGTCTATTTTCCGTATATAATAATTTCGGTTCCGTTGTCCTTGACAAGTATATCTTTCGGCATTCTTGAGATAAAAAAGAATATATATATATCCCCCGCCGCAACAGAAAAGTTAAAAATCTGAACAATATAAAACGTCCAGAACCAGTTGTTCGGAGCAACGGCGCATAAAATCGAAAGCAGAACTCCAAAAAGGAACAGCGGAGCAACTGCAATGATGTTATATGCTCTTTTATCGTAATACCCATCGCTTGAAGCATAGGCATAAAAGAATCTATAGCCGAAAGATATTTTTGAATTTTTACAAAACAGTCTCATAAAAGCTGAATGTATAAACTCGTGCAAAACAACATAAACAGCACAAAGAACAATTATCAGAAGAACTTTACAAATAAAAATCAGCAAATCTCTGCGATTATCAATCAAAAGCAAATTTTCAAGCTTCTGACTTCCGTAAAAAAGTCCACCTAAAAGCAGCATAATAACTATTGTGACAAATGAAAGGACATTGACAATGCAAGCTGCTTTTTTGTCGTTAATGAGATTCACAACTTTTATCTGTTCATATTCAGACGGTAATTTTTTTGAACTCATAAATTAAACTCCAGCAAGAGCAAGAATTTCCTGAACCTTATCAGTCTTTTCCCACTGAACGTCAAGATCCTCTCTTCCGACATGACCGTATGATGCAAGCTGACGATAAATCGGCGCACGCAAATGAAGCATATCAATAATTGCTGCAGGACGAAGATCAAACACCTTGTTTACAATTTCAGAAAGCTTATCTTCGCTGATCTTTGCTGTGCCGAAGCAATCAACCATAACAGAAACCGGCTTTGCAACGCCGATTGCATAAGCAAGCTGAACTTCACACTTTTCGGCAAGACCTGAAGCAACAATGTTTTTAGCAACATATCTTGCCGCATAAGCCGCACTTCTGTCAACCTTAGTCGGGTCTTTTCCGGAAAAAGCTCCGCCGCCGTGACGTGAATAACCGCCGTAGGTGTCAACAATAATTTTTCTGCCGGTAAGACCGCTGTCTCCCTGAGGACCGCCGACAACAAAACGTCCTGTCGGATTGACATATATTTTTGTGTCTTCTCTCATCAGTTCTTTGGGAATGACAGGATCAATAACATATTCTTTTATATCATTTCTGATTTGTTCAAGCGAAACATCCGCACTGTGCTGAGAAGAAACAACAATAGCTGTCACTGCAACAGGCTTGCCGTCATCATATTCAACAGTTACCTGACTTTTTCCGTCGGGACGAAGATAAGAAAGCGTCCCGTCTTTTCTTACTTTTGTCAACTGTTTTGAAAGCTTATGAGCAAGAGAAATCGGAAGCGGCATAAGCTCCGGTGTTTCATTGCAGGCATAACCGAACATCATGCCCTGATCTCCTGCACCGTTGAGATTATATTCGTCCTCTTCACCGCCTTTAAGCTCGAACGATTTGTCAACGCCCATTGCAATGTCTGCCGATTGTTCATCAAGTGCAACAAGAACGGCACAGTTATTTCCGTCAAAGCCTTTTGAACCGTCGTCATAACCGATGTCGCAGATCACTTTTCTTGCAATTTTTGCAACATCAGGCTTTTCTTTTGTGCTGATTTCACCCATTATGAGCACCTGACCGGTTGTTACGGTCGTTTCACACGCAACTCTTGCCATTTTGTCTTTTTCAAGAATTGAATCCAGAATTGCATCGGAAATCTGATCGCATATTTTATCGGGGTGTCCCTCCGTTACAGATTCAGATGTGAAAAGATGTTTTGCCATTTTAATCACCA
>JBJEOJ010000048.1:0-3476 GCA_051880655.1 Acutalibacteraceae bacterium | reverse complement strand
TGTCACCTGCGTAAAGAGAAGCGCTGAAAATGCGGGAATAACGCTTGACGAAATTGAAAGCGTCGGAATCGGCACACCGGGCTCGGTTGACAAGAAAAACGGCGTCATTCAATATGCCAACAATCTTTATTTTGAAGATGTTCATGCGGTTGAATATCTTCAGAAACAGCTTCCGGGAATTAAGTTTTATCTTGAAAACGACGCCAACTGTGCCGCTCTCGGTGAAGCACTTGCAGGCGCAGGAAAAGGCAAAAGAAGCTTTGTTGCAATAACTCTCGGAACAGGTGTCGGCTCGGGCTATATTCTTGACGGAAAGCTTGTCACGGGCTGCAACGATGCCGGCGGTGAATTTGGTCATTTTGTCATTAATTTTGACGGTGAAATGTGCAACTGCGGCAGAAGAGGCTGCTGGGAGAGATATGCTTCGGCAACGGCGCTTGTCAATCAGACAAAAGCGGCTATGGAAAAAGATAAAGATAGCCTGATGTGGGAAAAATGCGACGGAAAAATTGAAAATGTCAGCGGAAGAACGGCCTTTGACTGTATGCGTCAGGGTGATAAAACCGCAAAAGAAGTTGTTGATAATTACATAAAATATGTTGCCATCGGAACAATCAATGTAATTAATGCGCTTCAGCCCGATTTGATCTGCTTCGGCGGTGGAATTTCAAATGAAAAAGAAAACCTGCTTACGCCGCTCAGGGCGTATATTGACGAATTCAGATACAGCAGATATGCCGACACTCAAACGGAAGTTTGCAGTGCGGTTCTCGGTAATGACGCAGGAATTATCGGTGCTGCTTTGGTTGAGTATTGATATTTTTTCGGAGGAAAGTTTTGAATAAACTGACACAGCTTCTTGATAACAACAAAATTGCCCATAGTTTCAACGAACCGATGAGTGCACACACAACTTTCAAAATCGGAGGCAATGCCCGGGTATTTATTAAGCCTGAAAATATCAGTGAGCTTTCGGCTGTTGTTTCTCTGTGTGCAAGCGAAAAAATTGATTATACGGTTGTCGGAAAAGGCAGCAATCTGCTTGTCGGCGACAGCGGAATAAACGGTGCGGTAATTAATCTCGCAGGAGAGTTTAACAAGCTTTCTTTGATTGATGAAACAACAATAATTGCAGGGGCAGGGCAAAGCCTTGCTTCTCTTTGCAAGTTCGCACTTGAAAACGGACTGACCGGTCTTGAATTTGCATACGGAATCCCGGGCTCTGTGGGCGGTGCGGTATATATGAACGGCGGCGCATACGGCGGTCAGATGAGTGATGTTGTCTGCAAAACCGAGCATATTGACAAAGACGGAAATATCGGCTCATTTGATGCTTCTGAACTTAATTTCGGCTACAGAAAGAGTGCGTATACCCCGGGAGGTTATATAATAACCTCAGCGACTTTTAAACTTCAAAAGGGCGACAAAACCGAAATTTCAAAAAGAATGAACGAGCTTTTTTCAAGAAGAAAAGAAAAACAGCCGCTTGAATATCCGAGTGCAGGCAGCGTTTTTAAACGCCCCGAGGGTTATTTTGCAGGCGCTCTTATTGAACAGTCCGGTCTGAAAGGTAAAACAATAGGCGGCGCACAAATCAGCGAAAAGCATGCAGGATTCATCATAAATATCGGCGGTGCAACAAGCGAAGATGTAAAAAAATTGATTGCGTTTTGTCAAAAAACGGTTTTTGAAAAATTTGCCGTTGAACTTGAGCCGGAAATAAAAATGATATAGCGGTGGTCGATATGGAATTTATAATTATAACCGGAATGTCCGGCGCAGGCAAATCATGCGTCATTGATTCGCTTGAGGACATCGGCTTTTTTTGCGTTGATAACATTCCCGCAAAGCTGATTCCGGTTTTTGCGCAGCTTCTCAAATCTTCTGAAGAACACAAGCGTGTTGCAGTTGTGTCGGATATAAGAGGCGGACTGTCTTTTTCTGATTATTTTGCTTCTCTTGACACACTTAAGGAACTTCAGATTCCCTATAAAGTCATGTTTCTTGATGCAAAAGATGATGTGCTGATAAAGCGCTATAAAGAAACCAGACGCCGCCACCCGCTGATGCAGGCAGGAAAAACTTCAATTTCACAGGCAATTTCTGAAGAAAGAAGCCTGATTGAAAAAGCGAAAATCGGCGCGGATTATTTTCTTGACACATCAAACCTTTCCGCAACGCAATGCCGTGTCCGTATTCTTGGAATGTTTTCCGACAACAAAGAATATCAGCTTCATATTCACTGCATGTCTTTCGGCTTTAAAAACGGAATTCCGAGCGATGCCGATTTTGTTTACGATGTCCGCTTTTTGCCGAATCCGTTTTATGTTCCGGAGCTTAAACCGCTGACCGGTCTTGACAGTCCGGTTTATGATTATGTTATGAGCTTTGAGGAAGCAACAGCTTATGAAAAAAAGCTTTTTGATTTTATTGATTTTACAATTCCTCTTTGCAAAAAAGAGGGCAGAACACAGTTAATTGTTGCAATCGGCTGCACGGGCGGGCATCACCGCTCCGTTGCTTTTGCGGAAAGTTTATATCATCATCTGAAAGATGAAAAACACAGCGCAAGCGTCAGTCACAGGGATATATTAAAGTGAGGTAAAAGAAATGTCGTTTTCGGCGAGCGTCAAACAGGAGCTTTCAAAAATTGAACAGATGCCGCCGTGCTGCCGTCATGCCATGGCATACGGGCTTTTGCTTTTCGGCAGAGAATTTAATTACCGCTCGGTATCAATTATGACGGAGCATGAATGTGTTGCAAAAAAATATGCCAAGATGCTGTTTTCCTCAACGGGAATAAATGCCGATATTCATGTTTCAAAGGCAGGAAAATACAGCATCAACATTGAAAACCGGGAAGATGTCAAAAAAATAATGACTGACTTTTATGTCGGCGAAAATGAATCGATTTTAAGAATAAACCGAGGAAATCTTCTTAATGAATATGAAGATGAAGAATCCGAAATTATGAACTGCTGCAACGGCTCATTTTTGAGAGGAGCTTTTTTGTCCTGCGGAACGATTACCGATCCGCAAAAAAGCTATCATCTTGAATTTATTGTTCCGTTCAGAACGCTCAGTCTTGACCTTATGAAGATGCTGACCGAATACGGCTTAAAGGCAAAGCATATGCAAAGGCGAGGCGTGAATGTCATTTATATCAAAGACAGCTCAAGCATTGAAGATCTGCTCAACATCATGGGTGCAAAGATGTCTGCTTTTGAAATTATGAACATCAAAATTTATAAGGATTTGCGAAATGCCGTCAACAGGCAGACGAATTTCAGCTGTGCCAATATTTCCCGAACAGTCAGTGCGGCAGGCGAACATATTGATGCGATAAATAAAATGATTGAGAAAAAAACATTTTGTTTTCTTCCCGATGATCTTAAGTCTTTTGCAAAAATCCGCCTTGAAAACCCCGAAGCAAGTCTCAGAGAGCTCGGCGATATGTTTGACCCTCCGCTTTCACG
>JBJEOJ010000047.1:0-3490 GCA_051880655.1 Acutalibacteraceae bacterium | reverse complement strand
ACAGGCTATACCGTTTATTACAGCACAAGCAAAAACGGAACATACAAGAAGCTTGGTTCAACAACTTCCACAAGCTATACAAACAAAAAGCTTTCAAGCGGCAAAACCTATTATTTCAAGGTTGTTGCCAACAAGAAAGTCGGAATCACAACAATCAATTCCACTTACTCGGCTGTTAAGAGCGTAAAAGTAAAATAACCGTCAGAAAATAATTATACAGCTTCATCATGGGAAGGTCAGCAAAACCTTGTTGATGAAGCTGTTATTTTATGCTTGAACAACTTTTTGCTTAAAACAAAACAACGATTGAAAAATTTGCCGATATGTGTTAATATATTCACAAGTGACCGCCGATTACTGACGGCGCAGGAGGTTCGATTCATGAAATATCAGATTAAAAAGCTTGAAGTAAACAATTTCAAAGTTTTTGAGCAAAACAAGGTTTCTGCGAGGAGCTATTTTATTCCTTATGACGACCGGGCCTTGCTCGAAAAACAAAACGCTGTTTCGGAAAGATATAACAGCGATACCGTAACCGTTCTTTCGGACGATAACTGGAAATTCAAGTATTATGAAAAGCTTTCAAGACTGCCTGCAAATTTCGATACCGAAACGGTTCAGTTTGACACGGTGAAGGTTCCTTCAACCTGGCAGAGAACAGGCTATGAACCGCCTCATTATCTTAACAGCCGCTATGCGTTTGAAGCGACTTATCCGGTCGTACCAGATGAGATGTCGGCGGGTGTATATGTTAAAACCTTTAACATCAAAGAAACCACAAAGCATAGCTTTATCACTTTCCTCGGCGTGTGCTCATGCGTGACGCTTTATGTCAACGGAAAATATGTCGGCTACAGCGAATGTTCGCACAACATGGCGGAGTTTTCGCTTGACGGTTTTGTCAAGGCAGGGGAAAACGAGCTTCTTGCAATTGTCACAAAATGGTGCAATGCAACCTATCTTGAATGTCAGGATATGTTCAGAGAAAACGGAATTTTTCGTGATGTTTATATTACCGAGCTTTCGGATAATTATATTTTTGATTATGCCGTTAAAACAAAAAAGGACGGCGAGCGGTTTGATCTTGAAGCAGAGCTTTCTCTTTTCATCGGCGCACAGGGCAATCTGAGCGTGACAGCCGAGCTGTTCGACGGCGAAAAGCTTCTTGCAGCCCAGACTCAGAATGCGCAAAATAAAATCAGCTTTCTGTTTGCAAACCTTGACGTTGAACTATGGAGTGCCGAAACGCCGAAGCTTTACACTTTGTATCTGACACTTGCGGACAAAAACGGCGCAGTGCAGACCGTCAGAGCCTTTGTCGGTTTTAAAACTGTTAAAATTGACGGCGAACTGTTTTTGTTTAACGGCAAAAAAATCAAGTTTAAAGGCGTCAACCACCATGACACAAGCGAGGACAACGGCTATGTTATGAGTGCAGATGAACTTCTTAAAGATGTTCTTCTTATGAAAGAATATAACGTCAATGCGGTTCGTACCTCTCACTATCCGCCCGACCCGATTTTCCTTTGCTTGTGCGATGAATACGGACTTTATGTGATTGACGAAGCCGACATTGAAACGCACGGAACGCAGTCAACCTTAGACCAAAAGCCAACAATGAAGCCGAACATCATCAGCAACGACAAAGCATGGCTTGACCGCTTCAAAGACAGGGTTCTGCGTATGTATGAACGAGACAAGAACCATGCGTCAATTACCATGTGGAGTCTCGGAAACGAATCGGGCGGCTGGAAAAATCAGGATAAATGCTGCGATATGCTTCATGAGCTTTCGCCTGAGATTCCCGTTCATTATGAGGGTGTTATCAGAACGATAAGAGGCTCATATGATGTGATTTCCGAAATGTATCAGCATCCGCTGATGATGAAAAAAATCGGCGAACACAAGCTGGCATCTAGATATAAAGGCAAGCCTTATTTTCTTTGCGAATACTGCCATGCAATGGGCGTCGGTCCCGGTTCGCTTGAAGATTATTGGCAGATTATCTATGCACACGATAATCTTACCGGCGGCTGCATCTGGGAATGGGCAGACCATGCCGTTCATGACGAAAAAGCAAAATATAAATATACCTACGGCGGCGACCACGGCGAAAAATATCATGACGGCAACTTCTGCGTGGACGGCTTGTTTTATCCGAACAGAAAGCCGCACACCGGTGCGCTTGAAATGCAGGCGGTTTACCGTCCGATCAGAGCAAAATATTTAAGCGACAACCTTTATCGGTTCACGAACACCAACCGTTTTGTGAATGCTGATGAATACAAGGTCTCATATGAAATGCTTTGCGACGGAAAGAGCTTTGACAGCGGAACACTGTGCCTTGATATTGCGCCCGAAAGCAGCAAAGATGTTGTTATCGCTCACAAAATGACCGATACCGACCATGACTACCACATCAATTTTACCTATTACAGAAAAGACGGAAGCTTCTGTGCAAAAGAGCAAATCACTCTTTTTGAAAAATTTGAAAGACCGTCAATCAGAATCAGCTCGGCGGTTGCGTTTTCAAGCAAGGGTGAGGGCATTGTTGTTGGTTTTGACGGCGGCAAGGCAGTGTTCAACAAGGTAACAGGTGCGCTTGAAGGACTTACGATCGGCTCAAAACAGATTCTTGCCGACAGTGACGGAATCGGCTTTAATGTTTTCAGAGCACCGCTTGACAACGACAGAAACAAGGTCAGCGCCTGGAGCAAAAAAGGTCTTGACAGGCTTCGCTTTACTGACAGAAAGCTTGTCAAGTGCAAAAACAACAGAGAAAGGCACTGCGTTGAAATCAAAACCGTCGGTGCGCTCACAGCGGATTCAAAGAAGCTGTTTAACACTGTTTTGAAATACTGCATTTATCCCGACGGCACGATTACCGTTATTGCAAAGCTTATCAGAAACGGCATGAAGTTCGGCAAAACCGAGCTTCCGAGGTTCGGTGTTTCGTTAAGGCTTGATCCTTCGCTTGAAAATGTTGAATATTACGGCATGGGAGAAGCGGAAAATCTTTGCGACTTTAATGCGCAAAGCACAATGGGGATTTATCATTCAACGGTATGGGATCTGGAAGAGCCTTATATCAAGCCGCAGGAAAACGGTATGCACTGCGAAACACGCTATGCACGCTTCACCGATGAAGAGGGCAGGGGCATACAGATAAGATACCGCAAAGCGCCGTTTATTTTCAGTGCAAGACCGTATTCTAACGAAGTGCTTGCAAAGGCAAAGCACAGGGAAGATTTGAAAAACGACAACAAAATCACGCTCAACATAGACGGCTTTATGCGAGGCACAGGCTCAAACAGCTGCGGTCCCGACGTGCTTGAGGAATACAATCTGAACATCAAAGATGAGCTGAAGTTCGGATTTTACATCAAAGCCATAAAATGATAGGAGTAGGCGGACAATGTTCTATTGACGGCGTTAGCCGTCAATCAGGAAACCCCCGGCGAGGGTTTCCTACGGATAAACAGTCCACCGG
>JBJEOJ010000046.1:0-17423 GCA_051880655.1 Acutalibacteraceae bacterium | reverse complement strand
CGCTTTTTTGAAGCATAAGGATTTCGCCGTCTGCGGACGGCGCCAAGCTTTTTTGTAAAAAAGCTTGGCAAAAAACTTTACTCCTTTTTGCACTCAGTTTCCGCCGCGGCGAAATCTTAAAGCTTGCAACTCTCTACCTCGCGTGAGTCCTGCGGGCGTTGCCCGCACCCACAAGCTTTTTTGTAAAAAAGCTTGGCAAAAAACTTTACTCCTTTTTACACTGACTTTCCGCCGCGGCGAAATTTTAAAGATTGCAACTTTCTGCCCCGCGTAACTCCAGCGGGCGATGCCCGCAAACTATAATTTATTGCTCTGTTTATGGCTTGAGTAAATTCAGCAAAAGCGCATATGAGAATAATGTTTTGCAACAATAAAAACAAAAAAACAGCCTGATATGCGTTTTGCACAAAAGGCTGTTCAATAATCGTTTTGCGACTGAGACTGTAAGCCGAGTTCTGTCATTTAAGGCAGTCATCTGTCTTGGCCTGAGGTTGCCCGCAGGCTCCAGCCACCTTTCGGATATATGCCCAGCTGACACTTGCATAAATGCAAATCCTGTCGGTGTTGCTTCGGGTAGGGTTTACATGGCCGTGCAGTCTCCTGCACGCCGGTGAGCTCTTACCTCGCCTTTCCATCCTTACCGTTTTTGACGGCGGTTTATTTCTGTTGCACTTTCCCTAAGGTCACCCTCGGCGGCCGTTAGCCGTTACCCTGCTGTGTGAAGCTCGGACTTTCCTCGCAGAAAATCTGCGCGACTGCCCATCTCACTCGCATAATTATTTTTATCATATTTTTCAAAAAAAGTCAAGGCGGAAGTTGGCTACATGCTTTTTGAATTTCACGCCGGAATAATAAAAAATACAATTAGTCAAAAATACAATTGCAATAATTGAACTTTGCACAAGAAAAAAATAACCGCCCCTGTCTCCAAACTGTGGCGGTTATTCTTTAATCTCACATAAGGGGGAAAGGCAAACTGCTTATTGCAGATGCTTCACCCTTTACATCTATATTATATTGATTCGCTTGAATGTTGTCAAGCGAATTTTTTATTTGGTTTCTTTTCCGAATTCTTTGGCAATATCTTCAATTGCTATTAAATCACTTTCACTTCTCACGCTGCTTTCGCCTTTTTGCAGCTCACTCATTAAAATTGCAATTGCTTGTTCTTTCAGTGCATTTTTGCTGTTTTGTGTAACAACAAGAGGCATTCCGCCGATATTAATAGATTGCTGAATAAATATATTAACGGCATCGGTGAGTGTCAGTCCGCAATGAGAAAAAATGTCCTCTGCTCTGGCTTTGACTTCCGGATTAATACGCATTTGAAATGTTGAAGTCTTCGGTAAATCGGTAACAGATAAAAGTTCATTCATTAAAAATCACTTCTGATAATATTATAACCAATTTTAACACGATGTCAACACAATGTAACTACATAAAAGCAAGGAAGAAAAATACTTAACGTTTTATTAATTTGACTGAAAAAGCTTGCTAATTATATGTGTTTATTGTAAAATGTTTAAGTCAGATTGAAACACTGAAATTTTAGCGGCGATTTAATGGGCGGGGAAATTTTGCTTTTGCCGCTTGCGTTCGGCGCGTAACAAAAAAGGAGTGAAAATCAGTGGACGACAGACTATATCCTAACAGTAAGAATAATCATAATAATGACAATTCACATAATTCATATACTTCCGAGCCGCATTATGAAACTGAACCCGATGAAGATATGTTTGATGATTTTTATACTCAGCAGGATGATTTTGCCGGCAATTCAAAACAGAATTCTGCTCGCTTTAAGGTGAATATTCCCGATGAAGATTCATTCGGATCTTCTGCCGATTCATCTTCTCAAAGCAGAGTTCCAAAAGGGAAGCCTGTTGCTTCTTCAAGACAGGATCCTTTTTTGAGAGATAATAATTTATCCGAAAGTGCGGCGCAAAACCGAAGAAACAGAACGCCAACCGGTGCACCGGTCAGAGATCAATCTCAGAATTTTTCAAAAAACAGTGCCGCAAATTCAAATAATCCCTCTTTAAAAAGAAATGATTTTTCAATTGAAAAACAACAGCATAGAGCAAGACCTGTTTCAAAATCATCATTGAACAGTGAAGATGTTTCAAGCACTTCAAAAAGGCCGAAAAACAAAAAAGCAAAAAAAGGCGGCAAGGGCAAAAAAATCGCTGTCAGCATCATCTGTATTATTCTTGTGCTTTTGCTCGGTGTTTTCGCCTACGGTTATTCCATTCTCGGCAAAATTAACTATGACACGGAAATCAGAAGCGAAAATCAATATATCAGCAGCAAGGAGCTTGCCTCAAGCAGTAAGGTTCGCAATATTCTTTTCATCGGAAGCGACGCACGCGGCGATGTTCAGGGTATGCGCTCGGACACAATGATGCTGTTTTCGATTGACAAGGCGCACAAAAAAATCAAGCTGACCTCATTTTTGCGAGATTCCTATGTTTGTATTCCGTCAACCGGAAATTACAGAAAGCTCAATGCAGCTTGCAGTGCCGGCGGCGCACAGCTTGTAATTGACACCATTGAATATAATTTCAAGGTGGATATTGACAATTATGTTCTTGTTGATTTTGAAGCGTTCAAGACTTTCATTGACTCAATAGGCGGTCTTGATGTTGACGGAGTCACCGAAGCCGAAGCCAAGTATATGCGTGACGTTGTTAAAGCACCGAATGTTAAAGAGGGCAAAAACCATTTCACGGGCGGCGCGGCTCTCTGGTACTGCCGAATCCGTTATCTTGACGATGATTTCCACCGCACAGAAAGACAGCGCAAGGTTATTTCCGCTTTGATGACGCAGATTGCAAAAACCAATCCGGTAACATTGCTTAATGCAATTGAAGAAATTATGCCGATGATTTCAACCGATATTCCTCGAAACGACTTTATCGGTCTTGGACTTGGGGCAGTAACACAATATCTGCGTTATGACATTGTTCAGCATCAGATACCGGCTGAGGGTACATGGTCCGATCCTTACATCAGGGGAGAAGGTCAGGTGCTCAAAATGGATATTGACAAGAACACAAAGTTGCTTTATGATTTCTTATATTCCGACGAAAGCGAAGAAAGCACGGAAAAGAAATAACAGAGATATTCAATAATTTTTTATACGGGACATGGTGAATTGTGTCCCGTATAATTATCTGAAAAATAAAAATAAAGAAACACCGCCCTCTGCAAAAGTTGCGGTGTTTCTTAAATACCAAAACTTCGGAGTACCCGCTTATCGCAGTACTCTCTTGTACTATTATCATATCACATAACCTCGTTTTGTCAAGAGCGGCAAATTGAGGTTTTTTCAAATGTTTGGGTTTAACGGCAATTTTTATAAATGGGTTACGGGTGGGAACGTTACACTGTGTCCGCCACAGCAAAAGCAGGGCAGTTTCATGTTGCCCTGCTTTGTGTTTTTACTTGGCTGTAACGTTCTTTGCCGCCGGATATACGTCGTAAATTGAGATTTAAACGGACGTTATTATTTATGATGCGCAGCTTTGAAAAAAGTCCGAAATTCACCTTTTCTGTGAATTCCGGACTTTATCAGAACAGTTTTTTACTTCTTAAAAAGGTTAGCAATGACTTTAAACAGTTTGATTACGAAATCAATCAAAGCCTTTAAAGGATTGTTTTTCGTGTAATTTTTTGTTGTATCAGTTGTGTCATCCATTGTGAGAATCGGAGTGAGAGTACCTTTTGCACTGTCACTTGAACCAACACCTTCGTACTGAAGGAACTGAGTATAGTTTTCATATGTGTCAACAGTCATTGTGCCGTTGCTGTTGCAGATTGCAAGAATAAGATCGTTTACACAATCCGGAAATGCCTTGTGTTCAAGCCCTTTAATAAACCATGTTCTTTCGGGGAACAGACAGGTTGAAGCATCAATCTTTTTATCAACCGAAACATACTTTTGATTTTCAACGGTTGCAATGTAAGAATCGGAAAGCTTTCCGTTTGTTTCTGCACAAGTTGCGCCAAGTGACATCTTGTTTGTTGTTACAAATACGTCAGATTCTTCTCTTGCATCAGATGAAAGCGGAATGAGCGGAAACCCATATTTTGCAATGACGGCGTAGTTTGCAATACCACTGTTCTGCTGAGCTGCAAAGACATCGTTGAAGTTAACCTGAAGATCATAATATTTATTGATTTTTTCAATAAGACCTGCATAGGTCGCCTTATCTTCCTGCGTTTTGAAGGTGAACGAAAGTCCTTTCTGAACTTGATCAACTGATGTCATTGCCCAATATGAAGGGAATGTGGCATAGCTTGACTTCATTATTTTTGGAAGTGCAATCTTCTGAATTGAATCAACCAGCTTCTGTATGACATTCATTCCGTAACCGAGCTGTTTGACATTGTAAATCAATGTAAGGAGTGCAACAACAAGCTGAGTGGTTGAGTCATCACCAAGAAGCGCCTCATTTCCTTCAATTGAAGTGAAATATGTTGCAAAGCAGTCAAGGCTCTGCGCATCGAGCTTGAGTGTTCCCGTAAATATTGCGTTTACAAGTCCGATGCCGTCAATTGAAGAAGCATAATATACACATTCGTTGATTTTGCCTTCATCACCATACATTGACATATATGCAGCAACAATGTTTGTTGCAAGGCAACGGCTTACAAGATTAACCTTTTTGGCGCCGGTCTTTTCAAGAATTGCGTCAACAGCACCGTGAACATCTTCTGCGAGCGTTACAGGAGAAAGTCTCCAGTCAAAATGAGCTCTGTAAACCGGAAAAGATCCCTGCGTAACATCAAGCGTGTCGGGCATAGTAACAAATTCAAGGCACTTGCCTGCAGGATTCTTTTTGGTATAAATTGACTTGCCGAATTTGTCCCATTTGAGGCCTGAACCGTCACTTGCTTCACCGTTTTCGTCAAGAATAACCTTTTCATAAACGGGAGCAATAATGTTATAGAGATCTTCAGCGTATTGGTCATAGTCCACAAGAGCTATGTCTTTAAGAAGAGTTTTGATATTGTCGCCTTCTGTGATATAGGAAACCCAATCAACATCAAGGCCATAGATTTTTTCACCGGCTTCGTTGTATAAAGTATAACCCTGCCCCTCAAGATAAAGGGTCGGATATTGCGTGGTATCTTCACTTGCTGCAAAAGAGGGAACGAACAAAGTGAATATCATCACAAGTGCAAGAAAAACAGAAATTACTTTTTTCATTTTTAAAGCTCCTTTGTTAACAATTTATTATTTGTTATTTAATTATATATTACAAAACGACAAAAGTCAACATTTGTTTTGCTTTTTAAAAAAACCGTGCTGTTTGCAAATATTTTCAAATTGTAGGTTTACAATATTTTCAATTTTGAGTGTTTGCTTGTTTATGCACACACTTCCCCTCGCGGCACAATTATAAAGTTTATTGCTTTCTGCCCCGCGTAATCACTGCAGGCTTGGCCTGCAAAAAATTACTCCTATAGAACTTTGCCTATAGGAGTAAAAAATATTAGTTTTTATTTCTCAGTTTTCGCCGCGGTGTAAAAGTAAAATTTATAACTTTCTACATCGCGTAATCACTGCAGGCTTGGCCTGCCCTGCTTATTGCTCAACGGCATAAACGCTGACCTTTTTGCGGTCTTTGCCCATGCGCTCAAAGTGTACCTTGCCGTCAATGAGAGCGAAGAGGGTGTCATCAGAGCCTCTGCCGACATTGTTGCCCGGGTGAATGTGCGTTCCGCGCTGCTTGACAAGAATGTTGCCTGCAAGAACGAACTGACCGTCTGCACGCTTAACACCGAGTCTTTTTGATTCGGAATCGCGTCCGTTACGGGTTGAACCCATACCTTTTTTATGAGCGAATAACTGAATGTTAATTTTAAGCATTTTCCTGCACCTCCGTGTTGTTAACTTGAATGTTTTCTGTTTTGCAGATCAGATAATCGCTGTATTGATCTGCCAGTGCTTTTACATGCATTTCAAAGCCTTTCATCAGGTCTTTGATTTTTTCAGCTTCTTCAAACGAAACACTGAATAGCATATAGCCGTCCGAAGCTTCCGTCTGTGCGTCAACACCGATGACATCGGTCGCCGTGTTGATTGTCATATAGGCACATGATGAAACCGCTGCGCAGACAATGTCGCTGCCTTCTTCATCATAGCCGCTGTGACCGCTGATTTCAAAACCTGTGAGTCTGCCTTTGAAAGAGTAAAACCTGATCTCAGTCATGGCTTATGCGTTGATTGCTGAGATCTCAACCTTTGTGTACGGCTGTCTGTGGCCCATTTTGCGTTTTGCGTTCTTCTTTGATTTGTAGGTGAACACAACAATTTTTTTGCCTTTGCCGTTTTTGATGGCCTTAGCCGTAACGGTTGCACCTGCAACATACGGTGCGCCTGTTTTGATTCCGTCTTCGGAACCGACTGCAATTACTTTGTCAAAAGTAATTTCTGCGTCTGCTTCGGTGTCAAGCTTTTCAATGTAGATAACATCGCCTGCTTCTACTTTGTACTGCTTGCCGCCTGTTTCGATTACTGCGTACATTTTTCTTTCATTCCTTTATTATGGACTCGCTGAGCCGGGCGGGAAGTGAAAAAATTCCTCTTTTGGCATGACAAAACACGCCGCCCTTGACATGCGGTAATTGAGAGTATAACAGATTCTTTCTGCCTTGTCAAGACATCAAAGCATTAATTTTGCTCTTTGTGTCAAAGAATTAATTTTGCTCTTTGTGTCTGAAAAGCGCAGTTATTTATACTGATACGCTCTGACATAGTCAACAACAAAGTCGGTGATTTCGTTGCCTGCCGTTTCAATTGATTCGCCGACCCAGCTTTCTGCCGGTGTGCCGTTTTCGCCGCCGACTTCAACGGAAAGAATGAGGTATTCGGGCACCTGCGATACGCCGCCGAAATTGCTTCTGCCGGCTTCGATGCCGTTGATATAGAAAATATATTCGCTTTCGTTCCATTCAAGGCCGTAGGTGTTGAATTCTTCATAAGGGTTGTTTGCATAAACGAGACTGTTGCAGATGTTTTTGGATTGATGTTCATCGTTGTAGCCGTCAATGTGAATGTTTGAGGCAACCGAATTTTTGAATTTGCCGTTTTTCTGTGAATAAAAACATGATTCAAAAACATCAATTTCAGCACCGTTGATTCCGCCGTTTGTGACATCACCCATGGAATCGCACAAAAGCCAGAATGCCGACCAGAGACCGCTGCCCTTGGGCAAAATGCAGCGAACTTCAAAATAACCGTAGGTCTGATCATAATGACCGTTTGTGTCAAGCGCATAGGAATACCAGCCGGCAGGACCGTTGCCGTCAACACCGTTTTCAAGATATTTTGTTGAAATGGAAAGGTTGCCGCCGCTTACGCTTGCCAGTTCCTCGTTCCAATAGCCGCCCTTGCGGATTTTTGTCTGTCCGTCTTTGACAAAATGACCGCTCCATTTGGTTTCGTCAAGCTTGTCGCCGTCAAATTCATCGGACCAGACCAGTTCAAATTTGTCAATATCCAGTTTTTCGCCGTGGGGTACGGTTACACCGCCGAAAATGTAAGTGATTACGGATAAAAGCGAAAGAAAAATTGCCGTAAAGCGATAAATGATTTTGTCTGACATAAAAAACACTCCTTATATTTATTTTTTGCAATAAGCAAAATTTCGCGTGTTGCAGCTTCTCGGAACGCAGCGGTAGCCACTGTAATCCGTGTCGGCATAGCGGATAAAGATTCCGTAGCAGGGCAAATCCCAATAGCCGCTCATCTCGTGACTGATAAAATAGATGTGCGACACCCTTGTGATGTCTGGATAATCTTTCATCGACCATTCGGGTATGGGATTCATCACAGAAAGATTTTCTTTTGTGTCTCTGTATTTTACATTGATGTTTTCAAGTTCAACTTTTCCGATGCTGTAAACTTTGCCGTCTGCCTTGCAGCCGGTGATTGCCGAGGGCAGTTCGGTGTTGACCGCATTTACATTACGGATTGAAATGTTATCTATGCTTCCGATTTCCTTTTCGCCGTATCGCATCCTGTTTCCGAGCCAGATTAAAATCGGTGATGAAACGCCGTCCATTTCAATGTTACTGATGCTGATATTATTAATGTTTGCTCCGTCGGCGGATTCAATTGCAATGCCCGAATAGCCGCCGGTCATGCCGTCCGGCATGAAGAAGCTGCAGTCGCTGACGGTCACATTGCTGACGTCATAGGCGGTTTCGGTGCCGATTTTGAAGCAGTTGGCAAAGCTGCAAACCTCACAGTCGGTTATGCTGACATCTGAAATTTCGCCGTCAATCGGCTTGAGCACAAGTGCGTCATCACCGGTGGCAATAAAGCATTTGCTGATGTTTACGTCACGGCAGTTCAGAATGTCAATGCCGTCCGTGTTGGCAACGTGCATATGATTGTCAATGACAACGTTGTGAATATCATAGCCGCTTCCGCCGTTGATGACAAACGTCCATTCGGCGCTTTCCTGCAAAATGATGTTGTTGACGCTTGTGTTTTTGCAGTTATAGAAGCTGATAATCGGCTTTCGGGAAACGCCGCTTTTTCCGAAGCGGATTCGGTTTCTTGCTTCAATCACTCTTGTGTATGTATTAAATTCTTCCAGAGCGTAAAGCGGCTTTTTGTTTTTTGCTTCCTGCGTATAGGTTGTGCCGCAGCCGTTGATGATTCCGCCGCCTGTTATGGTGACGTTTTCGGCGTCATTGGCAGTGATTACGCCGTTTTCAACCGGACTTGAAGAAGCCGAATTTTCATCGCAGTCAAGCGAAACAAGCTTTGTATCGGGCGAAACAAAAAGTGTGGTGTTGCTTTTTAATTCAACGGTTGAAATTTTATAAGTACCTGCCGGAATGTAGACCGTTCCGCCGTTTTTAAGGGAAGAAAACGCCTCGTTGATTGCCTTGCTGTTTTCTTCGCCGCTGTTTTCTTCGCTGATTTCGGGGGTGATGTAATTTTTATCCAAAGTACATTTTTGAATATAATCTGAAAAGGGGATATTGGCAATTCTTGCACCGGTTTCATCGGTTGTATATTTTGTTTCGGTTTTGCCGAGCGTGTTTTTGTTGTGTGTAGCTTTGGCAATGCAGCTGATAAAAAATGAAGCGATGATGAGTACGATGACGCAGACAACTGCCAGAATAACGGATACGAATCTTTTTGGTGTTTTCATGGTTTTCACACTTTCCTTTGTTTTGTTACTTTCAAGTGGGTTATCTGCTGCTGACAGCACCGATGTCATATTCACGAACGAATGTATTGACGAAAAGAGGTCCCATATCCATGGCAAGAATAACCGGCTTTTCATTTTTTATCATGACGGTCATGCCTTCGCCCTCACTGAATTTTGTCAGATTGCGGTCAAGAAGCTTTTCAACGCTGCCGTTTTCGGGGTTGATTTTGTAAATTGCCTGTGTTTCGTTGTTGGTTGCCGCTAAGATATAACCGTCATAAAACTCTGCACCCTGAATGGCTTCAACGGTTTCAGAAAGCGAAATTTCTTTGACAAAGCGCATATTGTCTGCGGTGTCATAAGCGAGCAGCTTTGTGGGCTGTTTTGAATGGTCACAGCAGTAAAGCAGTCCGCTTTCGGGATTGACGCAGACCCACGGCAAGCCTCTCGTTACCTGTTCGGCATCCAGAATGTAATAATCAACCGGATTCAGCGTTTTGGCGTCATAAACGCCGACAATCGGATAGTTCCACTTTTTGCTGTCTTCAAGCCCGGCATAGATATATCCGTTATAATAGCTCAGACCGCCGATATGCTTGATTGCATATTTTTGCGAAAGCTCATCGGGAATGGCACGGTAGTTTGCGCTGATTACGGTTTTTGTATCGTCCGTTGTCTGAATAAGCGTGTTTTTGGACGAAAAAAACAGGTTTTGTCCGTCGGTTGTCATTCCCTGAGAATGCAAATAAGCGTCAACGCCGACGATGTTGGTTTTTGCAAGGTCGCTTCGCTGAGACTGTGACAGAAGATCAAAGCCGTCGGTCGTCAGCGTAAGCACGGTCAGAACAAGGGCAAAAACCGTTGAAAGAATTTTTTTGACAAGAGTTAATTGCTCGCTCATAATTTTCTCCCGCTTTCGGTATATTAATGCTTTCTTATGTTTTCAGTATATCATAAGCCGTTTTGGCAGTCAATAAATGTTGATGCAAATATATAATATAGAAAGCAGCAAACAAAAATAAAAAAATCCGAAAAAACGGTTGACAAAATAAAAATAAGGTAGTATTATAGCTTTAACTTGAATATCTTTTCAAGAGAAATCAAAAGCTTTGATGGGAAAAAAGTTTCCTCTTGCTTTTTCAGAGAGCCGCCGCGTGGTGCAAGGCGGTAAAGCAGCCGAAATATAACTCGTCCCGGAGCTTTCAGACTGAGAAACGTTTTCGATTAGGTCTGAACGGGCTCTCCCGTTACAGAGACTCGCATTGATGGATGCGACTGAGTGGGTGTTATCACCAAAAAGAGTGGTACCGCGGAGAATAAAAATATCTTCGTCTCTTTTACACAAAAAAGCAGCTTTGCGTTTTTGGGTAACAGAGACTTTTTTAATGCTCTGTTTCAGACGCAAAGCAAAAAACAGGCACTGCTTATGAGGAGGTAATATTTATTATGAAAGGTTATGAAAAATACACAAGGCAGTTCTTTGAAGCAAAGCCGGTCGATATGGACTGGAGACACAAAACATACATTGACAAAGCTCCGATCTGGTGCAGCGTGGATCTTCGCGACGGCAATCAGTCGCTGATTATTCCGATGAGCCTTGAAGAAAAATTGGACTTTTTCAAATTCCTTGTTAAAGTCGGTTTCAAGGAAATTGAAGTGGGCTTTCCCGCCGCTTCCGAAACGGAATATGAATTCTGCCGTGCACTGATCGAACAGAATCTCATTCCCGATGATGTCACCATTCAGGTTCTGACGCAGTCAAGAGAACACATCATCGCAAAAACCTTTGAAGCGCTCAAGGGCTGCAAAAATGCAATTGTTCATCTTTATAATTCGACTTCCGTTGCTCAGCGTGAGCAGGTGTTCAGAAAGAGCAAACAGGAAATTATCGATATTGCCGTTTTCGGCGCAAAGCTTTGCAAAGAGTACAGAGAAAAAACGCCCGGCAATTTTAAATTTGAATATTCACCCGAAAGCTTCACCGGAACAGAGCCGGAATTTGCTGCGGAAATCTGCAATGCCGTCATCGACATCTGGCAGCCGACCGAGGACGATAAGGTTATCATCAACCTGCCCGTTACGGTTTCACATTCCATGCCGCACGTTTATGCAAACCAGGTTGAATATATGTGCAAAAACATGAACAGAAGAGAAAATCTCATTGTTTCGCTTCATCCGCATAACGACAGAGGCTGTGCGGTTGCAGACAGCGAAATGGGACTTCTTGCAGGCGCAGACAGAATTGAGGGAACGCTTTTCGGAAACGGTGAAAGAACCGGTAATGTTGACATCATCACGCTTGCACTTAATATGTATTCACAGGGCGTTGACCCCGAGCTTGATTTTTCAAATCTTCCGGAAATCACGGAAGTTTATGAGCGAGTGACCCGTATGCACGTTTATGAGCGTCAGCCTTACAGCGGAAAGCTTGTTTTCTCGGCTTTCAGCGGCTCGCATCAGGACGCTATCGCAAAGGGTATGAAATTCAGAGAAGAAAAAGACCCTGAACACTGGAACGTTCCTTATCTTCCGATTGACCCGACCGATGTTGGCAGAGACTATGAAGCCGATGTTATCCGAATCAATTCCCAGTCGGGCAAGGGCGGTATCGGCTATATTCTGGAAACGCAGTTTTCCTTTGTTCTGCCGCCGAAGATGAGAGAAGATTTCGGCTATCATGTCAAAAGCATTTCCGATCATGCTCATAAGGAACTGCTTCCGAAAGAGGTTCATGATATACTGATAAGAGATTACGTTAATATTGAAACGGATCTTGCCGTTATGGAAGCACATTATGTTCAAAAGGACAACAAGGGAATTAAAGCTTTTGTTTCGGGCAGATTCAAAGGCAAGGAATTTGAAATTGCCGCAAACGGAAACGGCAGACTGGACGCTGTTTCCAACGCACTCAAGGAAGTGGTGGGCGACAGCTTCTCGGTTGAATCTTATACCGAACACGCCCTTGAGGTAAGCTCAAAATCACAGGCGGCTTCCTATGTCGGCATCAAAGGCGCAGACGGCAAGCTCACATGGGGCGTCGGCATTGACAGCGACATTATCGTTTCTTCAATCAAAGCCCTTGTCAGCGCAATTAACAGAATGACAGCACAATAAAATTTTAATTAAAACAAAGGACAGAGACTTATGATTATTTCAGGAGCAGAGATTATTATTGAAACTCTCATTGAACAGGGTGTTACCGATGTTTTCGGCTATCCGGGCGGTCAGGTACTCAATATTTATGATGCGCTTTATGAAAGAAGCGACAGAATCAATCATATTCTGACTGCGCATGAGCAGGGCGCCGCCCATGCTGCGGACGGCTATTTCAGAGGAACGGGCAAAACAGGCGTCTGCATTGCAACCTCCGGCCCGGGCGCAACCAATCTTGTCACGGGTATTGCAACGGCAATGCTCGATTCGGTGGCAATGGTTGCAATCACGGGTAACGTGCCGTGTGACCTGATCGGAAAAGACAGCTTTCAGGAAATTGATATAACCGGAATCACGCTTCCGATTACCAAGCATAACTATTTTGTCAACAAGGTTGAAGAATTGGCAGATACCATCAGAGAAGCGTTTCAGATTGCACGTTCGGGCAGACCGGGACCGGTTCTGATTGACGTTCCGAAAGATGTTCAGGTCGCAAAATGCGAATATGAGCCGAAACCGGTTTATCCGCTTTTTGAAGCAGACAAAGCACCGAAAGACAAAATCGATGAGGCAATTGAGCTTATCAACAATGCCAAAAGACCGTATATCTATGTCGGCGGCGGTGTGATCGGCACAGGCATCTATGACGATGTTGTGAAGTTCGCAGACAAAATTGACGCAGTCATCGGCTGCACGCTGATGGGACTTTCCGCAATTCCAACGGACTGCGAAAGATTTCTCGGTATGCAGGGCATGCACGGTCACTTCGCTTCCAGCATGGCACAGAACAACGCCGACCTGATTCTTGCAATCGGCGTGCGCTTCAGCGACAGAGCAACCGGCAACAAGAAAAAATATTGCCGCAATGCAAAGATTATTCAGATTGACATCGACTTTTCCGAAATTGACAAGAACATTAATGTTGACGTCGGAATCATCGGCGATGTTGCCGATGCGTTCGGAAAAATTGCAGACGGCGCAAAAGAAGCAAAGCACCCCGAATGGATGCAGTTTGTTTCTCAGCTGAAAGAAAAAGAACAGGCAACCGAAAAGAAAGCCGAACAAAGATATGAAGCTATTGGCAAAAACAGAACGCTCACCCCGAAAAAGACCTTTGACATCATAAACAGCATCATTGATGAAAACACCATCATTGCAACCGATGTCGGTCAGCATCAGATGTGGGCGGCGCAGTATTCAAACTTCAAAAAGGTCAGAAAGTTTGTTTCAAGCGGCGGTCTTGGCACAATGGGCTTCGGCATGGGCGCCGCAATGGGTGCGGCTGTCGGCTCAAAAGACAGAGTTGTTCTTGTCACGGGTGACGGAAGCTTCGGCATGAACCTCAACGAGATGGCAACCGCTGTTTCCTATAATATTCCGATTACAATTGTCATCATGAACAACGGCGTTCTCGGAATGGTCAGACAGTGGCAGACGCTTTTCTATAAAAGACATTATTCAAACACAACCCTCGGCAGAAAAACAGACTTCATCAAGCTCGCCGATGCTTTCGGCTGCAAGGGTATGTCGGCTTCAACACCCGAAGAGTTTGAAAAGGTGTTCAGTGAAGCTTATAACACCGACGCTCCGGTTCTGATTGACTGCCATATCGACCAGGATGAATTCGTTCTTCCCATGCTTCCGCCGGGAGGCAGCATTGATGACATCATCACCGAAAAAGGAGAGTGATTTTTGTGAACAACAAATTTGTAATTGCCGTTTATGTTGACAACAAGTTCGGCGTGCTGACAAGGGTAACAAGCATGTTTACCCGCAGAGGCTTCAACATTGATGCGCTGACCGTCGGCGAAACGGAATGTCCCGAATATTCAAGAATCACCATTTCCATGAGCGGCGACGGCTATGCAAGAACACAGCTGATTAATCAGCTTCGAAAGCTTCACAACGTCAAAAAAGTGGAATACCTTGAAGAAGACTCATTGACAAGGGAACTGCTTTTGATTAAAATAAAAAACGATCCTGCTCAAAGGCAGGAGGCGCTTTCGGCGATGAACATTTTCGGCGCAAAAATCGTGGATTACAGCGTCAACGCCCTGTGTGTTGAAATTACCGGGGAGCCGACAAAAATTGATTCGTTCATTGATATTCTCAAGCCTTACGGTATAATAGAAATGTGCCGCACTGGCATTGTTGCCCTTGAAAGAGGCGAAACCAGCATCTTATCAAAATAACCGATAAGAATAACCGTTAAAAAACACACTGATTGACCGCCAAGCGGAAAACCGGACTGTGCTAAAATAAACTTTTATATAAAAAGGAGTAATTGAAAATGGCTAACAAAATTTACTATCAGCAGGACTGCAATCTTGCAAAGCTCGACGGCAAAACCGTTGCAATCATCGGCTACGGCTCACAGGGTCATGCTCATGCACTGAACCTTCGTGATTCAGGCGTTGATGTAATTGTGGGTCTTTATGAGGGCAGCAAGAGCTGGAAAAAAGCAGAAGACGCAGGCCTTAAAGTTATGACATCGGCAGAAGCTGCAAAAAATGCAGACATTATCATGATTCTTATCAACGATGAAAAGCAGGCAAAGCTTTATAAAGAGAGCATTGAACCCAACCTTACCGAGGGCAAAACCCTTGCATTCGCTCACGGCTTCAACATTCATTTCGGCTGCATCAAGCCCCCGAAGAATGTTAACGTTATCATGATTGCTCCCAAAGGCCCCGGTCACACCGTAAGAAGCGAATATCAGGCAGGCAAAGGTGTTCCGTGCCTTATCGCTGTTGAACAGGACGCAACAGGCGACGCACTTGAAATCGGTCTTGCTTATGCACTCGGCATCGGCGGCGCACGCGCAGGTGTTCTTGAAACAACTTTCAGAACCGAAACAGAAACCGACCTCTTCGGCGAACAGGCTGTTCTTTGCGGCGGTGTCTGCGCTCTTATGCAGGCAGGCTTTGAAACTCTTTGCGAAGCAGGCTATGACCCGAGAAACGCATATTTTGAATGCATTCACGAAATGAAGCTCATCGTTGACCTGATTTATCAGAGCGGCTTTGAGGGAATGAGATATTCAATTTCAAACACAGCTGAATACGGCGACTACATCACAGGTCCGAAGATCATCACCGAGGACACAAAGAAAGCCATGAAGAAGATTCTTTCCGACATTCAGGACGGTTCTTTTGCAAAAGAATTCCTGCTTGATATGTCAGACGCAGGCTCACAGGTACACTTCAACGCTATGAGAAAGAAAGCTGCCGAGCATCCGTCAGAGATCGTCGGCAAGGAAATCAGAAAGCTTTACAGCTGGAGCGATGAGGATAAGCTCATCAACAACTGATTAGTTAATCCGTATTGATTTGATTAATTAAGCCGGTTGAACATCGGTGTTTGCCGTATGTTTAGCCGGTTTTTTAATAAGATTTATTATACTGAAAAGGGTGATAACAGTGATTAAAGATACAATCGTTGACGGCTTTAACAATGCGCCGCACCGTTCGCTTTATCATGCGCTCGGACTGACAAAAGAAGAAACAGAAAGACCGCTTATCGGCATTGTTTCGTCCTATAACGAAATTGTTCCCGGACATATGAATCTTGACAAAATTACGCAGGCGGTAAAAATGGGCGTTGCTCTTGCAGGCGGAACCCCGATCATGTTCCCGGCAATTGCCGTTTGCGACGGCATCGCAATGGGTCACAAGGGTATGAAATATTCTCTTGTTACCCGTGACCTGATTGCCGATTCAACGGAAGCGATGGTTCTTGCACACGGCTTTGACGGTCTTGTTATGATTCCGAACTGCGACAAGAACGTTCCCGGACTTCTCATGGCGGCGGCAAGACTGAACATTCCGACCATTTTTGTTTCCGGCGGTCCGATGCTTGCCGGCAGAGTGGGCGGCAGAAAAACAAGCCTTTCGAGCATGTTTGAAGCGGTCGGATCTTATGCGGCAGGCAAAATCGGCGACGAAAAGCTGCTTGAATTTGAAGAAAAAACCTGCCCGACCTGCGGCTCATGCTCGGGTATGTATACGGCAAACTCCATGAACTGCCTGACAGAGGTTCTCGGCATGGGACTGAAAGGCAACGGCACCATTCCGGCTGTTTATTCTTCAAGAATTGAGCTTGCAAAGCACGCCGGTATGCAGATTATGGATCTTGTGAAAAAGAACATCAGACCGCTTGACATCATGAACGAAAAATCTTTCAGAAATGCCCTGACGGCGGACATGGCACTCGGCTGTTCAACCAACAGTATGCTTCATCTTCCGGCAATCGCAAACGAATGCGGCATTGACTTTAATCTTGACATGGCAAACGAAATCAGCGCAAAAACGCCGAACCTTTGCCATCTTGCACCGGCAGGTCCGACCTATATGGAAGACCTGAACGAAGCCGGCGGCGTTTATGCGGTTCTCAAAGAGCTTGAAAAGCTCGGTCTTCTCAATACCGATGTCATGACCTGCACAGGCAAAACACTCGGCGAAAACATCAAGGACGCAAAGAACCTTGACACTGAGGTTATCAGAACCAAGGAAACCGCATACAGTCAGACCGGCGGCATTGCCGTTCTTCGCGGCAACCTTGCAAAAGACGGCTGTGTGGTTAAACGCAGTGCGGTTGCACCCGAAATGCTTGTTCATGAAGGTCCTGCAAAGGTGTTCAACAGCGAAGAAGAAGCCATAAAAGTAATTTATGAAGGCGGAATCAAAGCAGGCGATGTTGTGGTTATCCGATATGAGGGACCGGCAGGTGGCCCGGGCATGAGAGAAATGCTTTCTCCCACTTCCGCAATTGCAGGCGCAGGACTTGACAAAGAAGTGGCTCTCATCACAGACGGACGCTTCTCAGGCGCAACAAGAGGTGCGGCAATCGGTCACGTTTCTCCGGAAGCGGCAAACGGCGGTCTGATTGCTTATGTCAAAGACGGCGACATCATTTCAATCAATATCCCCGAATATAAAATTGAGCTGAAAGTTTCTGATGAGGAAATTGAAAAGCGTAAAAAGGAAATGCCCATTCTCAAAAAAGATGACATCAGCGGCTATCTCAAGAGATATTCACAAATGGTTTCCTCCGCTGACAAGGGCGCCATCCTGGAACTCTAACATACAATTTCAT
>JBJEOJ010000045.1:0-17495 GCA_051880655.1 Acutalibacteraceae bacterium | reverse complement strand
AATCCGTGCCGTTCTTGAGGGTGGTGCCCTTGCTGTTCTTGACGGTTACGGTCGGCTTCTGAGCTTTGCCGTTATAGGTGAACGATGTTTTGGAAAGCTTGATTGAGGAAGCTTTGTAAATCGTTGTTTTTACGGTTTTCTTGCAGACCTTGCAGGTTTTGACAATCTGTCCGTCTTTTGAAGTTGTGGCTTTGGTTGTTGCGGTGGTGTAGGTGTGCTTTCCTGTTGCCGGAACTTCCTTCTGAGCAGTGATAACTGTGTTGCAGACCGAGCAGTGCTTGCCCTCGGTTTTGCCTGCTTTTGTGCAGGTTGCGGCAACTGCTTTGTCGGTTACAACAGTGTGAGCAAGTTTATCGGTTTTCACTGTTTTTCTGCTGATTTCAGCCTTGCATACCGAGCAGTAAACAACCTCATCATATGAACCGTTCGCCTTGCATGTTGCTGCTTTGACGTTTTCTTTCACTGCTTTTGCAGGCGTGTGACCGGTTGCGGCAACCTCTGTCTGAGCAACTGTGATTTCACCGCAGACTGAACAGTGCTTACCTATGGTTTTGCCCGGCTGCGTGCAGGTTGCGGAAACTGCGGCGTCAGCAACTTCGGTGTGACCGAGTGCGGGAATTTCCTCATGACCGGAAATCCATGTCTCGCAGTCATTGCAATAAACACCGGCGGTATAGCCCTTTTCGGTGCAGGTGGCGGCAACAGCGGCTTTTTCTTCGGTGTGCTGATGACCGGTTGGGGCTATCATTTCGACTCGAACATTATATCCGCAAGAGCAGTCATAGCCCTCTGTGTGACCGTCAGTTGTGCAGGTGGCGGCAACTGCCTCTATTTTTCCATCGTGTTCTTCATTGCTCAAGAAAACACCGCAGGTTTTACAAATCATATAGTGCCCGTCCATCGTGTTGACGAGTGCTTGTGGGGTATGGAAGTGTGTACCGAAACGACTGGAACTAAAGCTGATATCTGCATTATCTGTAAAATCGACTATTTTTTGCGAGTCACTGATGCTTACTAATGCATTGTTGGCAGCAACTTTGTAAGCCTTAAAGCCGGAAGCGGATATCTGACCGAAAGTATAGGTACAGCTGCTCGGCAAATCGAATGCTGTATAGTAATACTCATCGCAGTCAAGAAGACTGGAAGCAAATTGCATATACGCAGCACTGTAAGAAGTCTCATAATTAATGCAATAAGATCTTGATTTGATTGTAGAATTGTACACCTTTACATCGCTTTGTGCGTATGCGGTTGAACTTTTTGGTGCAAATCGGATACCGGAGCCGTTGTTGGTATGGTTGGTAAGCTCACTGTCATAAAGATGAAGACGGTAAAAATCCTGACAGTTTATGATGCAGGTACGATAACCGCCGTCTGTTGACTGATAAGCGGAATCTTTGCACAGTGAAATGTCAACACCGCTGACAATGAGAGACGCCTGTTCGTTATTGAGAAGAAAAACAGATCCGTTGCCGTCTGCATCGGACTTTGTGGTGTTAAAGTTAATGGAACTGTCATGATCGGGGTCGCTGTTGATGACATAAAAGTCTGTCAGCTGGCTGATTGAAAAGAGGTTTGTCATTGTTGTTGTGGTTACATCAATTGAATAACCGTTCAGGTCAAGAACAACAGTGCCGCTCTTTGCAGCGCTATACTGCACTCCGATCGGGTAGGGGAACGAAGGTGTGGCTGTGATGTCGCCGATCAGACAGATCCGGGTTCCGCTTTCCGCCTTGACGAGCGCATCATTAAGCCCTTGGATGTCACTGACCATGCAATCATTAAATGCATTGGCACCGCCGTTTGCGGCGCTCGCCGTGAACGGTACGGCGAACAGGACGGAAACCATCATCAAAAGCGCCATACATAAAGAAAGTGTGCGTTTCATTTTTATAAATCTCCTTTATACTTTTATAGTTTATAAGGCAGAGAATCCTTATAGCAGTATTATAAAACAGCAGGAAGATTTTTACACCCTACAAATGTAGGGGAGAGCGGCAAAAAAAGACAAAAGCTGAGAAAAAAACCTGCTTACCCTACAAATGTAGGGTGTGTAAAAAAGGGCGATGATTTATAATGAAACTACATCTATTCTGAGGTGAAAACAATGAAAAAACTGATTTCTTTTCTCACGGTGATTCTGATGCTCGGTTCTCTTTGCTCCTGCATTCAAAACGAAGAGCCGACAACCGCTTCCAAAGAAGAAACAAGCGTGCAGACCACCGCCGAGGCACAGCCCGATTCTTCCGCCGCGGCAAAAGAAACCGCACAGGCGGTTGTTCAAAACAGCGTTCAGACCACAAACGAGAAAACACAAGCTTCGACTACGCAGGAGGAAACAGAAGTTCAGACAACATCTGAGGCAACAACCGCCGTGAAAAAGCAAAAGCCGAAAATTTCCGCTTCGGAGCTTTTTGACGCAAACACACTGAGTATGCTGTTAAACAATTATTCCTGCGTGCGTGTGGAAAGAACGTTTGATTACGGAAAACAAACCGAACAGTATTCGCTTCTTGACGGCGAAATGTTGCAAATTGTCAAAAACAGCCCGAAAGACAGCGATCCTTATTATTACGGACGGTTCGGCAGCTTTTATTTTGAAGTGGAAAGCGACAGGACGAAAGCGTATATTATGCTTGACGATCTCAACAGAGAAACCGATTTTCCGTCTGAAAACACGATTGCCGCACTCTTTTCCGACTGTAAGGCAAGCTTTGTCAAAGAAACCGAAGATTGTTATATCTACAAAGTGACTTATCCCGACATGGGCGTTGACGATATGGAAATTACCGTAACCGTGAAAAAAGACACCCTTGCCGTTGTCAAAGCGGTTTATAAGTCTGACGGCGAAGTGACGCAGACCGATAAATATACTCTTGACGAACAAGCAAAAGATTACGCAAAAATCATTTCCAATTTCAAAGAGAAGAAAACCGTCACGGTAATTGCCGAAAAATCAAAGGGCAGCAACAAAACCGTAAAAGAGACGAAGCTGAAGCTGCCGTCCGACTGGGAAATTTTTATAAACGATTCCGATGAGCTTGTCACCTATATGGACAGCGGCTATACCGTGCCGTATCAATATCCGGGAAACGGCAAGAATTATAAAATTTATGTAACCAACTCTATGGGTTAAGAGTTCAGGATAAATACAAACCAAAGGAGAATGAAATATGGGTCTTATTAAAGCAATCACAGGTGCCGCAGGCGGCGTTCTTGCCGACCAATGGAAAGACTATTTTCTATGTGAGGCACTCAATCAGGAAACGCTCGTTGCCAAAGGTCAGAAAAAAATCACGGGGCGTTCCTCGAACTATAAGGGCGACGAAAACATCATCACAAGCGGCTCAATCATTTCCGTTGCAGACGGACAGTGCATGATTATTGTTGAGCAGGGAAAGGTTGTTGAGCTTTGCGCAGAGCCGGGCGAATTTACATATGACGCTTCAACTGAGCCGAGCATTTTCTCGGGTAATCTGAGAGGCAGCATCAAAAGCACTTTCCAAAACATCGGCAAGCGTTTCACTTTCGGCGGAGAAGCTCCGAAAGATCAAAGAATTTATTATTTCAACACAAAGGAAATCGGCGACAACAAATACGGAACGGCAAATCCCATTCCGTTCAGAGTTGTTGACGAGGAAATGGGTTTTCGACTTTCGGTTGATCTTCGCTGCAACGGCGTTTTTTCCTATAAGATAACCGACCCGATGCTCTTTTACACCAATGTTTGCGCAAACATTTCCGACACCTTTGAACGCAGTGAAATTGACGGGATGTTAAAAGGCGAACTGATGAATGCGCTTCAGCCGGCTCTTGCTAAGATTGCCGCAAAGAAAATTGCGTACTATGAAATTCCGGCGCACACAGAAGAAATTGCCGATGAACTTAACGAGGTGCTTTCTTCAAAATGGAGAGAAAAGCGCGGCATTGAAGTTTTCTCTTTCGCCGTAAATTCCATCACGATTCCCGAAGATCAGAGAAAGAAGATCACCGAATGGGAAGAAAACGCAATGACAAGAGATCCGCTGACCGCCGCTTCAAGACTTGCCGGCGCACAGGCGGACGCAATGAGAGCGGCAGCCTCCAACGAAGCCGGAGCTTTCACGGGCTTCATGGGCATGGGCATGGCAATGAATCAGGGCGGCATGAACGCCCAGAACCTTTATTCAATGGGTCAGCAGATGCAGCAACAGCAAATGCAGCAGCAACAGCAAATGCAACAACAGTCTGCGCCCGCACCTGCACCGGCGGCAAACAGCTGGAAATGCTCCTGCGGTGCTGATGTGACAGGAAACTTCTGCCCGAACTGCGGAAGCAAAAAGCCTGAGCCGAAGCCTGCCGTGGGCGGCTGGAAGTGTTCCTGCGGTGCGACGGTAAACGGCAATTTCTGCCCGGAATGCGGTTCGCCGAAGCCAAAGCAGGAAGAGGGCTGGAAATGCTCCTGCGGTGCAGTGAACCAAGGAAAATTCTGCCCCGAATGCGGCGCAAAAAAACCGGCTGACGCTCCGCTTTATCGATGTGACAAATGCGGCTGGACGCCGGAAGATCCGCACAACCCGCCGAAGTTCTGCCCCGAATGCGGCGACATCTTCGACGAAAATGATACAAAATAAAACATTTTAACTTAACAAGAAAGGCAAGGTAATGAATTATGGGACTTTTTGACAAGAAATTCTGCGACATCTGCGGAGGAAAAGTAAACACATTAACACAAAAAAAGCTTGCAGACGGCTTTTTATGCTCGGACTGCAAACATAAGCTCGGCTCTTTCACAAGCGGCTGGAAACAGCGTTCGGTTGAGGACGCAAAAAAGCATCTTCAGCAAAGAGAAGAAAACAAGGCGAAATATCAGCAGTTTGTCTGCTCGGCAACGGCAGGCGGTCAATATAATTCAATTCAGGTTGATTTTAACAAACGACAGTTCATTTTTGCCATCAACAACAACGATTATAAGAGCGGCAATCCGCAGGTGTTTGATTTTTCACAGCTTCAGGATTTCTGGCTTGAGCAGGAATTTCGGTCTCTTTCGGATTCCGACAATGACGGAATTCCCGACAGAATGGATAATTACGATAACAGACAGGGCGGTCAGAACAACGGCTTTATGGGCATGATGAACAATCAGATGAATGCCATGAATATGAGCATGGTCAATGTTCCGCTTTCCGCTCAGCCGTTTATTCGCAACAGCTCATCTTCCTTTAGCTCAACTTCAATCAAAGAGGTCAGCGACATCAACGCTTGCTTCAGGGTAACTGATCCGTATATCACCACTCCGATTTCATTTTCTGTTACGGGAAGCATTACCTCGGGCAATCAGATGGAGCTGATGAATGCCTATGAAATCGGCGTTCAGATCATGCAGCTTTGCCAGCAGATCAAGCAGGGCGGTGCTGCACCGATGAACGGCGGCTATGCACAGCCGAATGCTTACGGTCAGCCGAACGCTTATGCACAGCAGAATATGTACGGTCAGCAAAACACCTATGCACCGCAGGGCGCTTACGCACAGCCCGGTGCTTATCAGCAGCAGAATGCCTATCCTCAGCAGAATGCTTACGGTGCGGCGCCCGTCGGCGGTTATGCACCGCAGCAAAGTCAGTATGCCGCGTCTCAACAGCGCACGGTTCGCTGTGACAAATGCGGCTGGATGCCCGAAAGCGGCGCACCTGTTCCGAAATTCTGTCCGCAGTGCGGCGATCCGTTCGATCAGAACGACATGATCTGAAAAAGGAGTTGATTTGAATGTCAGCCGTATTGGAACATAAATGTCCATGCTGCGGCGGCGCAGTGCAGTTCGACAGCGCTTCGCAGAAGCTGAAATGTCCCTATTGCGACACGGAATTTGATGTGGAAGCGTTAAAACAGGCAGAAGAACCGAGTGGTGAGGACAGTGTAAACTGGAATTCGACGGAAAATGAATGGCAAGCCGGCGAAGAAGGCTCAATGGCGGTTTATACCTGCAAGTCCTGCGGCGGCGAAATTGTCTGCGACAGCACAACCTCGGCAACAAGCTGTCCTTACTGCGGAAACCCGGTTGCTTTTACGGGCAATCTTTCCGGTTCGCTTCGCCCAGATGTGATCATTCCGTTCAAGCTTGACAAAAAAGCTGCCAAAGCGGCTCTTGAAAAGCACGTTCGCTCCAACAAGTTTGTTCCCAAGATTTTTAAAGATAAAAACCATATTGATGAAATCAAAGGCGTCTATGTGCCGCACTGGCTGTTTTCCGGAGAATCTGTTGTTGACGGCAACTTTTCCGGAGAAAACAGCCGCAGCTGGAGCGATGCCAACTTTAACTACACCGAAACGGAATATTATGATGTTCAAACAAGCGGCAGTATGCTTTTTAATAACATTCCGGTTGACGGCTCGAAAAAAATGGACGATGACCTGATGGAATCGATTGAACCGTTTGATCTGAGTGAGGGTGTTGATTTTAACACCGCCTATCTTGCAGGCTATCTTGCCGATAAATATGATGTCGGATTGGAAGAAAGCATGCCGAGAGCAAATGAACGAATTCGTCAGAGTGCTTCCGAGGCACTTCGAAGAACCGTTGACGGTTACGGCTCGGTTACGCCGAAATCGGTTCATCTCAAAATTGAAAACGGCTATTATAAATATGCGCTTTATCCCGTGTGGATTCTGAACACTTCCTGGAAAGGTCAGAAATTCACCTTTGCAATGAACGGACAAACCGGCAAATTTGTCGGCGATCTGCCGCTTGACAAGAGCAAATATTGGAAAATGTTTACGCTTCTCGGAGCCGGACTTTCCGCTTTGTTTTACGCTCTGTTATGGATTATTGAGTTGATGTAAGATAAGGAGAAAGGAAAGATGAAAAAAAGAATTTTTTCGGCAATACTTGCCTTGTTAATCTGCCTTGCGGCGGCTGTTCCCGGGTTTGCCGTTGTCGAAAGGAATCTGCATATTATTGACGACGGCTGTATTTTAGACGACAGTCAATTCAATGAACTGGAAGATTATGCCTGCGATATTCAGTCGGAATACGGATATTTTGTTATGTTTTGCCTGACGGATAAGGTCGGTGACGAAGGTACATATGAATACTGCAAGCAGCTTTTTAAAGAACACGCCGAAACAGATAACGGTCTTGTTCTGACGCATAACACAGGCGATAATCTTTATTCGCTTTATGTCGGCGGTGAAGCGGAAAAGCTTTTTGACGAAGAAGAGCAGGAAAAAGTCTGTGCGGCATATAACGAAACCGAAACCTATTATGACGGTGTAAAAGCCTATCTCGTCGCCGTTGAAAAAAAGCTCAAAGCGTCCGGTTCTTCGGCAAAAGATACAGGCAGTGCAGGAACGACCGTTCCTGTTACGGTTGACCCGAACCTGCCGACCGAAAGGCTTCAGCCGCTTGTTGTTGACGGCGCAGGCTTGCTGACCGACACGCAGGTCAAAGAGCTTGAGCAGACGCTGACTGCTCTTTCGGAAAAATATCAGCTTGATGTTGCCGTTGTTACTGCTTCCGATCTTGCAGGCAAAACGGCAGAAGAATATGCCGATGATTTTTATGATTATAACGGCTACGGTCAGGGCGAAAACGCAGACGGCTTGCTGATTCTTTATAAGCCGGGAGCTGAGGGTGAAAGAAAACTTCAGATTTCAACCTGCGGAAAAGCCATTGAACTTTTTCCCGATTGGGCAATCAATAACATCCTGAATGCAGTGAAAGAAGAAATCATCGATGAGGACTATGCAGGCGCATTTGCGGCTTTTGCAAAGCAGTGCGAAGCACGTCTTGAAGATGAACTCGGTCCTCCGAGTGTTGATCTGATCTGGATTCCGATATGTCTTGTCTTCGGATTTCTGATTTCACTGATGATTATGAAAAAGAAGGCTGCTTCGGTTAAATCCGTCAGAAGCAAAATCAATGCGGCTGATTATACCGGAAATATTGTCGTTACGGGAAGAGCGGACAGATTTTTATATAGAAATGTCAACAAAAGACCGATTCCGAAAGATGACAGTTCATCAGGCAGCAGTACGCATACAAGCTCTTCCGGCAGATCGCACGGAGGCGGCGGAATAAGTTTTTAAAAGAAGAAAGGGACATAAGCATGACAGAAAAAATTATTTTTCCGTCCATTCCGGAAACAACCGAACAGTTTATAGCTTTACCTCAGGCGGCAATGAGCACGCCTTTTGAAACTGCGGCAATGGCAGTTGTGGCTTTGAGCGTTTATCCGAAAAACAAAGAAGCGGCGTTTGCTATGCTTGAAGTTCTCCGCGGTCCTCGTCCGCTTACCAACATGGACAAGCAATTTATTGCCGACCGTTTCCGCGGCAAGGATTACATCATGCGTTCCTATTTTGACGCAGCGGTTGCCGCAAATGATTATACACCGAATTTGCCTTATACCGTGACGGTCAGCGACAATGCCAATTCCTATGTGGAACAGGGCTTTGCAAAGCTGTTCGTTGCCTGCGGTGGGGCAGACAGTCCGAGACCGATTCAGTTAAGAAAAGCCAAGGACGGCAAATGGTATCTTTGGGAGCAGTTTCTTCTGACAGGTATCCGTCAGCCGGAAAGTCAGAATCCTTGGGCATAAAAACAGAAAATAAGCACAAAAGCTTGATTGCTTTATGTGCTTATTTTTTTGAAGAAAAAGTATTTATTTAATTTAAGTCTTAACTTCAATGCTATACTGTTATTATCCAATGATAAAGATGAATATTGAAAGGAGCAATCGAAATGAGTTACACATGGAATTTACCGACAAAAGTATTGTTCGGTGCGGGCAAGGTTCATCAGCTAAGCCGTGAGACGATGCCGGGTAAAAAGGCACTTCTGGTAATTTCAAACGGAAAATCAGTAAAATTAAACGGCAGTCTTGCCGCAGTTGAAAAGGGTCTTAAAGAAGCAGGCGTTGATTACGTTATTTTTGATAAAATTCAGGCAAATCCTCTTGAGCCGACAATAATGGAGGGTGTTATTGCTGCAAGAGAAAACGAATGCGACTTTATCGTCGGTCTCGGCGGCGGTTCTGTTTTGGATTCCGTAACCATCATTTCCGCCGTCGCTCCGCAAAAAGAGGGTCGTGTCTGGGATTATGTTTTCGGCGGAACAGGCGGCGCAAAACCGCTGAAAGAAAAACCGCTTCCATATATTGAAATTACAACAAGCGCAGGAACGGGCAGTGAGGTTGACTGCTGCGGTGTTGTGACAAACCCCGAAACACACGAAAAAATCGGCTTCGTCGGCGGCTATCCGACGCTTGCCGTTGTTGATCCCGAGCTTATGCTGACTGTCCCGGCTGATTATACGGCATATCAGGGCTTTGACGCTTTGTTTCACAGCCTTGAGGGCTATGTTTCAAAGTGCTGCAACGAGGCGGCGGAAATGGTTGAGCTTGCCGCAATCAGAGACATTACAAACTATCTTCCGAAAGCAGTTAAAAACGGCAGTGATCTGGAAGCGAGAACCAAGGTTGCCTTTGCCAACACAATGAGCGGTTATTCTATGGAGCTTTCATCATGCACCAGCGAACATTCGTTGGAACACGCTCTTTCGGGACATCATCAGAATTTGCCGCACGGAGCGGGGCTTATCATGATTTCGGTTGCTTATTTTGAAACCATGATTGAAAAGCATGCCTGCGATGAACGCTTTGTTGATCTTGCCAAGGCAATGAACAAACCCGATGCCGCAAAACCGCAGGATTTTATTGACGCTTTAAAAGAGCTTATCAAAGCATGCGGTGTTGACAATCTGAAAATGAGTGATTACGGCATAACCGAAGAAGAGTTCCCGAAAATGGCTGATGATGCAAGAAACAGCATGGGCTGTCTTTTTGCACATGACAGAATGGAGCTTACAAAGCAGGACGTCATAAATATATATAAGAAGTCATACCGTTGATTATGTGTGACAAATGACAAAAATTTCCGTTTGATAAATCTGATGTTGACATTTATTTTATAAAATGATAATATAAATAAAATGAATGTTAATTATCGGGAGGTTTAATATATGATTTGCAGAAGATGTTCAAAAGAGTTTGATGACAGGCTGAATTATTGTCCTTATTGCGGTGAACCGGCTGCTTACACAGCAAACAATAATGCATATAACAGTCAGGCGCAAAACCAATATACACAAAATTCAAATCCGCAGCAGCAATATTATTCTCAGGCATACAGTCAGCCGTCACAATACAGAGAGCCGTTCGCTCAAAGCCCGCAGCCGCCTTATCAGAACGGGTATAATCAGTCCCCGATGTATGATCCTGCAATGGTTAATGCGCAAAACGATTTGCATACGGCAAAAATTCTCGGAATAATTGCAATTGTTGTCGGAATTTTTATTTCTCCGCTTGCCGGTTGGATCTGCGGAGGAATTGCAATTTCAAAGGCGAACAAATATCTGAACTATTACGGTCACAACACACCGCTTTCTGCGGAAGCATCAAAAGCTAAAAAGCTTGGCATAGCGGGAGTTATTGTTGCAAGCGTGATTTTTGTTTTAACATTGCTGGCAGCTTTAAGCTTCGTTTTTGGCGTTGGATTTTTGGCTTCGGGCGGCGATGAAATTTTTGATGAATTTTATTATGACGCTTATGCTTTAATCAATATGCTAAGATTACGGTTTTAACCTGATATATTAAGAAAAACGATCGCCCGGTTTCGGACGGTCGTTTTTGCAGATTTTTATTTAACAAATCAACCAAATAATATTTTGAATGAACAATAAAATATTTATAAAAATCAGTGGCTGTCGCATTTAGATGCAGAAAGCGTTTTCTTCACCCCGAAGCTGTATAAAGATACTGCGAGTGGGTGAAAAAACGCTTAAAAAGGCAAAATGTTTCATTTCTTCTTTTCATTTTAACATTTTGCTTTTTGTTCTGCGCTAAATGCGACAGCCACCATAATTATTTTTGTTTTGAATATTTCAGTCTGTAAACAACATTTTCAAGTGTTGCATCAATCAGACCCACAGGCTTAGCCTTTTTGAACATACGGGACGATACATAGGCTTTGCAGTTCTTTTCTGCAACAATTTCAGAAGCCTCTGCTTCGTCCTGAGACGAACCGCAGCATACCGCACCGTTATCTTTAATCAAAGCAACGGTTTTGTTCTTTCCGAGAGCCTTGACAACCTTTTTTGATGTCTTGATTGTATCGTTCGGATTGAAAACCGTGCAGCCGATTGTTACACCCGCAATCTGTGCAAAATCATCAATAAGAGGACGAAGTTTTCTCTTGACAATTTTTGAAGCGGCAACAGTGGCTTCTTCATCAGAATGAATAATATATTTAACATCTTCACGACCGTTATAGATTGCAAGATGCATATCGGCTTCGCCCGGAATCTTGTCGCCTCTGATAAGCTGTTCTTTTGCAAGACCGATAACCGCTTTTTCACTTCCGTCTTTGTTCTTGAGAACAACAACATTTCCTGTTCTTGAACTGTCATAAGGCGTAACTTCGGGAACCGGAGCCTTTGAACGCTTGCTCAGGTCAACAACATAATCATAAACATCGCTGAAGTTTTCGGCAAGCTTGCCGGTTTTCTGGCTGTATCTTGAGAAAACATATTGCTGGCAAACCTTTTCAACTTCTGAAGCAACTTTGAAAGCATCGTCATAGTCTGTTCCGAGGCAAACTGCGCCGTGATGCTTCATGATAATTGCCTTGGAATCTGTTCTTTTGAGAGCCGCAACAACGGCCTTACGAAGCTTTCCTGTTCCGGAAAGTCCGTATGAAGAAACGGGAATGTTGTCGCCGATAATATCCTTGCTGCTTCCCTCAATGTTGTTAATGTCACAGCCGATTGCGCTTACGATTGAAGCGTTCATCTGATGGGTGTGAATAACAAAATTAACCTCGGGATGCATCAGATAGCATGAAGCATGAATTCCTTTTTCGCTTGAAGGCTTGATGTTTCCGTCATATGTAAGGTCATGCATATTAACAAGAACAACTTCATCGGGAGTGAGCGTTTCATATGCTCTTCCGCTTGGGGTGATTACGAATGTGTTGTCATCAATACGGCAGCTGACGTTGCCCCATGTTCTTGCGATGAGACCGGAGGAAACAAGCTGCTTGCCTGCTTCAACAACAATTTCTTTTGCTTTCTGAATATCCATAAAAATCACCGGGTGATACAGAATATTGCTGATAAAGTCATAAGGCCTTTTTTTGCAGTACCCGTATCATGTTTCCTTTCATAATATTTCAAGCTTTAATCTGCTATTTCAAGCTTTAATCTGCTTAAAAAACCAAAAAGCGGACAGAGGCTTACCGTCTGCCCGCAAAAAGTTATCAGTCTTTTTTCATTTCGATGTTTGCGAATATCTTATCGAAACGTGCAAGTGCATCATCAATCATTTCTTCTGTGTATGCAGCAGAAGTATAAAGACGTGAGCCTGCAAGTGTTACAAGACCTTCAGCCATATAAGCTGCACCCATGTGGGTCATGATAGCTTTACGTTCGCTTGTTGCTTTGAGAACGCCTGGAATCTGCCACGGCTTGCTCCAGTCAATTGCAAAGTGCATTGTGCCGACAGTTTCCATATGGCAGATTGAGCCCTGGTTGAATGCAACGAACGGAAGGTTATATTTATCAATGATTGCATTAAGACCGGCAGTCAGTCTGTCGCCCATGATACCTGCTTTATAGCAAGCATTCTGCTTGTCGATTTCTTCAAGAGTGTAATAACCTGCAACGCATGAAATCGGAGTTGCAGCCATTGTGCCGCCGCAGAAAGCCTTTTTGACTTTGTTTCCGCTTTCGTCAAGACCTGCGCCCATGTATTTCATATATTCTCTCTTACCGCCGAGTCCGCCTGCGCCGGGATAGCCGCCTGCGATAACTTTACCGAATACGGTAAGGTCGGGTTCAACACCGAAATAGCCCTGAGCACCGGACATGCCGATTCTGAAGCCTGTTACAACCTCATCGAAGATGAGAAGTGCGCCGTATTTGCGGCAGAGTCTTTCAACGCCCTTGTTGAATTCTTTGTCAAGAGGACGTGTGCCGCTTTCGGGGCCTACGGGTTCGATGAAAACAGCAGCCGTGCCGCCGCAAAGCTGATTTCTGCGAAGCTTCTTTTCAAGGTCGTTAAGATCATTGGGGAAGAATTCCTGTGTATCTCTCATAAGACGGATGGGAACGCCGCTTGCCTGAGTGAATTTTGAACCGGGGATACGGATACCGTAGCCGAGCTGATCCGACCAGCCGTGATAAGCGCCGCCCATTTTGAGGATATATTTTTTCTTTGTTGCAAGTCTTGCAACACGGCATGCACACATACATGCTTCAGTTCCCGAACCGAGCATACGGAACATATCAACGGTGGGAATGCTGTCTGCGATTTTCTTTGCAAGCTTATATTCAAATTCATGGAAAAGACCTGTTGACGGACCGCAGGTGTTGAGAAGGTCGATAACCTGATCTCTGACAATTTTCGGATTTGAGCCGAGAACGGTGGGACCGCCTGCCTGAAGGAAGTCATAATATTCGTTGCCGTCGATGTCATAAAGCTTTGCACCGTCAGCCTTTGTGAAAACAAGGGGGAACGGATAGTTAAAAGCAAGGTTGTGCTGAACGCCGCCGGGAATTACCTGTTTTGCTTCGGCGATCATAGCCTTGGATTTCTGGCACTTCTTTTCAAAATAATTTTCCTCATAATCAGCGAGGACCTCGGGTTTGATGGTGTAAATGGGCTGTTTGATAAGGTTGTCGAGCTTTTCAGTGACAGCCTTTGCATCAAGATATTCTTGGATTGCAAATCTTGTGTCCATTGTTTTTCCTCCTAAAATAATACTTTCGCCTGGTGAACAACCGCTCACTATTTAGTAAATTATAACTTAAATATCAGAAAAAGTCAATCAATTTATGAATAAAAATCAAGGTTATTTTTTGTGCAATACGATGATAAAAGGCGGAGTTTGGCAGAAAAAATGAGGTGAAAGAATACTGCTTAAAATTTGCACTTAAAATTTGACAAATTTTTTTCAAAAAAATTTTCAAAAGGTATTGACTAAAATTTTTTTGTGTGTTATAGTATTTGAGCGTTGAAACGCTGGTGTAGCTCAGTTGGTAGAGCAGCTGATTTGTAATCAGCAGGTCGGGGGTTCGAGTCCGTCCACCAGCTCCATAATATGGGTAGGTTCCCGAGTGGCCAAAGGGAGCAGACTGTAAATCTGCCGTCTTCGACTTCGATGGTTCGAATCCATCCCTGCCCACCAACCTGTTAGACCGCCGAAAACATTGAGTTTTCGGCGGTTTTTTTCTCTTTCATAGCGTCTGAAAATATTTACAATTTAGATTAATTATATGACTTTCTAACGAAATTCTAACGAAATCTTAACTGAGGGCATTTTTTAATGTTTGCATCATCTTGATTTTGTTATTAGCTTCAACATGAGAATAGACATCGGCAGTAGTATTAAAATTGCTGTGTCCTGCCCATTCCTGAGCCTCTTTCATCGTTGCACCGTTTTCAACAAGCAAACTGATATTACTGTGTCTCAGTCCATGCACTTTTCATATACAGCTATACTATTATAAAAAATCCAATTGATATATCACTATAATAATAGAACCATATAAAATTAGCATATAACAAATTTTAAATACGGTGATAAAATTATAATGATAATTTTCGGCTCAATATGACTTTATGCGACATAATTTTTGACCGAAAAATATAAATTAAATTTTTGATGGCAACTGCTTGATAAAATCTCAGAGTATTTTGTATATTGATGCCTTTGTTTCAAAAGATATTAGGGAATTTTGCATAATTGTTTTTTGAATTTTAAAGGTATATACAAATTATTATGTTATGCTCAAAACTGCTGATGACAATCCGGCAGCTAACTATCAAAGGGATAAAATGAAAGAAGGTAAATAAATGTTTGAGATTCTGAAAAAGAAGAGCCTCAATCCGACTGTAACATTAATGGAAATTTCGGCACCGTTTGTTGCAAAAAAGGCACAGCCGGGTCAGTTCGTAATTCTGCGTACTGACGAAGAAGGTGAACGCGTTCCGCTGACTGTTGCGGATTATGACAGAGAAAAAGGATCGGTCACCATAATTTTCCAGATTGTCGGCTCGACAACCGAAAAGCTTAATCATCTTAATGTGGGTGACTGCCTGCATGATTTTGTCGGACCGCTCGGTAAACCGACCGAAACAGACGGCATGAAAAAAGTTGCCGTTGTCGGCGGCGGTGTCGGCTGCGCAATTGCCTATCCTGTTGCAAAAAAGCTTCATGAGCAGGGCTGTGAGGTTGACAGCATTGCCGGCTTCAGAAACAAAGATCTTGTAATTCTTGAAGATGAATTCAAAGCAGTTTCGGATAAATTTTTCCTTACAACCGATGACGGCTCGGCAGGTGAAAAAAATGTTGTCACAGAGCCGCTCAGACGCCTTCTTGAAAATGCCGATGATTATGATGCGGTTTTTGCAATCGGACCGCTTATCATGATGAAATTTGTCTGCAAGCTTACAAAAGAATTTAATGTAAAAACCATAGTTTCCATGAATCCGATTATGATTGACGGAACGGGAATGTGCGGCGGCTGCCGTCTGACAGTCGGCGGAAAAACTGTTTTTGCCTGCGTTGACGGTCCTGATTTTGACGGTCATCAGGTTGATTTTGATGAAGCTATGGCGAGAGGTACCACTTATAAACCTTTTGAAAGAAGAGTTTATGAAGACACATGTAATCTTTTCAAAAAGGAGGTACAATGAAAATGGCCAATATGTCTCCAAACAAAAATCCCATGCCCGCGCAGGATCCGGAAGTCAGAAGCAAAAATTTCAAAGAGGTTGCTTTGGGCTACACAAAAGAACAGGCAATGGACGAGGCGGAACGTTGCCTGAACTGCAAAACAAAGCCGTGTGTCGGCGGCTGTCCCGTTAAGATTTATATACCTGATTTTATCGAACAGGTTGCAAAAGGTAATTTTGAAGAAGCTTATAATATCATTTCTCAGGCATCGAGCCTGCCCGCTGTTTGCGGAAGAGTTTGTCCGCAGGAAACACAGTGCGAAAGCAAGTGCGTAAGAGGCAAAAAAGGTGAGCCGGTTGCAATCGGACGCCTTGAAAGGTTTGTTGCCGATTGGCATAACGCACACGCTGACGAGCAGGAAAAAGGTCAGAACGATGATGAGATTTCTGCAAAGGCTGAATCAAACGGTCATAAGGTTGCCGTTATCGGTTCGGGTCCGTCCGGACTTGCTTGTGCCGGAGATCTTGCCAAAATGGGCTATAAGGTAACTGTTTTTGAAGCGCTTCACCTTGCAGGCGGCGTTCTGGTTTACGGTATTCCCGAATTCAGACTTCCGAAATCAATTGTTCAAAGAGAAATTGACGGACTTAAAGCACTCGGTGTTGAAATCCAGACTAATTTTGTTGTCGGAAAAACGCTTTCAATTGATGAACTTATGCAGGAATACGGCTTTGAGGCGGTGTTTATCGGCTCGGGTGCAGGACTTCCTAAGTTTATGAATATACCCGGTGAAAATCTTAAGGGTGTTTATTCCGCAAACGAGTTTCTGACAAGAATTAACCTTATGAAAGCATACAGAGACGGCAGTGACACACCGGTTTTCCACGGTCAGCATGTTGTTGTTGTCGGCGGCGGAAATGTTGCCATGGACGCTGCAAGATGTGCAAGAAGACTCGGCGGTACGGTTACGATTGTTTACCGCAGAACGGAAAATGAGCTTCCTGCCCGTAAAGAAGAAGTTGAACATGCTAAGGAAGAAGGAATTGTGTTCAAGTTCCTTTCTTCACCGATTGAAATCAAAAGCAATGAAGAAGGCTGGGTCGGCTCGGTTGAATGTCAGGTAATGAAGCTCAGCGAGCCTGATGCTTCAGGCAGAGCACGCCCGATTCCGATTGACGGAGAAACCTTTGAAATTGAAGCTGACTGTGTTATTATGGCACTCGGCACATCTCCGAATCCGCTTATCAAGAATACGACCAACGGTCTTGAAACCCAGAAGTGGGGCGGAATTATTGCAGACGAAACCGGTGCAACCTCAAGAGAGGGTGTTTTTGCCGGAGGAGATGCCGTAACAGGCGCAGCTACCGTTATTCTTGCAATGGGCGCAGGCAAAAATGCCGCAGCCGCAATTGATGAATATATCAAAGGCAAGAACAAGGCAGAATAAATCGCCTATCAGGTTATGACTTGGTCAGCTATGTAAAAGTCAGAACAGATGAAACCGTGATTTTGATGATAATACCGCTGATATCCGGCTGATTGCCGTTTTCAGCGGTTTTTTTAAAAATCTGCCGAATGGTATTGACAGAAAAGATGAAAAAGCGTAATATAAAACTTAAATTGAATATGCCGTGTGAAGCAAGCAGGAGATTAGACCGAAAGGTCTTTCCAAAGGGGTAACGCTCTCAGGTTTCGCAAGAAGAGACTGCTTGTGGATGGCTTATCTGGAGAAGTCCGCCATGCGCGGGTGCCGAAGGTGCAAGGCTCAGAATTTGGGCTTAATC
>JBJEOJ010000044.1:0-17532 GCA_051880655.1 Acutalibacteraceae bacterium | reverse complement strand
TGGAGGGATTTTTATGAGCAAAGGTTATTGCAAACTGACAGTGTTTTTTGATGAACCGTTTTGGGTCGGTGTTTTTGAAAAAAACAAAAACGGAAAGCTTTCCGTGTCGAAAATAACTTTCGGCGCCGAACCGAAAGACAGCGAGATTTATTCTTTCATTTTAAAACATTATGATGATTTGCATTTCAGCCCTGCTGTTGAGGCTGCTGTTAAGGAAAGCAAAAAGAATACGAAGCGAATTCTGCGAGAGGTTAAAAAACAGTTGTCCCAAACGGGAATCGGAACAAAATCTCAGCAAGCTCTTAAAATGCAGCATGAACAGTTCAAAACACAGTACAAACAAAAAAGCCGTGAAGAGAAAAAGGCTAAGGAAAAGCGTTTGTTTGAACTGAAACAGCAAAAGAAAAAGGATAAGCACCGCGGCAGATGATGTCGTGATGCTTATTCTTTAACAAAGAACATTTTTTAAGTTTTATAATACTTTTTAAATTAATGTTTATTACAATTTATTGACATAATAAAAAAGAAATGTTAAACTAATGATATAAAATATGACCGAAGATTTTATAAAATTTGTCTGGTCTTAACAAAGGAGCAATTATTATGAAAAAATTTATTGCACTGTTCCTGTCGGTTTTAATGATGCTTTCGTCATTTGCTGTAATCGGTTTTGCCGAGGGTGAGGCTGTTGTGCCGGAAGAAACAACCGCGGCAGAAGAAAAAACAAATGTTGACAAGCTTGTTGATGCCATCGGTTTTGAAGAAGCACTGAAAAACTTTAATTCGGACGGAACTGAAATACCGAGTGAATATCTTGACGGTGAAAATCAGTATGATATTGAAAAGCTTCTTGCAGACGGTGTTCTGGATAATGTTAACATGCTTGGTCTGTCTGTGGATTTCCTTTATAACAGCACAGATACGCTTATCTGGCCGACACTTTCGGTTACTAAAAGCGATCTTGCTCTTGCAAAGGCGAATCTTAATATGTATCTGCTCGGAGTCTTAAAGAAGAAGATCGGTTCTGTCGGAAGTGTAAAGCTTTTCACTGCGGAAAATGCAACAGCAATTTCAAATTTCATCGGAAAACGTATAAATCCTGATTTCACACCCGTAACTCTCACAGGTGATAAATACAGCTCTGAAGAAGGCTTTTATGAAGGAATTGCTTCTGCAAGCGGACTTGCCGATGTAATACAGCATAACTGGTGTGATCAGACAAAGGTTAATTTCAAGCCTTTGCTTTATGTTCTCGGTTTTGATTTTGGTGATGACAACATGCTCGGCGAAAGCAAGCTTAAAAGCGGCGACAGAATCGCAAAAACTCTTGTTAAAAGTGTTATCACAAGAGTGCTTGAGAAAGGTCCGATCGAGTATGTTTTAACGGTCATTTCCAACATGGCAAAAACGTATTCGATGTTTATGCTTGAGCCGCTCAAAGCTCTTTTCAAAGGTCACATTGTCCGCGGAACAATTACCGAAGAAGAGCTCGGAACGATGAAAGGTCTTTTCAATCTCATTTCAAACCTGAATAATCCCGATGACACACAGCATATTCAGTTTATCAGTGTTCCGACATACAGATTTGCGCTTGCAACGAGTGTTAAAGGCTCTGCATCTTCAACATCAACGGATACAACCGAAATGTTCCTTTATATGATGCTTTATCTTAACCTTGTAGGTAAGAACAAATCTAATGGTAACGCTGTTGAAATAATGAAAGAAAATGTGCTAAGCAGCGACCTTGAGGATAAGGATAAATCAAATATCAACATAATCATTAACGGTTTGTTCCTCGGCGATCTTTCTGAAATGGTCGGCATTCTCGATGATCTTGTAATTGATAATCTCGATCAGACAAAAACTACTATTATGGAAAACATATACAACTTCTTTGCAAGCTTTTTCAAAAATATTGCAAACATTATCAAAAAAATAATTTATTCATTTACTCATTTCGGCGAATTTTAATGAATAAAAATTATTGATCTGTTAAGAATATAATTAAAGCCTGTGCAGCTTAGGCTGTATGGGCTGATTATATTTTTTCGGAGGTAAATTCATGAATTGCTCAAATGAAGCGAACAAATCAATCGGTTGCACCGTAACAAAGTGCATGTATCACTGCAACGAATCAAACAACTGTACTCTTGACAAGGTTTCAATCGGAACACACGAAAGCAATCCGACTCAGTGTCAGTGTGTTGACTGTGAATCTTTTGTTCCGAAGAACTAAACAAAAACGGAAAAAAGCGGGAGGGAAACTTCCCGTTTTTTTAATATTTAACATGGTTTGTATTTGAGCGTTTTTTATTGACATCGCTTGTAAATTTAAGATATAATCATATAGAAAATAAAGCGTCAAAAGCAAAAACCAAAAAGCTTTGATTAAAAGGTGAGACTATGAAAATTGCAGGAATTGTCTGCGAATATAACCCCATGCACAACGGTCATGTTTATCAGATTGAACAAACCCGAAAGAACGGCGCAACGCACATTGTCTGCGTGATGAGCGGAAATTTTGTTCAGCGCGGAGACTGTGCCTTTGCCGATAAATGGTCGAGGGCGCAGATTGCGCTTGAATGCGGTGCGGATCTGGTGGTTCTGCTTCCTACTGCATGGAGCTGCGACAGTGCACAGAATTTTGCTTTCGGTGCTGTTTCCATACTTTCTGCGCTGAATATTGATATGCTTTCTTTCGGAAGCGAGATTGCAGATGTTTCACTTTTAAAAAAAGCCGCAAAAGCTTCGCAAAATGAGGAAGTTTCAGCAGCCATTAAAGAAAAAACAAAAAGCGGCTTGTCCTATCCCGCCGCTCTTTATGAGGTGATAAGCGCATTTTACGGTAAAGAAACCGCAGAGGTCTTGTCATCACCCAACAGCACGCTTGCCATAGAATACATCAAGGCGCTTGAAAAGCTCGGCTGTGATGCAGAAATTTTTGCCTGCAAAAGAAAAGGCGCAGGTCATGACGAAGAAAAAAGTGCTGAAAGCTTTTTAAGTGCGGGAGCAATCCGAAACCTTGATGATTTTGAAAAAGCGAAGCCGTTTATGCCCGAATGTTCCTTTGAAAAAATCAAATCTTTGATAAGCGAAGACCTTGCACCGTGCAGTCTCAAAAACGGCGAAAGGGCAATTCTTTCATCTTTGCGCGAAATGGAAAAAGAAGATTTCTTTCTTTATACAGATGATGACAGAGGACTTGCCGAAAGAATATATAATGCCGTTCAAAACAGTGTTTCGCTTGAAGAATTCTTTGAAAAAGCCAAAACGAAAAATGTCACGATGTCAAAGGTAAGAAGAACGGTTTTGAGAACCTTCTTAAAAATCAGACCAGAAATTTCCCGGGAAAAACCGCCGTATATAAGAATTCTTGCCGCAAATCAAAAGGGCTTTGAAATTCTTGCCGCCTGCCAAAAACAAATTCCGATTGTGACAAAACATTCGGATTTGAAAAACCTGCCTTCCTTTGCAAACGAGGTCTATCAGACGGAATGTCGGGCAAGCGACTTATATGGTTTGTTTTCAAAAAAAATAAGGCCTTGTGCCCTTGAGCAGACAAGACAGATTATTTTGTTTAATAAATGATGAAATTTCAGATACGCATTATTTTAGTTTGGAGTTTTATCAGTTTGGAGTTTGGAGTGTGGAGTTATCTCATTTTAAGAATATATAATCAGGAACTCTGTTAAGATTTTCAGCAGAAATTAAAATAACTCCACACTCCAAACTCCACACTCCAAACTGAATTAAACGCTTTCCCCAATGCAAAAATCATCATCGGAAACCCCGGTTATCTTAACATCTCTGATGTCGCCGCAAGCAATAAGCGGCGATTTAATTTTTACCGGAGTATAATTTGCCGTGTGTCCGCAGTGAAAGCCCGAAACGGTTTTGCTTTCAAAAAGCACGCTGACGGTTTTGCCGATTTGGTTTTTGAAAAATTCATTTCTGATTTTTTGCGTCTCTTCAAGCATAATATGGCAGCGTTCTTCTTTCACCTTTTTTTCAACCTGTCCGCCCATTTTTTCGGCTCTTGTTCCTGTGCGTACGGAATAGGGAAAAACATGAACCTTTTCAAAGCCGATTTCTTTGACAAAAGCAAGGCTTTCTTCAAAATCTTCCTGCGTTTCTCCTGCAAAGCCGACCATTACATCCGTTGTCAGTGTGCAGTCTTTGAATGTGCTTCGAAGCTTTTTGCAAAGCATTCTGTATTCGTCTGCGGTATAGTGCCTGTTCATGGCCTTGAGCGTTTTGTCACAGCCGCTTTGAAGCGAAATGTGAAACTGCGGGCAAAGCTTCTCGTTTTGTGCAAGGCTTTCAATCACTTCATCTGTCAGATGATCCGGTTCAAGCGAGCCTAAGCGAACTCTTTTGATGCCGGGAACATCGCAGGCAAGCGTAACGGCTTCATGGAAGCTTTCGCCGCTGTCAAGTCCGTAGGAAGAAAGATTAATTCCGACAAGAACCACTTCGCTGTAACCGTTTTCGGCAATTTCTTCAATTTCCTTTTTAATCTGGCAAAGCGGCTTTGAGCGAACCGGTCCTCTTGATGTCGGTATGATGCAGTAGGAGCAATATCGGTTGCAGCCGTCCTGAATTTTAACATAAGCTCTTGTTCTTTCGTCAAAAGAGGTGATTGCGTCACCCGAAAAGCTTTCACCTTTTTCGTGGATGCTGATGTTTACGATTCTTTTGCCGAATTTTGAATAGGTGTCAAGCATATCAACAAGTTTTGAATTGCTTTTGTTTCCTGTCACAATATCGGCTTCGATAAGCTCATTTGCGTTGTCGGGATAAGCCTGCGGCATACAGCCCGTCAGAACAACAATTGACTGCGGGTGTGTACGTTTGAATTTTCTGACCGCCTGCCTTGTTTTCTGGTCGGCAGAGGCGGTAACCGTGCAGGAATTGACAATATAAATATCGGCGTCTTCTTTGCTGTCAACAATTTCATAGCCGTTTTTTCTGAGCACTTCGCTCATTGCCTGACTTTCATATTGATTGACCTTGCAACCGAGTGTGTAAAAAGCAACTTTCATAAACATAACCTCAAAATAAAAGTAGTCACTATTATAAATCAAAGTGCGGTTTTATTCAATAACTTTGTTTTAATTTTCTTTTTGCCGCATAAACATTTTGTAGAGGTGATTAACTTGAAAAGAACAGTAACGCTCGCTTTTGCGATAATTTTTATGTTTTTATTTTCGCTTCCGGCTTTTGCCGTAAACGATGATGCGCAAATCAAGGTTGATGCAAAAGCCTGCCTGCTTATGGACGCTTCAACAGGTGAAGTGTTGTTTTCAAAAAATGAACATGAAAGGCTGTTTCCTGCGTCGGTAACAAAAATCATGCCGATTCTTCTTGTTATGGAAGCACTTGACAGCGGAAAAATTTCTCTTGAAGACAAGGTGACGGCAAGTGCTGAAGCTGCGGCAAAAGGCGGTTCGCAAATCTGGCTGAAAGAGGGTGAACAGATGACTGTTGACGAGCTTCTTCGTGCGGCGGTCATTTCAAGCGCAAACGATGCCTGCACGGCTTTGGGCGAATATATTGCCGGAAGCGAAGCTGGGATAGTTAAAATGATGAACGACAAAGCAAAAGAGCTTTCAATGAACGATACGAATTTTGTCAACTGCACCGGTCTTGACGACGACACCGACGAACATTTAACAAGTGCATATGATATTGCCGTTATGTCAAAAGAACTTTTAAGTCATGAGCGCATAACGACCTATTCAACTGTCTGGATGGATTCGCTTCGAGACGGTGCAACCGAACTTGTCAATACGAACAAGCTTGTTCGGTTTTATAAAGGCACAACGGGACTTAAAACGGGAACAACCAACAAAGCAGGGCACTGTATTTCGGCAAGCGCACAGCGAAACGGTTTGCATCTGATTGCGGTTGTACTCGGAAGCTCAAGCGGAACCAACCGATTTGAAACTGCAAAAGCCATGCTTGACTGGGGCTTTGCCAACTATGAAACCGTCACGCCCGAGCTTGACAGAAGTTTAATTACCAATGTAAACATTATCAAAGGTATTGAAAGCGAAATCACGCCTGAAGTGGAACAGATTAAACCGATCACCTTAAAAAGCGGAACAAAAAGTAAAATTCAGACACAGATTGATCTTTCCACCGATGTGCAGGCACCTGTTGAAGAAGGGCAGACGCTTGGTTTTGTAAGCTTTCAGGCAGACGGTGAGGAAATCGGAAAATATAAAATCTATGCGCCTTATGCAGTCAGAAAACTTAAAATTTCCGATGTGATGAAAAGACTTCTGTCGTCGCTTTCGCTGAAAACAGAATAAAAATGCCGATAAATTCAGCCTATTAAAATATATTCTTTGTTTTTTGTTGACAAAAGTGTGTATTTGTATTAAAATACGAAATAATATGTTCATCAGAAGAATGTATAATTCTATATGTTTTAACTTTGTAAAAAGGAGTTACGGCTATGTCAACAAAATTAACGGATAAATATGTTTCAGGTTTTGTTACTGAACAGGAAATAAAATCATATCAGGATAAAATTACAGCGGCTCACACCGCTCTGCATGAAAAAACAGGTGCAGGCAGTGATTTTACGGGTTGGGTTGATCTTCCCGTAGATTATGACAAAGAAGAATTTGAAAGAATCAAAAAAGCCGCCAAAAAGATTCAAAGCAACAGCGATATTCTTATTGTCATCGGAATCGGCGGTTCCTATCTCGGCGCAAGAGCCGTTATTGAATTTATCAAGTCTCAGAATTATAACGATCTTCGCAAGGATACTCCGGCAATTTATTTTGCGGGTAATACCATCAGTTCCTCATCATTGAGCGAGCTTGTTGAACTTTGTGACGGAAAAGATTTCAGTGTCAATGTCATTTCAAAATCAGGCACAACCACAGAGCCTGCAATTGCTTTCAGAGTTTTCAGAGAGCTGCTGATTGAAAAATACGGCAAAGAGGGTGCAAAAGAAAGAATTTTTGCAACCACCGATAAGGCAAGAGGAACGCTCAAATCCTTTGCCGACAAAGAGGGCTATGAAACCTTTGTTGTTCCCGATGAAGTCGGCGGAAGATATTCAGTTCTGACTGCTGTCGGACTTCTTCCGATTGCCGCGGCAGGAATTGATATCGATGCACTCATGTCAGGTGCTGCAAAGGCAAGAGAAGAGCTCATGAGCACTTGCATTGACGAAAATGACTGCTATAAATATGTTGCAATCCGCAATGCGCTTTATAATAAAGGCAAATGCACCGAAATGTTTGTCAGCTACGAACCGTGCTTTACCATGATGAACGAATGGATCAAACAGCTTTTCGGAGAAAGCGAGGGCAAAGACGGTAAGGGTCTTTTCCCGACATCGGCAGTTTTTTCAACGGATCTTCATTCTCTCGGTCAGTATATTCAGCAGGGCGAAAGAATCATGTTTGAAACGGTTATCAACTTTGAAAAGCCCAAGCGTGAATTCATCATCAAAGAAGACAGCGAAAATGTTGACGGACTGAACTTCCTTGCAGGAAAATCCATGTCATTTGTCAACCGCAAGGCCTTTGAGGGCACTGTTCTTGCTCATAACGACGGCGGCGTACCCAATCTTGTTCTTACTTGCGAAAAAATGGACGAGGAAAATCTCGGCTATCTGATTTATTTTCTTGAAAAGGCCTGTGCTGTTTCAGGTTATGTTCTCGGCGTAAATCCGTTTGATCAGCCGGGTGTTGAAAGCTATAAGAAAAATATGTTTGCACTTTTGGGCAAACCGGGATATGAAAAAGAAAAAGAAGCACTTGAAGTACGTCTCGGTCTGTGATATAATAAAGATGTAAAAAACCACAGAAGTGGAAAAATATATTCAAGGAGGAAATATATAATGATTTCTCTTATTTTAGGACACAAGGGATCAGGAAAAACAAAACGTCTTATCGCTTGCGTTAACGATGCAATTGAACAGTCAAAGGGCAATGTTGTTTGTGTTGAAGAAAAAACAAAGCTCACTTTTGATGTTGATCACCGTGCAAGGCTTGTTGCCGCCGATGATTACAAAATCAAAGGCTATGATGCTTTTTACGGCTTGCTTGCAGGTCTTTGCGCAGGCGACCATGATATAACCGACATTCTTGTTGATGCAACGCTCAAAATCGGCGGAAGAGACTATAACAAGCTTGCCGCTTTCCTTGATGCGGTTTATAATCTCAGCGAAGATCTTGACAAGCATTTCGTTTTCACAATTTCTGCCGATAAGGAAGAAATTCCGGAATCAGTTTTCAATTTCTGCAAAATTATCTGAGAAAAACAAAAATAAATCACAGCGGCAGTTTCTGCCGCTGTTTGTATAAGCAAAGAATTTTTTTCGGGCGGCATAGCCGAGCACGGTGCGCTCGATGACAAAGGACGGTTAAATATGACCTATGAATATGAAAAACATGCTTTAAGCGAGGGCTTTAAAACGGTTTGCGGCATTGATGAAGCCGGAAGAGGACCGTTGTGCGGACCTGTTTGCGCGGCCGCGGTTATTCTTCCGCCTGACTGCGAAATTGAGGGTATCAATGATTCAAAAAAGCTCAGTGAAAAAAAGAGGGAAGCACTTTATGATGTGATAATTTCCAAGGCGATTGCATACAGTGTTTCCATGACGGACGCAAAAACGATTGACGAAATCAACATTTTGCAGGCAACCTTTCTTGCCATGAGAAACGCAGTTTCATCGCTGAAAGTGAAACCTGACATTGCCCTCATTGACGGAAACGGCAAGCCCGGTCTTGAAATTAAAGAAAGAACCATAATAAAAGGTGATGCAAAGTGTATTTCGATTGCCGCAGCTTCCATTCTTGCCAAGGTGACAAGGGACAGATATATGCTTGAGCTTGACAAAAAATATCCGCAGTATAAATTTGCTCAGCATAAAGGCTACGGTACAAAGCTTCATTATCAAATGATTGAAGAATACGGAATTTGCGACGAACACCGAAAAACATTTCTCAAAAAAATTCTCGGTGAAACAAAATGACAACAGCTCAGATCGGAAAAGCGGGCGAAGATTTTTGCTGCCGCTTTTATGAAAAGTCAGGCTATCAGATTCTTGCAAGAAACTATCACAGCCGGATGGGCGAAATTGATGTGATTGCCCAAAACGAAAGCTTTATCGTTTTTGCGGAAGTCAAAACAAGAGCCGAAAACAGCATTGCGCCCGCAAAAGAAGCGGTGACGGCGTCCAAACAGAAAAAGCTGATGCTGACCGCCCTTGATTATATCAGCAAAAACACAGTTTCAAAACAGATGCGCTTTGATGTTTTTGAAGTGATTCACCGAAACGGAAAAATAATTAAATTCAGGAACAATGAAAATTCATTTGAATTTGACGAAAGGCTGACAAACGGCTTTTCGTGGTGATTTTCGGAGGGTTTATGAATTATTTTGACCTGCACTGTGACACAATCGGCGAAATGCTTGAAAATCCGAACGGCGAATTTGCCTGCGGAAAGAAAGCACCTGAATTTGAAAAATATCATCAGTGCTTTGCTCTTTTTGTTTCCGATCAATATCAAGGCAGTGTTGCAAAAGAAAAGGGCGAGGCGCTTTATGATTTATATAATGAAAAAAAGCAAACTTTTGAAGAAAAAGGCATAACGCCTTATCTTACGCTTGAAAACTGTGAAGTATTCGGAGGAAAACTTGAATCCGTGGAAAAATGGAAAAGCCGCACAGCAGTGATGGCAACGCTTACCTGGAACGGCGAAAACAGTCTTGCACACGGTGCGCATTGCAAAAGCGGCGGATTGAAGCCTTTCGGAAAAGCAGCAGTCAGACAAATGGAAAAGCTTGGGATTGTTCCCGATGTCTCACATTTAAATTTTGAAAGCTTTCGTGAGCTTTGTTCATTCACCGATTTTCCTTTTGCCGCATCGCACAGCTGCTGCTTTGAAATTTGTCAAAACAGCAGGAACTTAAAAGACAGTCAGATCAAAGAAATCATTTGCCGAAAGGGACTTCTGGGTATATGCTTTTATCCTGTTTTTCTCGGAAACGGTGATGTTTTTGAAAAAATATATGAGCATCTTTTTCATGTACTCAGCCTTGGCGGAGAAGACATCTTAGCTTTCGGAAGTGACTTTGACGGTGCAAAAATGAAAAGAAAGCTGAAAAATATCGGTAAAGTTCCGCATCTTTATTCATTTCTTGAGAAAAAAGGCTTTGATAATGAGCTTCTTGAAAAGATTTTCTTTAAAAATGCAGAAAATTTTTTCAATAGGGTTTTACAAGCTTAGTTTTTTATGTTAATATATAATAGATTATATAGGGCGGTATAAACAAATTTATAATATGAGGAATGTTATAAAATGAAATACACACTTGATTTAAGCGGAAAAAGAGCAGTGATTACCGGTGCTGCCGGAGGAATCGGTCTTGAAACCGCAAAGGGACTTCTGGAAAACGGCTGTGAGGTTTGTCTTGCGGATTTTAACGGCGAAGCAAACGAAAGAACAAAAGAAGAACTTACAAAAAGCTTTCCCGAAAGAAAGATTATTGCCGTAACTGCCGACATGACCAAATCTGAGGATACCGATAAAATCATTGATGCAATAAAAAGCAATTTCGGTGATCTTGATATTTTGATTAACAACGCAGGCACAGGCAAAAATGTCCGCTCTCTTAACGAAACAAAAGAGGGTTGGGAAAAAGTCATTAATCTCAATCTCAACAGCTATTTTTATTTTTCACAAAAGATCGCTTCGGAATTTTTTGTTCCGAAAAAGCAGGGAAACATCATCAATATGTGTTCACTCAGTGCCTATTTCGGTGTGCCGAATGCGGTGGCATACAGCTCAAGCAAGGGAGCTGTTTTGCAGATGACAAAATCTCTTGCTGACGAATGGGCAAGGTTCTCAATCAGAGTAAACTGTGTCTGCCCGGGTTTTGTTGAAACGCCGCTGATTGCCGACAATCTGCAAAATGAACGCTGGATGGCATATATGCAGATGAGAATCCCGATGAAACGCCTTGCAAAGCCGGAAGATGTTGTCGGTTCGGTTTTATTCCTTGCTTCTGATCTTTCTGCTTATATCACAGGCTCATCAATCATTGTTGACGGCGGCTTTTCAAGCTTATAATGACACTAAGCTGATTATATTACAGCTGATATAAAACCGTCCTTGGAGAAGGACTTTAAAAACTACTACATTTATATAGGAATGGTAAAAATTATGTTTTATACGAGTACAAGAGACAAAAGTGTTCATGTAACTTCGGCTCAGGCAATTGCAAAGGGAATTTCTTCCGACGGCGGACTTTTTGTGCCGGAAGAAATCCCGTCCGTTTCGTCTGAGTTTATTGATTCACTTGTCGGTCTTGATTATATTTCAAGAGCAAAAAAGGTTCTTTCACTTTATCTGACCGATTTTACGGAAGATGAAATTGATGCGTGCGTAAAAGGTGCCTATGCTCCGGGTAAATTCAGCAGCGAAAAAATCGCTCCGCTTAAAAAAATTGCCGACGGTGCGAATGTTCTTGAACTTTGGAGAGGCCCGACCTGTGCATTCAAAGACATGGCGCTTCAGCTCCTTCCGCATCTTCTGACCGTTGCGGCAAAGAAAACCGTTTCCGATAAAACAATTGTCATTCTTGTTGCAACCTCGGGCGATACCGGTAAGGCTGCGCTTGAAGGCTTCAAAGATGTCCCGAACACCAAAATTATGGTCTTTTATCCGAGCGACGGCGTAAGCCCGATGCAGAAGCTTCAGATGACAACGCAGGAGGGTGCAAATGTTTGCGTTTGCGCAATCAACGGCAATTTTGACGATGCACAAAACGGCGTTAAAGCCATTTTCACAAACAGGGAAGTTGCTCAGAAGCTTGACGAAAACGCCATGATGTTCTCTTCGGCAAACTCAATCAACTGGGGCAGACTGGTTCCGCAGATTGTTTATTATGTTTCCGCTTATGCCGACCTTATTGAAAACGGCACAATCAAAAACGGCGATGAAATCAATGTTGTTGTTCCGACAGGAAACTTCGGAAATATTCTTGCTGCATATTATGCAAAGAGAATGGGCGTACCCATCAAAACGCTTGTTTGTGCTTCCAATTCAAATAATGTTTTAACGGATTTTCTGAAAACCGGAACATATGATAAAAACAGAAAGTTCTATTGCACAACCTCACCGTCAATGGATATTCTGATTTCTTCAAACCTTGAAAGACTTCTGTTCCATCTCACCGATGAAAACGACGCCGTTGTCAGAAATCTGATGAAACAGCTTTCAACGGACGGAAAATACACGGTTGACAAAGAGGTTGCCGAAAAAATTTACGGCTTGTTTGATGCAGGCTGCTGCGATGATGAGCAGACAGCCGAAACTATTGCAAAAACCTATAAAAACGGCTATCTTTGCGATACGCACACAGCTGTTGCCGTTAAGGTCTATGAAGAATATGCCGAAAGAACGGGTGACAAAACCGAAACTGTCATTGCTTCAACGGCAAATCCCTATAAATTTTCAGCCGCTGTTTTAAAAGCTGTCGGTGATGAAATTCCCGAGGGTGCCGATGAATTCATGCAGGTGAAGCTTCTCTTTGATGAAACAGGAGAGCCGTGCCCGCCGCAGCTTGCAAACCTAAAGGATAAAGAGGTACGTTTTAAAGATGTCTGCTCAAAAGAAGATATGACATCAATGGTTTATGCAATGCTCGGAATAAAATAAACAGATAAACACAAAGCTAAAAAAGAAGTCCGTAAGGGCTTCTTTTGATGTAATGATAAAAAGGAAGGAGGAACGTTATGTCGCTTTTTGCAATCGGTGATCCGCATTTATCTTTTTCGTGTGATAAGCCGATGGATGTTTTTTACGGCTGGGATAACTATGTTCAAAGGCTTGAAAAAAACTGGCGTACCGTTGTGGGCGAAGAAGACACCGTTGTTGTTGCGGGAGACATTTCCTGGGCAATGAAGCTTTTTGAAGCGGCAGATGACCTTGCCTTTTTAAATTCTCTTCCCGGACGCAAAATAATCATGAAGGGCAACCATGATTACTGGTGGCAGACGAAAAAAAAGCTGGATGAATTTATAGCCGAAAACGGTTTTGACAAAATTGATATTCTGTTCAATAACGCTTTCAAAGTCGGAAACATTGCCGTCTGCGGAAGCCGCGGCTGGTTTTATGACGCAGAAAAAAGCGCAGACAAAAAGGTGCTTCTCAGGGAAGCCGGCAGGCTGAAAATGTCAATCGATTTTGCAAGAAAGTTTGACTGTGAGCCTGTTGTTTTTCTTCATTATCCGCCGATTATGTACGGTCAGGTGTGCGAAGAAATGATAAATGTCCTTAAAGAGGAAAATATCAGTCGATGCTTTTACGGTCATATTCACGGTCAATCGGTAAAAAATGCGTTCAACGGAAACTATGACGGTATTGAATTTCGATTAATTTCTGCTGATTTTCTTGAATTTTGTCCGAAATTAATCGAAAATTTTTAAAAAAGGTATAGCAATTTATTTTAAATGTGTTATAATACCGTGGTATAAAAAAGACAATGGGTCGCAAATCCTTTTTTCGACCGAAAAATCACCTATGTTAGGAGTATGAAAAATGAGTTTAAAATCATCAACGAAATCAGAAAAAGCAAATCTCTGGACTCTTGAAGTTTCAATTGACGCCGAAACTTTTGAAGAGGCTCAGAAAAAAGCTTTCGCTAAGATGAAAAACCGCATTTCCATTCCCGGCTTCCGCAAGGGTAAGGTTCCCCGCCATATGGCCGAGAAATTTTACGGAGAAGGCTTCCTTTATGAAGACGCACTTGAAATCTGCTATCCGAATGAAGTTGAAGCTGCAATCAAAGAATCCGAGCTTGATGTTGTCGGAACAGAGAACGCCGACATCAAGAGCATCGGCAAAGACGGTGTTGAACTGACAATCGAAGTTTACACAAAGCCCGATGTTGAAGTAAAAGCTTATAAGGGTCTTGAAGCTTCGGTTAAAAAGCTTGAAGTCACAGACGAAGAAATTCAGTCAAAAATTGATTCTCTTGTTGAAAGAAACGCAAGAATTATCACTGTTGAAGACAGAGCGGCAGCTGACGGCGATATCACCGTTATCGACTTTGAAGGCTTCACAGACGGCGTTGCATTTGACGGCGGCAAGGGTGAAGATTATGAACTGACACTCGGTTCGGGCACATTCATTCCCGGCTTTGAAGATCAGATTATCGGTCACAACGCAGGCGAGGAATTCGACGTTAACGTAACATTCCCCACAGAATATGACGAAAAGCTTGCCGACAAGGACGCTGTGTTCAAAGTTAAGCTTAAAGAAATCAAATTCAAAGAGCTTCCCGAAGTAAACGATGAGTTTGCTCAGGACGCAGCTGACTGCGACACTGTTGACGATCTTAAAAAGCAGCTCAAAGAAGAAGTTGAAGAACAGAAAAAGTCCGAGCAGGACGGCGAAATCAGACAGCAGGTCTTTGAACAGCTTGCCGAAAATGTTGTTGCAGACATTCCTCACGTTATGGTTGATGATGAACTTGACAACCAGATCAGAGATCTTGACTACCGTCTTTCATCACAGGGCATGAACTTCAGTCTTTATCTTCAGTATATGGGTATGACTCTTGACGATTATAAAGAAAAAGCAAAAGACGGTGCAGAAAAGAATGTTAAAATCCGTCTTGCTCTTGAAAAAATTGCAGAGCTTGAAAAGCTTGAAGTTTCCGATGTTGATCTTGAAACCGAATATGCAAAATATGCGGAACAGTACAACATGGAAGTTGAACAGATCAAAAATGCAATTCCTGCCGACGGTCTTAAAAAAGATTTAACCATCAATAAGGCTGTTGACTTCATTGTTGAAAATGCTGTTGTAACAGAAAAAGACGATGAAGAGGAAAAGCAAGAAGAGGAAACAGCAGAAAGCACAGAAGCAGAAAATGCTGCGCCGAGTGAGGAATAATTGTTTAACCGGGCTTTCTGCGGTGAACAATAAAATCAGTCGTTTAAATCGGAAGAAAATTAATTATATAGTTTTGTTACCAGGAGGTTTTTATTATGCCATTAGTACCATATGTAATTGATCAGACCAGCCGCGGTGAAAGACAGTATGATATTTTTTCCCGCCTTCTCGAAGACAGAATCATTGTTTTATCCGATCAGGTAACTGACCAATCAGCAAGCCTTGTTGTCGCTCAGCTTCTCTATCTTGAGGGCAAGGATTCCGAAAAAGATATCAGTTTTTATATCAACAGCCCGGGCGGATCGGTTTCCGCAGGTCTTGCAATTTATGACACCATGCAGTATATCAAATGCGATGTTTCAACAATTTGCATGGGTATGGCTGCAAGCATGGGTGCATTTCTTCTCTCTTCGGGAGCAAAGGGCAAAAGATTTGCTCTTCCCAACAGTGAAGTTATGATTCATCAGCCCTCGGGCGGTGCGCAGGGTCAGGCAACCGAAATCAAAATTGTTGCCGAAAACATTCTCAAAACAAGAGAAAAGCTTAACAAAATTCTTGCCGAAAACACCGGCAAGCCGATTGATGTTATTGCCGCTGATACTGAGCGTGACAATTTCATGTCTGCTCAGGAAGCACTTGAATACGGTCTGATTGACAAGGTCCTGACAAAAAGATAATAAAACGGGGCTGTCGCATTTAGCGCAGAGCAAAAAGCAAAATGTTAAATGAAAAAAAGAATGAAACATTTTGCTTTTTTAAGCGTTTTTTCACTCACTCGCAGTATCTTTATACAGCTTCAGGGTGAAGAAAACGCTTTCTGCATCTAACTGCGACAACCCCTACAAAAGTTTGATAAAGGGGGTTGATCAGATGGCAAGAGACGACGAAAACAAATCCGGAAATGTTCGTTGTTCGTTTTGCAACAAACCTCAGAATGAGGTTGCAACACTGATTGCAGGTCCGGGAGTCTATATCTGCGATGAATGTGTTGAACTTTGCCGCTCAATCATTGACGAAGCTCCGAAACCAAAAAAAAGAGGCGGCGAGGCTGATTTTGCTTCTCTTCCGAAGCCGCATGAAATCAAGGCAAAGCTTGATGAATATGTTATCGGTCAGCAAAAAGCAAAAGAAATTTTAAGCGTTGCCGTCTATAATCACTATAAAAGAATCTATTCCAAGAAATCCAATGATGTTGAAATTGTCAAGAGTAACATTTTAATGCTCGGCTCAACCGGTGTTGGCAAAACCATGCTTGCGCAGACGCTTGCAAAAATTCTTGATGTTCCGTTTGCCATTGCCGACGCCACAACGCTCACCGAAGCGGGCTATGTCGGCGAAGATGTTGAAAACATTCTTTTAAGACTGATTCAGGCGGCTGATTATGACATTGAAAAAGCAGAACGCGGAATCATTTATGTTGACGAAATTGACAAAATTGCAAGAAAATCCGAAAGCACTTCAATTACCCGTGACGTCAGCGGTGAGGGTGTTCAGCAGGCACTTTTGAAAATTCTTGAGGGAACGGTTTCCAATGTTCCACCGCAGGGCGGAAGAAAGCATCCGCAGCAGGAATTTATTCAGATTGACACAACAAACATTTTGTTCATTTGTGCGGGCGCATTTGACGGTATTGAAAAAATCATTGAAAACCGTTTGGGCAATTCCGGTCTCGGCTTCGGTGCAAACATCAGAACCAAGCAGGAGCTTGAATCAAGCAAGCTGATTTCAAAGGTTGTTCACCACGATCTTGTAAGATACGGAATCATTCCCGAGCTTGCAGGCAGATTGCCGGTTATTGCTTCGCTTGAAGCACTTGACAGAGACGCAATGGTTAAAATTATGACCGAGCCGAAAAACGCCATCATCAAGCAATATAAGCTTATGTTTGAAATGGACGGCGTTGAGCTTGAGTTTGAAGATGAAGCATTGGGCGCAATTGCAGACAAAACACTTGAATATAAAACAGGTGCAAGAGGTCTGAGAAGCGTTATTGAAAATCTTCTTATGAAATATATGTATGATATTCCGTCGGATTCAACAATCAGAAAGCTTGTTATCACAAAAGATGTTGTTGAATCGAAGGGAGAGCCGATTATTGAATACGGTGATGTCGCCAAATCGGATGCCGACAAACCATATACAGGCTTTCTTGCAAAAAAGTCAAAAGCATAATTTAAGGTAACTATTGACTTTTTAACAATTTATATGTTAAAATAACAAAAGTATAAAATAACGGAGGTTTTGACATGACTGCTCTTCAGTATGTTTTGGCTATTGTTTCCATAATTGTTGCTCTTGTTATAATCGTTCTTGTTCTTCTTCAGGAAAGCAAACAGCAGGGTCTTTCCGGCGCTATCGCAGGTGCGGCTGACAGCTTTTTCGGCAAGAACAAAGGCAGAACAATGGAAGCAAAGCTCGTAAAATTCACAAAGATTGCAGGTGCACTTTTCTTTGTTCTCGCACTTGTTTCATCTTTGCTTGTGCTTTTCGGCGCATAAGATCAATAGGCAAATGTTTAAGCAGCTGCTGATGAGCGGCTGCTTATTTTGTATGTGTTAAAATGATGTGACCCAAAAAGAAAGAGAAGTAACTTCAAAATATG
>JBJEOJ010000043.1:0-3576 GCA_051880655.1 Acutalibacteraceae bacterium | reverse complement strand
TTGCCCCTTGACCCCACAAGCTTTTTGAAAAAAGCTTGGCAAAAACTTTACTCCTGTTTTGGGGTTAATGGCTCGGGCAGTTGAGTGAAAGCTCAGTACAATCCTAAACGGGAGCGGTGTCGCCTTGCGACCGACTATAATTTACTGCTCAACCTATGGCTCGGGCAGTTGAGTTGAAGTTTGGTACAACCCTGAACGGGAGTGGTGTCGCCTTGCGACCGGTTTTAAAATTACCTTGTATGTTCAAACCAAGAGGCAAAAAGCTTCTCGGGTTATCAAATGCCTTTTAAAGGCGGAAAGGGTTATCAAAATGAAAAAATATTATCCGGAAAACTATCTGATTTCAACGGAAGAGAACCAGAACGCTCTGTCATCAAAGGCTTCGCTTCGCGAGGCATATTACAGCGGAAAAATTCTGGAGGCAAGAGCCGCTTTGTGTGACAAAGATCATAATCTTCATGTTGATTTAGGCGTTATGAAAGGAATTATACCGAGAGAGGAGGGCGCAATCGGAATTGATGACGGAAGCGTCCGTGATATTGCAATAATTTCAAGGGTAAACAAACCCGTTATGTTCAGAATCATTGATTTCAAAACCGACGAAAGCGGTCAGACCTATGCCGTGCTCAGCCGCAAGGCGGTGCAAAAGGAGGCAATGCAGGAATATATATCCAAGCTCAAACCCGGTTTTGTGATTGACGCAGTTGTGACGCATATGGAAAATTTCGGCGTGTTTGCGGACATAGGCGCAGGAATTTCGGCACTTATGCCGATTGACAGCATCTCTGTTTCAAGAATACCGCACCCGTCGGCACGCTTCGCCGCAGGTCAGAAAATCAAGGCGGTTGTTAAGGCGGTTGACGAAAACGGCAGAATCACGCTCAGCTATAAAGAACTTCTGGGCACATGGGAAGAAAACGCCGCCCTTTTCAAAGCAGGCGAAACCGTTCCCGGAATTGTCCGCTCCGTTGAACGCTACGGCATTTTTGTTGAATTGATGCCGAATCTTGCCGGGCTTGCGGAATATGTTCCCGGTGTTGTTCCCGGTCAGCATGCAAGCGTATATATCAAAAATCTCATTCCCGAAAGAATGAAAATCAAGCTGATTATTGTTGATTCCTTTGACGCGGAATATCCCATTGCTCCCGTCACTTATTATAACCAGAGCGATTATATTGACCGTTGGGTTTATTCTCCGGCTTCATGCGAAAAGGTGATTGAAACAGTTTTTTCGCCGGAACAGTTGACTGAAACGGCAATTTGATATATTATTAATTAACAGCCGGGAAAAAGCAGTTTTTCTTCGGTTGCGATAATAAATTATACGAAGAAAACGAAACCGCCTCAGCAGGCGGAAAAAGGAAGAGTTAAAATGAGCATTTTTAAAAAAGCAAAAAGCAAAGGCAAAACAATCAAATTCAACACGGAACGCGCAGCCTTTTCGGCAATTTCCAATCCTGCCGTCGGTGTTCTTTGCGCACCGCCTGATCTGAGCAAGGCAAAAAGAATTTTGTTTGTTCAGCCGCACCCCGATGACAACGAAATCGGAGCAGGCGGCACCATGGCATGGCTTGTTTCACTCGGCGTTGAGGTATGGGAACTGACTGTCACCGACGACCGGTACGCAAATCCCGAATATATCGGCAAGGAAAACGAGGTCGAAACCATCAGACAAAAGGAAGCAAAGGCGGCACAGGAATATCTCGGCGTGAAAAACGCAGGATTTCTCGGCTTCCATGACAAAACAAGAGCAACGGTTGATGAAATTTCAGTCGCCGTTATGCAGGTCATCAGAAAAATTCAGCCGGATTTTGTACTGACCGTTGATCCGCTTCTTGAAAGCGAATGTCACAGCGATCACATCAAGGTCGGCACGGCCGTCAAATATGCCTGCATGGACAGCGAATGTAATTTTTATCCCGAGTTTCAGGACGGAAAGTTACGTGACGATGCATGGAAAGTCAGTGGTATAGGCTATTATTATACCGACAAGCCGAACACACTGGTTGACATCACCGATTTTGAAGAAAAGAAGATGGAAAGCATCAAACTTCATGTTTCTCAGGCTGACCCGACGCTTCTTCTGGGAATCCGACTTCAGCAGCAGGCTTTTGCAAGCGGAACGCAGTTCAAGGCCGCCGAACCGCTGAGACTGCAAAGCGCACTTCAGATGCACTGCTTTGGTTTGCCGATTAAATAAAATATGACATAGGAAACTGCAATTTCAGAAATGAGGTTGCAGTTTTTTGCTTGCTTTATGAAGGCGGGGAAGCGCAAAAAATTTTTACTGTTTGTCCGGCGCGTATTTCAAAAAAGAACCGTTTGAGATGAATTTTGACTATTTCAAAAAGCTTTCCGGCACATTTTTTGTTGCAGCTTTCCAAAAATTTAATTTTCTTTGCTTATTCTATTGCATGAAAGCCAATAATTTGTTATTATAATCAGTGGTAAAAAAGGACGGGCTTTTGACCGACCGACCAATATTATGAATTCCGAAAGGAGAACAGACACATGAATTATTCAGAAGAAGTTAAAAAAATGTGCGTGGTTGCAAAAGGACCCAAACACGGTCCGGCTCCGATTCCCGAAGAGGGAAAATGGGTAAAAGCTTATGACATCAAGGATATTTCCGGCTTTTCTCACGGTGTCGGCTGGTGCGCTCCTCAGCAGGGCACATGCAAGCTTTCTCTTAATGTTAAAAACGGCATTGTTGAAGAAGCTCTTGTTGAAACAATCGGCTGCTCCGGTATGACCCATTCCGCAGCTATGGCTGCTGAAATTCTTCCGGGCAAAACCCTTCTTGAATGCTTGAACACTGACCTTGTTTGCGACGCTATCAATGTTGCAATGAGAGAAATCTTCCTCCAGTTCGTTTACGGACGCACACAGTCCGCATTCTCAGAAGACGGTCTTGTTGTCGGCGCTGCTCTTGAAGACCTCGGCAAGGGTCTTCGTTCACAGGTTGGCACAATGTTCTCAACCAAAGAAAAAGGCGTTCGTTACATGGAAATGGCAGAAGGCTATGTTACCAAGATGGCTCTTGATGAGGACAACGAAGTAACCGGTTATCAGTTCATCAGACTCGGCAAGATGCTTGAAGACATCCGTCACGGCGTTCCTGCTGATGAAGCTCTGAAAAAGAATACAGGCACATACGGCCGCTTTGAAAACGCTGCGAAATATATCGATCCGCGTGAAGAATAATAAAGAGAGGGAGGAATTTAATAATGGCTAACGATGTAATGTTTGAAGGCAAAGAAAGAAGAATGGCTAAAATTGAAGCCTGCCTGAAGGAATACGGCATTGCTTCTCTTGAAGAAGCCCGCGATCTCTGCCTTTCAAAAGGTATTGATGTTGAATCAATCGTAAAGGGTGTTCAGCCCATCGCTTTTGATAACGCTGTCTGGGCATACACACTCGGTGTTGCACTCGCTTTGAAAACCGGCGTTGCCAAAGCTTCCGACGCTGCTGCAACAATCGGCAAGGGACTTCAGGCTTTCTGCATTCCCGGTTCGGTTGCAGAACAGAGAAATGTCGGTCTCGGTCACGGCAATCTTGCCGCAATGCTTCTGAAAG
>JBJEOJ010000042.1:0-17597 GCA_051880655.1 Acutalibacteraceae bacterium | reverse complement strand
TGAAAACGTTTGAAATTTTTCCTTTGTAATATTTCTTTACTTGTTTTCCTTCTTTAAAAAAAATGCTCTGTCCATAACCGCCGATAACATACATGCGATCAGTTGATTCGTATAATACTTTACTGCCTTTTCCTCTTAATACGGTTATATCTGAGGATTTAAAATAGTATTTGTACTGACTACTGTTATAATCATACCCGTCTATTACATAATATATTTCATTTCCTCTGACATATGTACTTATTAAATTAAAATCAAGTTCATCAAATCCGAGATCATCTTTACCTAAGCCGGAATTATCAAACATAATTTTTTCACTTGTATTAAATTCAAAATATCTGCCGCTAACCTGCCCGTCTTTGTTTTTAAAATTTTGCTTTGCAATATACGTTTTAGGTGTTACTGCCGATGCTGCTGCCCAAGTCGGAAGTGCAGCCGCTGACATCAGCATGATTATTGACAGGATTAATGATATTACTTTTTTCATTTGACTATCTCCTTTTGTCATAATATTGTTTTGTCTATGGAATAAATATATTGTGTTCCTGATTTAATACTATCGGCAGTCGGTAATAATGCAAAGTAAAGCAAATCACCTTTAATTTGAACACCTTCAATTTCCAGTGGTAGGTTTGCATATTTGCTAATGCTCGTATAATCGGAGTGGGTGTTTTTTAATTTTACACAGGTCTTGTAAGTATAACCTCCACTGCTGTTTTTAACCATTTTCCCGATTTTTGGCGTATAAGCAAGGTTTTCATCATCAACGAGGTTAACCCCAGTTCCACCAGAAATATAAATTGAACAATAAACACTTGTGGCATCAATTCCCTGACAAGATCTATTTGGCAATATTCTTTCATCATCATCCTGAACACAAGAAAACAGGCAAGCATTTTTTAATTCTTCATTTTGATAGAATGATACATGTTTTTTAGTATCATTTTCTTTTTCATCAAGAATATTATTAAGCGTTTCATTATCATATTCGCTATATTGAATTTTGTTATGTAAGCTTCTTGTTGCAAGTACTACAGTTTGCTTATCACTTGAAAGTGCAGCATCAATTCGCTGTGTTATTTCTATTTTGGTTCCTTCATCTGATGTTCTGTGATCAAAAGATTCTCCTGTAGTGTTTGCAAAATGCGGACTGACAAATCTGCAAATATCTGAATAATCAGAAATTGTTTCATTTGCCTTATATTCAATCCTTCCGAGCGCAGTTGTGAAATTACAAGGTTCAGTACCATTTTTATAATTGAACTTATTCGGTCTGCAACCAACCCACATATAAACTTTACCGTTGTGTTCATATAATTCCAAAGTCTGATTATGACCGAAATTACGAAGTATCATTTTATCCTGATAGGTCGCCGTATTTCCGTTAATTCTGCATCTGGAAAGATAAACATTCGTTCCTGTAACCTGACAAACATAAATATAAGTTGTTGCAACATAACACTTTTGCATATTGTTTTTTAACGGCAAACCAGTTACCGTATATGCTTTTGTTGCTCTTATTTCCTTTTTTACCTGCGGTTGAGCACATTCTAAATCCAAATATGTTACATCATAAAGTTCTCCATCTTTATTTTCACCTAGACTAAACAAAGAAGTTCCGTTTCCAATAGGAATCATGTTTCCGTGACTATCAGTGTAGTATTCACCTAAATCAGTATCATAATCGTCAGGGAAAAATTCGATTTCATAATCTTCACCAAAACAAATTACACTACCAATTGATAACAGCAAAACAACTGTCAAAAACAAACTTATAGATTTTTTCATTATTTACCTCCTTGGTTTTATCCAACATTATTTTTTTACTTTTTAATAATTCCGCTGCAGCACAAGTATATTATCACTTTGTAATTTAGTTGTCAAGTTTTTTCCAATTTTAAAATTTTTAGTTGTTTTATATTTCCAATATAATAAAGTAATGAATTTTTGTGACTTTTACACACTTTAATTTGTCGTTTTTGGCAAAATTAAACAATTTTTTAACCAAAATAATCAGTCGTATCAAAAATTAAGAAATATTAAAAAACAGGGTCTGCAATTTCTTGCAAACCCTGAAATTTATTTGTACTATCCGAATCAAACAAGCTCGATGATGCACATCTCTGCTGCGTCTCCGCGACGGGGACCTGTTTTGATAATACGGGTGTATCCACCGTTTACATCTTTATATTTCGGACCGATTTCGTCGAAAAGCTTCTTAACAACATCATCTTTTGTGATGTATGCAAGAGCCTGACGGCGATTGTGAAGTGTCGGTTCTTTGCCGAGAGTAATCATTTTCTCAGCCATTGCGCGAACTTCCTTTGCCCTTGTAACGGTGGTTTCAATGCTGCCTTTCTCTAAGAGATAAGTTACCATGCCTCGAAGCATTGCCTTGCGATGATCGCTGGTTCTGCCAAGCTTTCTGGTACCTGCCATTTGAAATCACTCCTTTAGCGTAAGTTTTTAATCTTCTTCAGTCCTGAGACTAAGACCCAATGAATGAAGCTTGCCGATAACTTCGTCAAGTGACTTCTTGCCGAGGTTTCTGACCTTCATCATTTCTTCTTCTGTCTTTTTGGTCAAATCTTCAACCGTGTTGATCTGCGCACGCTTCAAGCAGTTGAATGAGCGCACTGTCAACTCAAGTTCCTCAATGGTCATCTCAAGGATTTTTTCTTTTGAATCCTCTGCTTTGTCAACCATTATTTCAGTGTCATATGCTTCTCCCGACAAATCGCTGAAGAGAACGAGATGTTCATTGAGAAACTTTGCCGCTAACGAAACAGCTTCTGTTGCCGAAATTGTTTTATCGGTCCAAACTTCAAGAGTGAGTTTGTCAAGAGCTGTGTTCTGGCCTACACGTGTGTTTTCAACTGTATAGTTGACTTTCAGCACCGGTGTATAGATTGAGTCAATTGCAATAACTCCGATGGGTTGTTGTTTCAGAGCTGCTTTGTTCTGCTCGGCCGAAACATATCCGCGTCCGCAGTCGCATGTGAGCTCCATGCTTACATGTGCGTCCTTGTCAAGGGTGCATATGTGACGTTCAGGGCTGAGAATTTCAACATCAGCGTCGCACTTAATGTCGCCCGCAACAATTTCGCCTTCGCCGCTTGCGTCAATGTATAAAGTTTTCGGACCTTCTCCGTGAATTTTGAGTATTACTCGCTTAAGATTGAGAACAATTTCGGTAACATCTTCCTTGACTCCCGGAATTGTTGAAAATTCATGCACAACTCCGTCAATCTTGACGCTTGTTATTGCATAGCCCGGAAGAGAAGAAAGAAGCGTTCTTCTGAGGCTGTTGCCCAGCGTAATACCGTAACCGCTCTCAAGCGGCTCAACTACGATCTTTCCGTAAGTACCGTCAGGCGATAATTCGGAAGTCTCAATTTTCGGTTTCTCGATTCCTATCATGCCAAGCCTCCTTATTATGCTTTAAATGTGTTTTTGCACCTTAGTCTATTACTTAGAATAGAACTCAACGATGAGGTGTTCTTCAACCGGTGCACCAATCTGCTCACGCTCCGGAAGAGCAACAACCTTTGCTGTGAGGTTCTGGCTGTCGAGATCAAGCCATGTGGGAACAGGTCTTGATTCGTTTGCTTCAAGAACAGCTTTAATCTTTACGCTGTCACGGCTTTTTGCTTTGATTGAAACGGTGTCGCCTGCTTTAAGAAGATAGCTCGGAATGTCAACCTTTTTGCCGTTAACTTCGTAATGACCGTGTGTTACAAGCTGTCTTGCTTCTGCACGGGATGAAGCCCAGCCCAATGTGTAAACAACATTATCAAGACGGCTTTCGCAGATCTTGAGAAGGTTTTCGCCTGTCATGCCTGCTTTGCGTTCAGCCATAAGAAAATATTTGTGGAACTGGCCTTCCTGAATACCGTAATAACGTCTTGCCTGCTGTTTTGCGCGAAGCTGAAGACCGTATTCAGAATTTTTGCTGCGGTTCTGACCATGCTGACCGGGAGCATAAGAACGGCGCTCGATGGCACATTTGCCTGTGTAGCATCTGTCACCTTTCAAAAAGAGCTTCTTACCCTCACGGCGGCACTGTTTGCAAACCGCTCCTGTGTATCTACTCATCTATCGTACCTCCGTTAAACACGTCTTCTCTTGGGCGGACGGCAGCCGTTATGCGGAATCGGTGTAACGTCTTTGATCATTGTTACATCAAGTCCGGCAGTCTGTAAAGCTCTGATTGCAGCTTCACGACCTGCGCCCGGTCCCTTAACATATACTTCAACAGTTTTCATGCCGTAATCCTTTGCTGTTTTTGCAGCTGTTTCAGCAGCGGTCTGAGCAGCAAAAGGTGTTGATTTTCTTGAGCCTCTGAAGCCCATTTCGCCGGCACTTGCCCATGATACTACATTGCCCTGAGTGTCAGAGATAGTAACAATGGTATTGTTGAAGGTGGATTGAATATGGGCCGCACCGCGTTCGATATTCTTCTTTTCACGGCGGCGGCGAGTGGTAGCAGTTTTCTTGCTAACCTTAGCAGCCATAGTAATATCCTCCTATTTGAATTATTTCTTCTTGTTTGCGATTGTCTTCTTCGGACCCTTACGTGTACGTGCGTTTGTTTTTGAACGCTGTCCTCTTACGGGAAGACCCTTTCTGTGACGTACACCGCGATAGCAGCCGATTTCTGTCAATCTCTTAATGTCGTATGCAGTTTTTCTTCTGAGATCACCCTCAACTGTGAGGTTGTGGATAATATACTCGTTAAGCTTTGCAACATCGTCATCGCTCAGATCCTTAACTCTTGTGTCGGGATTTACACCTGTTGCAGCGATGATGTCCTTTGCGGTTTTCTGACCGATACCGAAAATATAGGTAAGAGCAATTTCAATTCTCTTCTCTCTCGGAAGGTCAACGCCTTGAATACGCGCCATTTGTCAGTTCACCTCCAAAATTGGTTTGCGTCTTTAACCCTGACGCTGTTTGTGTTTGGGATTTTCACAGATAACCATGACCTTTCCCTTGCGCTTAATTACTTTGCATTTTTCGCAAATTTTCTTAACAGAAGGTCTGACTTTCATATGAACTATACCTCCTTTAAAATTTCAAGACCGATTGTATAATACGGATTATTTTGATCTCCATGTTATGCGGCCCTTGCTAAGATCGTATGGAGACATTTCGACCTTTACTTTATCTCCGGGAAGAATTCGAATGTAGTTCATGCGAAGCTTACCGGAAATATGAGCCAGTATTTTGTGTCCGTTTTCAAGTTCGACCTGGAAAGTTGCGTTCGGCAATGCTTCAACAACTGTTCCGTCAACTTCGATCATATCCTGTTTTGACATAACAGCTTACCTCCCTTGGTTATCCAAAAGTCTGAGGGTTTTTCTTAATTTTGAATTACTTGTCATTGAATCCGGTTCAATAAACAGTGATGTTGTCTGAAGATGCTTTGGATTTTTTCTTTTTGCTCTTTCAAGCGGGCGCTCTTTTCCGTCGCAGACGAAAACCGCACCGTTTTCGCATTTTGTGACAACCAGCATTCTGTCCTTGTCACGTCCTGCTTTTGAAATTACAATCTGACCTGTTTGAAATTCCATGCAAACCTCACTCTTTTGTGAGAATTACCGGACCGTCTTTGGTAATTGCAACCGTGTGCTCAAAATGAGCAGACAACTTTGCATCTTTTGTTTTCACTGTCCAGCCGTCCGGCATTACAAAAATTTTTGCAGTGCCCTGATTGATCATCGGTTCAATGGCAATTGTCATGCCTTGGCACAGGCGAACACCTCTGCCGGCTTTGCCGTAATTTGGAACGCTCGGATCTTCATGAAGTTCCTTGCCGACGCCGTGGCCTGTGTATTCACGCACAACGCCATAGCCTCTTTCTTCGCAATAAGACTGAACGGCATAAGCAATATCGCCGATTTTGTTGCCGACAACCGCAACCTTGATTGCCTCATAAAGGCTTTCTCTTGTTGTGTCCATCAGCTTCTGTGCCTCATCGGAAATTTTTCCGCAGGCAAAGGTTGCCGCGTTATCGCCGTTATATCCGTTCTTTTTGGCTCCAAGGTCAATGCTGACGATGTCGCCTTCTTTTAAAATGCGCTTCTTGCTCGGAATTCCATGAATAACCTCGTCGTTTATGGAAATACATGCGGTAGCGGGAAAGCCGTATAAATGCAGGAAGTTCGGTTCTGCATTCTGACTTTTAATATAGTTATAGGCAAGTCTGTCAATTTCCCAGGTTGAAACGCCGGGTCTGACCGCTTCACCCGCCACGCGTAGTGCTCCGGCAGAAATTCTGCACGCTTCACGCATGAGCTCAAGCTCACGGGCTGTTTTGAGCACAATCATGTTCATTCGCCATGCGGCACAAATCGCTTTGAAAGCTTTCCGGCTTTCTCAAGCTTTCGTGACGCTTCCTTTCTTGTTGTTTTAAGTTAATCGTTTAACGCTTCAAGAGTGAGTGCCGTTGTGTCGGCAACCTGCTCCTGACCTTCAACAACACGAAGCTTGCCTTTTTCACGGTAAAAATCAATAAGCGGTTCGGTTTGTTCATGATAAACTTTCAGTCTGTCAAGAACGGTCTCCGGCTTATCATCTGACCTTTGAACAAGCTCGTCACCGCAAAGGTTGCAAACTCCGTCTTTTTCCGGCTTCTTATATTCAAGATGATAGGAAGCTCCGCAGTTTTTGCAAACTCTGCGTCCGGACATTCTTGCGGCAATTCTTTCGTCTGAAACCTCAATGTCAATAACTCTGTCGATTTCAACGCCCATTTTGTCAAGCTCCTGAGCCTGACGGACTGTTCTTGGGAAGCCGTCAAGAATAAAGCCGCCTTTGCAGTCGTCCTGAGCCAGTCTTTCCTTGATGATGCCGATTACAACATCATCGGGAACGAGCTGACCCTTTTCGATATAATCCTTTGCCTTAATACCCATTTCTGTCTGTTCTTTAACAGCGGCACGGATAATGTTGCCGGTTGAAATTGCGGGAATTGCAAGTTTCTCGCTGACAACTTCAGCCTGTGTGCCTTTACCTGCGCCCGGGGCGCCGAGAAAAATAAGTTTCATAAAATCACCCCGTAAGTATTAATCAAGGAAGCCTTTGTAATGTCTCATCATCATCTGGCTTTCAAGAGACTTAACGGTTTCAAGAGCAACGCCGACAACGATGATAAGTGATGTTCCGCCGAGTGAAAGCATCATCGGTTTTCCGATGAGGGTTGTGAACAGCGTCAGAAGATTCGGGAACAAAGCGATAACGCTCAGAAGCAGTGCGCCCATAAGGGTAATTCTGCTGAGAATCTTCTTGATGTAATCAGCAGTCGGTTTGCCCGGACGGATACCCGGAATCATACCGCTGTTTTTACGGATATTGTTTGCCATTTCAACCGGATTGTACTGAATGCTTGCATAGAAATATGCAAAGAACAAGATGAGTACAAAATACATAATTGCATATGCCCAATGAGAAGATGAGAAGAGGCCGAAGAAAGTCTTTGTGGCATTGCTCATGTTGTCTTCGTTCATGAACATTTCAATTGTTGGCGGAAGAGAAAGAATTGAAGAAGCAAAGATAACGGGAAGAACGCCTGACATATTAACCTTGATGGGAATATGTGTGCTCTGACCGCCGTACATCTTGCGTCCGACAACTCTTTTTGCATACTGAACCGGTATTCTGCGTTCAGCATTATCCATCCAGACGATGAATGCAACCATAGCAAGCAGGCAAACAATTACGATGGGTACCAATGCGTAATATGCGCCGCCGCCGATGAAATATTGATAGAAAGTTGTTACAAGTGTCGGCATACGGGAAACGATACCGGCAAAAAGGATAATGGAAACGCCATTTCCGATACCCTTGTCGTTAATCTGCTCGCCGAGCCACATAATAAAGCTTGAACCTGCCGTAAGAACCAGGATAATTGTTAAGCCCTGAAGAACAGCAGCAAAGCCGGTGAACTGATTACCTTCTGCATCGGTTACAATGTAATCTTTTGCGCGAAGGTAAATGAAGTATGCCGTACTTTGTAAAAGAGCAAGACCAACGGTTGTGTAACGGGTGATTGTTGCAATTTTCTTTCTTCCCTCCTCACCCTCTTTTGAAAGTTTTTCAAGGGCGGGAATTGCAACAGTGAGAAGCTGAATAATGATTGAACTGTTGATGTAAGGTGTTACCGACATTGCGAAAATAGTACCGTAGTTAAACGCGTCACCTGTCATCATGTTCAAATAGTTCATAAATGTTTCGCTGCCGTCCGGGGTAATACCGGAAGTAATATCGGTAAACGGAACGGGAATGGCAGCACCGATTCTGAAAATCAAAACTATAAGTGCGGTGAAAAGCATCTTCTTGCGAAGATCTGCAATTTTCCATGCATTTATAAAGGTACTAATCATTCTCAGATCACCTCGGTCTTTCCGCCTGCAGCTTCAATCTTCTGCTTTGCCGACTCACTGAAAGCGTTTGCTTCAACAGTGAGAGACTTTGTGATTTCACCGTTTCCGAGAATTTTAACACCGTCAAGAACCTTCTTAACGAGACCTTTTTCAACAAGAGAATCAACTGTAACCTTGTCACCGTTATCATATGCTTTTTCAAGCGCAGCAACGTTAACAATTGCCATCTCTGTTCTGAAAATGTTGACGAAACCTCTCTTGGGAATTCGTCTTTGCAGTGGCATCTGACCGCCTTCAAATCCGGGGCGCATTCCTCTGCCTGCACGGGCTTTCTGACCCTTATGACCTTTACCGGCGGTTTTACCCTGTCCGGAACCGGCGCCGCGACCGATACGCTTGCGCGCTTTTGTTGAGCCTGCTGCCGGTGTAAGTTCGTGCAATTTCATTTGTTTTCGCACCTCCTTGTTTAAGCTTCGGTTACCTCGATAAGATGAGAAATTTTCTTCACCTTACCCTGAGTCTGCGGGTTGTCCGGCTGAACCTTTTCGTCGCCGATTTTACGAAGACCAAGAGAATGGGCGGTGGCAATCTGATCTTCCTTTGAGCCGATAAGACTTCTTACAAGCTTAACTTTAACATTTGCCATAACTTCGCCCTCCTTAACCTAAAATTTCTTTGACTGTCTTTGAACGAATCTGAGCAACTTCTTCAGCGTTGCGAAGCTTTGAAAGACCGTCAATTGTGGCTCTTACAACGTTGCACGGATTGTTTGAACGAAGAGCCTTTGTACGAATATCCTTGATACCTACTGTTTCAACCACAGCACGGACAGGACCGCCGGCAATAACGCCGGTACCGGGTGCGGCAGGCTTGAGAAGAACAACGCCTGCGCCGAACTTACCGATGATTTCATGAGGAATTGTTGTTCCTTTAAGAGCAACATGAATAAGGTTTTTCTTTGCGTCCTCAATTGCCTTGCGGATTGCATCGGGAACTTCGCCCGATTTTCCGAGACCGAAACCAACTGTGCCGTTGCCATCACCGACAACCACGAGAGCCGAGAATTTCATAATACGACCGCCCTTAACGGTTTTTGAAACACGGTTGATTGCCACAACACGTTCTGTAAGTTCATAAGCTGATGCATCAATCTTTGTCATAATTAATTTCCTCCTCTTAGAACTTCAGGCCGGCAGCACGTGCGCCGTCTGCAAGTGCCTGAACACGACCGTGATAAATATAACCGCCTCTGTCAAAAACACATTCTTCAATGCCTTTTTCAGCGGCACGCTTGCCGAGCAGCTCGCCTACCTGCTTTGCTGCTTCAATGTTTCCACCGTTCTCGAAGCTCTTCTCTGTTGAAGAAGCGCTGGCGAGTGTAACACCCTTAACATCATCGATTAACTGTGCGTAGATATGGTTGAGTGAACGGTATACGCTAAGACGGGGACAAGAAGCAGTACCGCTGATTTTTGAACGTACTCTTGCGTGTCTCTTCTGTCTTGCTTTATTGCTGTCTTGTTTGCTGACCATGTTATTTTCACTCCTTTACCATTATTTGCCTTTACCGGCTTTACCTTCTTTGCGGCGGATATGTTCGCTTGCATACTTGATGCCCTTGCCCTTATAGGGTTCCGGCGGACGCTTTTCGCGAACTTCTGCTGCAAACTGACCAACCATCTGTTTGTCGGCGCCGTTGATGACGATTTTGTTCGGAGCGGGAACATCAATTGTGATGCCTTCAATTTCCGGAACGATTACGTCGTGAGAATAGCCGATCTTCATGACAAGATCTTTGCCCTTCTTTTCTGCACGGTAACCGATACCGTTGATTTCAAGCTCCTTTGAATAGCCCTTTTCAACGCCTTCAATCATGTTTGCAATCAGTGTGCGGGTAAGGCCGTGGAGTGATCTGTTTTCTTTGTTGTCATTCGGTCTTGTAACAACAACTGTGTTGCCGTCCTTAACGATTGACATGTTTTTGTTGAATGTTTTTGTAAGAGTGCCTTTCGGACCCTTAGCTGTTACGGTGCTGCCGTCAACCGTAACTTCAACGTTTGCCGGAACAGTAATCGGCATTCTACCTATACGTGACATTTCAGCACCTCCTTACCATACGAAAGCAAGAACTTCGCCGCCGACGTTAGCCTTGCGGGCGTCCTTGTCAGTCATAATGCCCTTTGATGTTGAAAGAATGGCAATGCCGAGACCTTTCATAACCTTGGGCATATCTTCACAGCTTGTATAAATTCTCAGACCGGGCTTTGAAACTCTTCTGAGACCTGTGATAACCTGTGATTTGTTCGGACCGTATTTAAGGTTTACGGTTATGATTCCCTGCTTTCCGTCTTCTTCAACGGTAAAGCTCTTGATATAACCTTCATCCACAAGAATCTGAGCAATTGCCTTCTTCGTGTTGGATGCAGGAATTTTAACTGAATCGTGTTTTGCTGAACTTGCATTACGAATTCTTGTAAGCATATCAGCGATTGCGTCTGTTACTTGCATTATTCCTTTACCTCCTGAATTTATTGCAATTGCTTACCAGCTTGATTTCTTCACGCCGGGGATCTGACCCGCATGAGCAAGCTCTCTGAAGCAGATTCTGCAAACTCCGTATTTACGAAGATAAGCGTGAGGTCTGCCGCAGATTTTGCATCTGTTATACTGCCTTGTGGAATACTTGGCGGGTCTTTTTTGTTTTTCTTTCATTGCACTTTTTGCCATAAAATATTCCTCCTCTTACTTTTCAAACGGAGCACCCATAAGAGTGAGCAGCTCTCTTGCTTCTTCGTCTGTCTTAGCGGTTGTTACGAAGCAGATATCCATACCGCGTACTTTGTCGATCTTGTCGTAGTCGATTTCCGGGAAAATAAGCTGTTCCTTAACGCCTACGGAATAGTTGCCTCTGCCGTCGAAAGCATTGGGATTGATTCCTCTGAAGTCACGAACTCTCGGAAGAGCGAGATTGAAGAATCTGTCGATGAATTCATACATCTTTGTGCCGCGAAGTGTTACCTTTGCGCCGATTACCATGCCTTCACGAAGCTTGAAGTTAGCAACTGATTTTTTAGCCTTGCACAGAACAGGCTGCTGACCTGTGATCTGGCGAAGGTCTGCAACGATTGCGTCGAGCACCTTTGAGTTTGTGCTTGCTTCACCGCATGCAACATTGACAACAACTTTGTCAATCTTCGGGATTTGCATAACACTTTTATAGCCGAACTTTTTCATTAATGCAGGTGCAACCTCATTAACATAGGCTTCTTTTAATCTTGCCATAGTCATGTTCCTCCCTTATTATTCAAACTGTGCGCCGCAGTCTTTGTGCTTGCAAACGCGCATTTTCTTTGTTTTGCCCTTTGATTCAACGAAAACGTGACCGACTCTTGTGGGTCTGCCGCATTTCGGGCAGATAAGCTGAACCTTTGAAGCGTAAAGTGCGCTTTCAGCGTCGATAATTCCGCCGGGTTCGCCCATCTGACGGGGCTTGACGTGTTTTTTAACCATGTTGATTTTTTCAACGATAACTTTGCCTTCCGACGGGCTTACCTGAAGCACCTTGCCTCTTGCGCCACGATCCTTGCCGTTGATAACAACAACCTGGTCGCCTGTTTTAACATGAACCTTGCTCATCGTGACACCTCCTTAAAGTACTTCCGGAGCGAGGGACAGAATTTTCATGTAATCCTTGTCACGAAGCTCTCTTGCTACCGGCCCAAAGATACGTGTACCTCTGGGATTTTTATCTTCTCTTATGATAACGGCTGCATTTTCGTCGAAGCGAATGTATGTTCCGTCATCACGGCGAACGCCTGTTGCAGTTCTTACAACAACTGCCTTAACAACGTCACCTTTTTTAACGACGCCACCCGGTGCTGCCTTCTTAACAGAAGCAACAATGACATCGCCGATGTTAGCATATTTTCTTCCGGTGCCGCCCAGAACACGGATGCACATGAGTTCCTTTGCTCCGGTGTTGTCGGCAACCTTAAGTAAAGTTTGCTGCTGGATCATTGTAATTAGCCTCCTTTAGCTGCACCAATTATTTGGCTTTTTCAATAATTTTGACAACACGCCATCTCTTGTCCTTTGAAAGAGGGCGGGTTTCCATAATAAGGACACGGTCGCCTACACCGCATTCATTGTTTTCATCGTGAGCCTTAACCTTGATGGTGCGGTTAACGATTTTCTTATAAAGCGGATGTCTGACCTTATCTTTGATGGTTACAACAGCAGTTTTTTCCATTTTGTTGCTGCTGACGATACCAACTAATGTTTTACGAAGGTTTCTTTCCATAATTATTCAGCCTCCCTTTCATTCAAGAATTTGCGCCGTGAAGCTCGATATCGCGCTGAACAGTTTTGATTCTTGCGATATCCTTTTTAACGGCACTGATTCTCATCGGGTTATCAAGCTGATTAACAGCCTGCTGGAAGCGGAGATTGAAAAGTTCCTTTTTAAGCTCTGCGAGCTTAGCGTCCATCTCTTCGGCGGACAGTTTTCTGATTTCACTTGCTTTCATTACTGTTCACCTTCCTTTTCCTGCTCAGCCTTGGTTACGAATTTGCATTTGATCGGGAGCTTGTTTGCTGCAAGACGCATAGCCTCACGTGCGAGTGATTCGTCAACGCCTGCAATTTCAAACATAACTCTGCCCGGTTTAACAACGGCTACCCAATATTCGGGTGAACCTTTACCTGAACCCATTCGGGTTTCAGCCGGTTTCTGAGTGATCGGCTTATCCGGGAAAATCTTGATCCAGACCTGACCGCCACGCTTGATGTAACGGGTCATTGCGATACGGGCTGCTTCAATCTGTCTTGATGTGATCCACGCGGGTTCGAGAGCTACAAGACCGTAATCACCGTAAGTAACCTTGTTGCCCTTGTGTGCAGTGCCTTTAAGGCGTCCGCGCTGGACTTTACGGCGTTTAACACGCTTAGGTAATAACATTATTTAGCTCCTCCTTCCCTGCGGTTGTTTCTGCGGCGGCGTTCGGGTCTCTTTCTTTCTGTGTTGTTTGAAACCTGAAGAACTTCGCCTGAATAAATCCATACTTTAACGCCGATGCGTCCGTATGTTGTTTTTGCTTCGGCAAAACCGTAGTCGATGTCGGCACGGATTGTCTGAAGGGGAATTGTTCCCTCTTTGTAAGTTTCGCTTCTTGCAATTTCAGCTCCGCCGAGACGACCTGATGCCTGGCATTTGATACCCTTTGCACCGAGCTTCATTGCACGGCCGATTGATGACTTAAGCGCACGGCGGAAAGAAATTCTTCTTTCAAGCTGATTTGCAATGCTTTCAGCAACAAGCTGTGCGTTAACGTCGGGATTTTTGATTTCAACGATGTTGAGAGAAACGCTCTTGCCGAGTCTTTTTTCAAGGTCAGCCTTGAGCTTTTCGATTTCGCTGCCGCCGCGGCCGATTACCATGCCGGGCTTTGCAACGTGAATGTTGATGCGAACACGCTTTGCGTCACGTTCAATTTCAACCTTGGGAACTCCTGCGGGAGCAAGCTTTTCAAGGAGATATTCACGAAGATTATAGTCTTCAACGAGAGTGTCGCCGAAGTCCTTCTTGTCCGCATACCAACGAGATTCCCAGTCCTTGATAACGCCTACTCTTAAGCCGTTAGGATTAACTTTCTGGCCCATTGTTTAACCTCCTCCTTGATTATTCTGCTTCCTTGAGAACAAGGGTAATATGTGATGTCTTTTTGTTGATACGGTAAGCTCTGCCCTGTGCTCTGGGTCTGATTCTCTTGAGGGTCGGACCCTGGTTAACATAGCATTCAGCGACATAGAGCCTTGATGTATCCATATCTTTGTTTTCCGCATTTGCAATTGCGGAATTTAAAAGCTTTGAAACAACTTCACACGCAGCTTTGGGCGTGTATTTAAGAATTGCCAGAGCTTTTTCAGTATCCTCGCCGCGGATAAGGTCAAGAACAATCTTTACCTTACGCGGAGCAATGCGGATATAAGTTGCTTTTGCAGTTGCTTGCATTGGTAATACACTCCTTTTGCTGATTATTTACCGTTGTTTGATGTTTTTGATCCGGCATGACCTTTGAATGTACGTGTCGGAGCAAATTCGCCGAGCTTGTGACCTACCATATCTTCCGTAACGTAAACGGGAACGTGCTTGCGTCCGTCATGAACAGCAAAGGTGTGACCTACGAATTCGGGGAAGATTGTGGAGGCACGGCTCCATGTTTTAAGAACGATTTTTTCGCCCTTTTCATTCATTTTTACGACTCTGTCATACAGTTTTTCCTGCACGAAAGGTCCTTTTTTTGTGCTTCTGCTCATTATTCTTAGCTCCTTTCCACGTTATCTGTCGTTACGGCGCTTAACAATAAGCTTGTCTGAACGGTTCTTCTTCTTGCGTGTCTTGTAACCGAGAGCAGGCTTGCCCCACGGTGTAACAGGGCCGGGACGTCCGACGGGTGACTTACCTTCACCACCGCCGTGCGGGTGATCGTTCGGGTTCATAACAGAACCGCGGACTGTCGGTCTGATGCCGAGGTGACGGGTGCGTCCTGCCTTACCGATCTTAACGTTCTCATGGTCGCCGTTGCCGACAACGCCGATTGTTGCCATGCAAAGTTCAGAAACCTTGCGAAGCTCGCTTGAGGGAAGTCTGAGAAGAGCAAAGCCGTTCTCTTTAGCCATAAGCTGAGCTGCATTTCCTGCTGCTCTTGCAAGCTGACCGCCTCTGCCCGGATAAAGCTCAACGTTGTGAATCATTGTACCGGTCGGGATGTTAACAAGCGGAAGAGCGTTGCCCGGCTTGATGTCTGCTTCGGGACCTGCTTCAACCTTGTCGCCAACCTTGAGGCCTTCGGGTGCAAGAATATATCTTTTTTCGCCGTCTTCATACTGAAGAAGTGCGATGTGAGCTGATCTGTTGGGATCATACTCGATGGAAACAACGTTTGCCTTAACGTCAAACTTGTCTCTCTTGAAGTCGATGATACGATACTTCCTTCTGTTTCCGCCGCCGCGATGGCGAACGGTGATGCGGCCGTAGCTGTTTCTGCCGCTCTTTTTGTTGAGAGGAGCAAGAAGGCTTCTCTCGGGTCCTTTCTTTGAAAGGGCTGAGTAGTCTGTGTACGACATGTTTCTTGTGCCGTTTGTAACAGGCTTCACAACTCGAATTGACATTTTTGTTCACTCCTTATAATGGTTTAGCGGAGGATATGCCAACCTCCATACATTACCATCGGATTTTTTTATGCATACGGTCTGAGCCGTAACAGTTAAGTGTTTTAAAACCGACCCGGGTGTGTCTTAAATACACCGTAAACCGCCGAAAGCGGTTCTTTTTCGGTTTTTATCGCTCTTAAAGAAGTCCGTCGAAGAATTCAATTGTGTCTGAATCTTCCGTAAGAGTTACGATTGCCTTTTTCCAAGCTGATGTGTAGCCTTCATAACGGCCGTATCTTCTCAGATGACCTTTGCAGTTGATGGTGTTGACTTTTTCAACCTTAACGCCGAAAACTTCTTCAACTGCTTTTGCAATTTCAGCCTTGTTTGCATCTTTTGCAACCTTGAAGGTGTACTTTTTAAGAGCGGTTCCCATCATGCTTTCTTCTGTGATGATGGGTTTGAGGATAATATCATGTGCTGACTTACTCATTATGCATATACCTCCTCGATTTTTGCAACGGCATCTTTAAGAACAACAATGCTGTTGCAGTTAAGAATGTCATAAACATTAAGAGTGTTAACAAGGCTGACCTTTACGCCCTCAATGTTTCTTGCGCTTCTGTAGATAACGTCGTTCTTTTCGGGAAGTACGATAAGAACTTTCTTGCCTGTTTCAAGGTTTGAAAGAACTTTTGCAACTTCCTTTGTCTTGATTGCTTCAAGCTCAAGAGAATCAAGAACGATCATTTCTTCAGCTGCAACCTTTGAAGAAAGAGCAGACTTCATTGCAAGTCTCTTAACTTTCTTGTTAACGCTGAAGCGATAGCTTCTGGGCTTCGGACCGTGTGCGATGCCGCCGTGTGTCCACTGCGGAGCTCTTGTTGAGCCCTGTCTTGCGCGGCCTGTTCCCTTTTGCTTCCAGGGCTTCTTTCCGCCGCCGGAAACTTCTGAGCGTGTCAGGGTTGACTGTGTGCCCTGACGCTGATTTGCAAGGTAATTAACAACCATGATGTGCATAGCTGACATGTTCGGTTCAATTCCGAAAATGCCTTCTGCAAGTTCAAGGTCGGAAACCTTCTTGCCTTCTTTGTCGAATACTGATACGTTAGGCATTTAGAGCAACTCCTTTCTTACGCTTTAACGCTGTTGACAACCATAACAATGCCCTTTTTCGGACCGGGAACTGCGCCCTTGATTGCGATGAGGTTGTTTTCTGCGTCAACCTTGACAACTTCAAGGTTCTGAATGGTTACACGTTCTGCACCGAGATGACCTGCAAGCTTCTTTCCCTTATACACTCTTGAGGGATCGGAACATGCGCCGAGTGAACCGGCATGTCTTGCAACGGGACCGGTACCGTGTGATTCTTTAAGTCTTGAGAAGTTCCATCTCTTGATTGCGCCGGCAGTTCCTTTACCTTTGCTTGTGCCGACAACATCGACTTTTTCGCTTGCGGCAAAGATGTCAGCTTTGAGAATGTCACCGACATTCAGTGCGCTTGTGTCTTCAAGTCTGAATTCACGAAGAACTTTTTTTGCAGCAACGCTTGCCTTGTCAAAATGTCCTTTCATGGGCTTGTTGACTCTTGTGATTTTTACGTCGCCGAAACCAAGCTGAACAGCATCATAGCCGTCATTTTCAACTGTCTTTTTCTGAACGACGGGGCAGGGACCGAGTTCAACGACTGTTACGGGGATTACGTTACCCTTTTCGTCGAAAATCTGGGTCATGCCGACTTTTTTACCGATAAGACCTTTTTTCATAAATTGTTCCTCCTTTGGTTATTGGTTGGCTTTGCCAACTTGACCGTCAGTCCGGCTTTTGCTTGGGTATAAATGAAATTTATCAATCTGCGCTCTGTCAGCACATTTTGATTTCGATTTCAACGCTTGCCGGAATGTCGAGATTCACCAGAGCCTCCGTGGTCTTCTGGGTAGGTCTGATGATGTCAATGAGTCTTTTGTGAGTTCTCTGCTCAAACTGTTCACGGCTGTCCTTATATTTATGAACAGCACGAAGAATTGTTACAACTTCCTTTTCTGTGGGAAGAGGGATCGG
>JBJEOJ010000041.1:0-3578 GCA_051880655.1 Acutalibacteraceae bacterium | reverse complement strand
CAGGCAAAAGGACAGATAGAAAACCGATTGCGGATCTTTGAGCCGCAGCTTGTCCTGCTTGAGTGTCACTTTTTGGTGAGACTCAATTTTTTTTGTTAAACCGACGCTTGTTTGAAGCTGATGCTGAAAATTCAGCGTTAAAATAAATTTGAAAGGAGGCGGTACGGATACCGTCGGGAGATTTTCTTCTCTTTGCACGATATTCTGTATCGTAAAGAGTTTTTATGACAGGATTTTTTGAAAAAATTACTCAAATCAATGATGCAATTTACGGATTCGTTTGGGTCAAAGTGGGACTCTGGCTTCTGCTCATTGCCGGCGTTCTGATGACCTGCATGACGGGTTTTTTCCAGGTTTCCCATTTCGGACATTGGGTAAAAAAGACAATCGGCAGTCTTTTCAAGCGTGATGTTATCGGTCACTCAAAAGACAAGGCTTCCATTTCGCCGTTTCAGGCTCTTTGCACCGCTCTTGCGGCAACTATCGGAACAGGCAACATCGCAGGTGTTGCGGCGGCAATTGTCATCGGCGGCGCAGGTGCGGTTTTCTGGATGTGGATTGCGGCATTCTTCGGCATGATGACAAACTATTCGGAAAATGTGCTCGGCATTTATTATCGCCGAAAAAACAGCAACAACGAATGGTCTGGCGGCGCGATGTATTATCTGCGCGACGGTCTCGGAAACAAAAAGGGATGCAAAAAGCTCGGTCAGGTTCTGGCTGTTCTGTTTTCGATTTTTACTATTTTTGCTTCGTTCGGCATCGGCAACATGGGTCAGGTCAACAAAATTGTTGCCAATGTTGAATCAGCGTTTAAGATTAAGGCTTTGTCGGATATCATACTTTACGGCGACATTTCGCTTTATGCTCTTGTGATAAGCCTTGTGATTATGCTTCTTGCCGGTCTGATTATTCTCGGCGGAATTCAGCGTATTGCGGCGGTTGCGGAAAAAATTGTTCCGTTCATGGTCGTTCTTTTCACAGTCGGCAGTGTTGTTGTTGTATTGGTAAATCATTCGCAGATTCTGCCTGCGTTCAAAGCAATTTTTGTAACGGCTTTCAAGCCTGTTGCGGCGGCAGGCGGCACAATCGGTTATCTGATCAGCGTTGTTGTAACGCAGGGCTTCAAGCGAGGTGTTTTTTCAAACGAAGCAGGTCTCGGCTCATCGGTTATGGTTCATTCAAACTCCAACGTTAAAGAACCCGTTCAGCAGGGCATGTGGGGCATTTTTGAGGTGTTCATGGACACCATCATCGTTTGCACACTGACCGCTCTTGTTGTTCTGACCTCAGGCGTCTATAATCTTGAAACGGGCGCTATGGTTGAGGGCGTCACCGATGCAACGCTGGTCGCTTCTGCGTTCAATTCGGTGTTCAGCTTTGCAAACATCGGCGAAAAGTTTATTGCGGTTGCCATGTTCCTGTTCGCTTTTACAACGGTTCTCGGTTGGTCGCATTACGGCTCAAAAGCATGGGAATTCTTGTTCGGAACAAAGGCTGTGCTCGGCTATAAGATTTTCTTTGTGCTTATGATTGTTTCGGGCGCGCTGATGACTTCATCGCTTGCATGGGACATTTCCGACACTTTCAACGGACTGATGATGATCCCGAACCTTATCGGTGTTATCAGCCTGGCAGGGCTTGTAAGAAAAATCACGAAAAACTATATAAACAGAAAAATTAAAAACAAAGACGAAAAACCGATGCTTTCTGCAATTGAAGAAGTTCAGAAAGAGCAGGAAGCGGCTTTGACCGAATAACGGTTTTCAAAACAAAAACAAAAAACTGTCGCTTACGGAAAATTGCGTTTTGCGACAGTTTTGTTTTTGTTTATTGACCGGATTTATTTTTGCGTAAGTTCATAAGTATCTTCGGCAATCATAAGCTCTTCATCGGTCGGGATAACAAGGAACTTGAGAGCAGAATCATCGGTTGTGATTTCAACTTCTTCTCCGCGAAGAGCATTCGGAGCTTCATCAACGGTTGCGCCGAGAAAAGCGAATTTTTCAATAACTCTTGTTCTGTAATGCGGATTGTTTTCTCCGATTCCTCCGGTGAAAACAACAGCGTCTGCGCCGCCCATTTCGGCAATATATGCGCCGATGAGCTTTGTCAGCTGATGGCAGAACATTGCTTCAACAAGCATTGCACGTTCGTCGCCTTCTTTGGCTCTTCTTTCGATTGTGCGGTTATCGCTTGTTGCTTCGTTTTTCGGATCGCTTGAAGTCAGTCCGAGCATACCTGATTTTTTGTTCAGAAGCTTGTCGATATCGTCTGCACCGAGATTTTCCTGCTTCATGATAAACGGAATGATGGACGGATCAATGGAGCCGCTGCGTGTGCCCATCATAATTCCTTCAAGCGGAGTCAGACCCATTGTTGTGTCAACGCATTTGCCGCCCTTGATTGCGGAAAGGGAAGAACCGTTGCCGAGGTGGCAGGTTACTATGCGCAGTGTTTCGGGATCATATTTTCCGGGATATTTTTTGCAAAGGAAGTCGGCTGTTCTTTTTGAAATATATTTATGCGATGTTCCGTGGAAGCCGTAACGGCGGATGCCGTATTTTGTATAGTATTCATACGGCAGAGCATACATATAAGCTTCCTGAGCAATTGTCTGATGAAAAGCCGTGTCAAAAACAGCAACCTGCGGAACACCTTTCATGATGCTTTCGCAAACTTCAATTCCGGTAAGATTGGCACGGTTATGAAGAGGACTGAGCGGAATGCATTTTTCAATTGCCTTTTTAACATCATCGTTAACAAGCACGCTGCTACTGAACTCCTCACCGCCGTGAACAACACGGTGACCGACAGCTGCAATTTCGTCCATTGAAGAAAGCACGCCGTATTTTTCGCTTGTGAGAGTGTCAATGAGAATTTTGAAAGCTGCTTTGTGATTTGCTTTGGCTTCAATCGGCTCTGCTTTGATTACTTTTTGCATTTCGCCGTTTTCATCGGGAAGCTTATGGGTGAAAGTGGGGTAGTCTGTTGTCAACTGTTCAAAAATACCGTTGCAAAGCACTTGCTTTTCAGGCATAAGGAATACCGTATATTTAAGTGAAGAGCTGCCGGCATTTACAATAAGTTCTTTAACGCTCATTTTTTTATCTCCCTTTGTTTTTTTATTGTTTTATTACTGACTAATTTAAAATTATATCATAGCTTTTTGAGTTTTTCCACTGTATTTGAGAAATTTTTTTGTTTTTGTTTGAATTTTAATACTTGACATTGATAAAACAATTCTTTTATTGTTGTAAAACAAGTTTCGTTGTGCCAAATTATAGTTTGGCGGCGGGGACTCCCTCAGTCACTTCGTGACAGCTCCCTCAAAGAGGGAGCCAAGTGTCAATGACCTGAAAGAAAAGCTGTTTTGCCTCCCTCGTGAGGGAGGTGGCGGCGTCAGCCGCCGGAGGGAGCAAGCTTGGCTGTATTTTACCTTGTAGTGACGGTCGTAAGGAACCTGATCAGTCACCGCAAAGCATACAGTTTATAGGACTTCCAGACTATAAATTATCGGACTGATTTCATTGACGGCTTCACCGTCAATCAGGAAACCCCCGGCGAGGGTTTCCTAC
>JBJEOJ010000040.1:0-3589 GCA_051880655.1 Acutalibacteraceae bacterium | reverse complement strand
GATTATAACGGTGCTTCAATGGAAGAATTTTCCTCTTCCAGAAATGAAAATCAATATACAAAAGGCCTTGAGCTTATAGGCGGTTATAACTACTCCATGAGCAGTAACGGCGGTGTTTCATATGTTGATATAGGCAAGGCTTCAACAGGAAGTCCGAGCATAATTGAAACTTCCGACGGAAAATGGATTATGGCTTCTCAGTCAAGGGTTTATTATAAATACAACGATGAAATTGTGACAGGTGAAAGAAAAATCAGCGAAGAAGAGGCAAAAAGCTTTTCCGCTTCAATGGGCAGTGCACTTGAAATTAGACAGGTTTTCTTTGAAAAACAAAAATGGCCGCTTGCGGTTTCGGAACCTTATACCGGCGAAGATGTTTTACAAAGTGTTGAAATGTCTGAAATGGAAGGCAACTGGGATGTTCTTGTTTTTGATAAAAGCGCAAGCAAGGACGATTATAAAGCAATTGAAAGAAGCGTTTCACAGCCCGTAACCATTCTCGGCGGTATTGCAATCAGCAAAGATAACATTGAAAACAAAACAAAGCTTTCAAAGCTCAGTTTTGAAAAGAAAGATAAGAATTCCTATTCCATGATTTACAACGGTGTGAATTACACAATTTATCCGGTTATCGCATGGGATTGGGAGCTTTCGGAGGGTGTCATCACATTCAGCGGAATCGGCGATGACGGAAGCACAATCTGGGGCAAGAAAAATTATTCATCTTTCATGGGCGTTTATACAGATACATTCTATTATGTTCTTTCTCTGACAGACGAAGAGACACAGGCAAAATACAGCAAGAAAATGGATAAGATCAAAGAAAGTCCGTCTCAGTCTTCAATTGACAGCATGACAAAGAAAATGATTTCAATTGTTCTTGCTGAAAAATAATTAAAGGAGTAAAAATCATTGAAAGCATTAAAAAAATCGATAGCCGCAATCTTGTCTTTTATGATGATGTTCTTTGCTTTTTCGGTTGCCGCCGGCGCACAGCAGGCAGAAGTGACCGAAAAGCAGGATGCCGCACCGTTCATTTTTGTTCACGGTCTCGGCGGCTGGGGAGAATATGACGAATACAACGAAAAATCGCCTTATTGGGGAGGCGGAGGAGGAATGAACATCAGTGACGGTGATGTTGTCAAAATTCTTCAGAATGACGGCTATGACGCTTATGCCGCCTCTGTCGGACCTGTCAGCAGTGCATGGGACAGAGCGTGTGAGCTTTTTGCCCAGCTGACCGGAACGGTTGTTGATTACGGCGAAGCTCATTCAAAAGAACATAACCATGACAGATTCGGAAAATCATTTGAGGGAAATCCGCTTATGGGAGAAAACTGGGATTTGTCTCAGCCGCTTAATCTTGTCGGTCATTCGTTCGGCGGACCGACAATCAGACTTTTCACTTCGCTGCTTGTTTTCGGCGATGAAGCGGAAATTGCCGCAACCGCAGATGAAACCTCTGCACTTTTCACGGGCGGACACAATTCGGCTGTTCATTCCGTCACAACGCTTTCAGGTGTTCACAACGGCTCACAGGTTGCAAACATGATTTATGACTTCAAGCCGTCCATGTATCTGATTTCCACTTTAATCAACACAATGGGTGCTTTCGGCTCAAGAGGTAATATGGGTGATATTAATCTCGGACATTTTGGACTTTCTCCGAAACAGAACGAAAAAAGAGTGAACATCAGCCCGACAAAGGTTAAGAGCTTTGTTGCGTCAGAAGATAACGCAGGTTATGATCTTACCCTGCGCGGCTCAAGAGAGCTTAACGAAAAAATCAAGCTTTCGCCTTATAACTATTACTACTCATATTCGGGATATATCACTGAAAAGAATAACCTCGGAATTCAAAAGAACATCGCCGGCTGTGCACCGATTTTTAACGGCACTTGCGTTATGATTTCACTCAGTCGGGGCAAAACCTTTGACGGCGTTGAAATGACGGAAGAATGGGTAATTAACGACGGAATGGTTCCGCTTGCCAGTGCAAAATATCCGCTGTGCGATGCCGATAAGGCTTTCAGCTATGAAGAAACGGTTGAAAACGGCGAAACAATAACATCGGGCGTCTGGTATTATTTTGAACCGATTTACGGAATTGACCACGGCGATTACTGCTATTCGCAGGCAGGCTTCCCGGACGGTTATGACAATTTCTATCTTAACCTTGCCAAAACGGCAGGTTAAGATTTTTTGTCCGAACACATGAAGTTAAAAATTGAAAGGGATAAAAAATGAAAAGCAATTTTAAATATATGCTTTCCAATTGGGTAAAATGGGACAAGAAAGGGTTGCTCTTCTTTTTCATAAGAGTTCCTGCACTTGTTCTTCAGCCTATTATTACCGCATATATCCCTAAAGCGATGATAGATTGTATCAATGAGGGCGTAACCATCGGCAGACTGACGCTGGTGGTTGCGCTTCTCAGCGTTTTGGTAACGCTTACAACCTGGCTTGCACCTTTTATGCAGGAGCTTTTAAACGGCAGTGCAAGAATCATTCGTATGAGATATGCGGTTATGGCTTTCAGGAAAAATCTGAATACGGATTATATTAACATCGAAAGCCTTGATGGCAGGGAAAAGAATAAAAGAGCCGAAGAATTTTACAGAAGCTATCATTCGGCTTCTTCAAATTTCATCGGTATATGCAACCAAATGATGATTTGCGCAGTCGGTGTTATCACATCGCTTGCATTGATTTATAAAATCAATATTTTCATGATTCTGATTATTCTTTTGACTTGTCTCGGTGAGTTCTTTTTACTGCGATTTTTAAACGAAAGCGACAAGGACGCAAAAGATGAACGAAGCAGTATTTTTGTTAAGTTTGATTATTTTTATGCTCTGAGCAAAGATTCCTCGGCGGCAAAGGATATGAGACTATACGGCTTTTCGGATTATTTCATATTCACCCTTGCAAAGCTTGTTGAACGAATTGAACGAATTTCGCAAAGATATATGCATCTAAGCGCAAAGGTCAGCGGCACAAGAGCATTCCTGAACCTTGTCAGACAGGTTGTGGCTTATGCTTATCTGACTTCTTTGGTTTGCCGCAATAAGCTGACGGTTTCGGATTTTATCTTTTATTTCGGAATCATAACAGGCTTTTCTAATTGGATTATGAATCTTGTTTATTGCTATTCAAGCCTTGAACGCTGTTTGAATGACTGCAGTGCTTATCGTGAATTTGTTGAAAGCGGCGATGAATCGGACAAAAACAAAAGAAAAGCCGATTTTGAAGAAATTGAATCCATTGAATTCAAAGATGTTTGCTTCACTTATCCGTCAGGCGAAAAAAGCACAATTAACAACATGTCGTTTAAGATAGGTAAAGGCGAAAACATTGCCATCGTGGGTGAAAACGGCGCAGGAAAAACAACGGCAATCAAGCTTCTTTGCGGGCTTTATTACCCGACACAGGGCGATATTCTGATTAACGGCATCAGCACGCGCGAGTTTTCATCAGAAAGCTATTTTGATTTGTTTTCTGCCGTTTTCCAAGACAACTGCTTTTTGCCGATGACGGTTGCGGAAAATATTTGCACCTGCAAAGAATATGACAGAGAAAAGCTGTTTAC
>JBJEOJ010000039.1:0-3594 GCA_051880655.1 Acutalibacteraceae bacterium | reverse complement strand
AAGAAGAGCTTTCGCCTATTTCACTTTCAGTCCGAGCAAACAGCTTTCCGAGGTTGCATACAAAAGACTTGAAGCAATCAGAGAATTTACCCAATTCGGCTCAGGCTTTCAGATTGCGCTTCGCGACCTTGAAATCAGAGGCGCAGGCAATATTCTTGGCTCTCAGCAGCACGGTCACATGGAAGCTGTCGGCTATGATATGTATCTGCAGATGCTTTCCGAAGCCATTGAAAACAAAGACAGTAACGAAGAAATACCCGAAAAGAAAGAATGTGTCATCGACATTTCCGTTGACGCTCACATTCCCGAAAAATATATTCCCTCCGTCAGAAGCAGAATTTCCATGTATAAGCGCATTGCGTCAATTGAGTCTCAGGACGATGCAATGGACGTTATTGACGAATTTATTGACCGTTTCGGCGATCCGCCCGCAAGCGTTAAGGGACTGATTGAAATTGCCCTTATCAGAAACAGAGCCGCCGCAGTCGGCATTTATGAAGTCAAGCAAAGAAAAGATTCCATCGTGGTTTATCTGAATGATATTAAGCCGGGACACATCACGCTGCTTAACAAATTTATGCGCCGCCGTGCGTTTATCGGTGCTGAAAAAGGCAAACAATATGTTATAATAAAGCTCATGGGACAAACTGCGATGAGAACTCTTTCGGACGTTGTTAAAGTTTTTGAAATATACAAAAAAGACAATATATAAAGGCGGTGAATTTTTGTGATTATTACGGTTGACATCGGCAACAGCAGTGTCGGCATCGGTGCTTTTGAAAACGGCAGCCTGCTTTTCAAAGGAAAGCTTGCTTCTTCAAAAAGCAAAAGCGAGGACGAATACGCCGCACTGATACGCGAAATTTGTTCTCTTAACGGCAAAGATACAAAAGAAATTACGGGAGCGGTTATGCTTTCGGTTGTTCCGAGCCTTACTCACCGCATAAAATCCGCTTTGCAAAAATTTTCCTCTCAGGTTATTGTTGTCGGTGCCGGCATAAAAACCGGACTTGACATCAAAACACAAATTCCGGGGCAGCTCGGCGCAGACTTTGTTGCCAATGCGGTCGGTGCGCTTGAGAGAAAAAAGACACCGCTTATTATTGCCGACCTTGGAACGGCAACAACAATCAGCGTCATCAACGAAAAAAGCGAGCTTTGCGGCTGCATCATCGCACCCGGTGTTAAACTAGGCAGTGACGCCCTTTGGGAAAACTGCGCAATGCTTTGCGAAACCGAACTTCAGATGCCGAAAAAGCTTTTGGGAACCAACACGCAGGAAAGTGTCAATTCCGGCTGTGTCTTTGGAACGGCAATGATGCTTGACGGCTTTATCAATCAGATCCGCCGGAAATATCAATTTGAAAACGAACTTTCCGTGATTGCAACAGGCGGTTTTTCATCAATTGTTATTCCCTTATGTGAAAATAAAATTGATCTCGTGCCGGATCTTACACTTTACGGGCTTTACAAAATCTATAAGCTTAACAAAAAAGCATAATATTGGGTAACATAAAATGTGTATAACCCGGATAACACAAAAAGCAGGTGAAGCCGACCGCTTCGGCGGCGGTTATCACATAATTACATAACTGTTTTTTATGCTGTCCGTGCTATAAATTTTAAGCGCTGCACGCCCTGTGCAATGGGCGGCAACAGCAAAGGAGTTTTTATTATGGCAAAAAACAAAATGCAAAAGAAAACATTGTGGCTCGTTGAAAACGCAATGCTTTCGGCAATCCTTGTCCTGATGGCGTTTACGCCTCTGGGCTATCTGAAAACGGCAGGACTTGAAATCACCTTCAACATGATACCGGTTGTTATCGGCGCAGTGCTTGCAGGACCGTCGTCCGGCGCATTGCTCGGCCTGGTGTTCGGTCTGACAAGCTTTGCTCAGTGCTTCGGAATGAGTGCTTTCGGCGCAACGCTGCTCGGCATCAATCCGATTTTGACCTTTCTTGTCTGTGTTCCGACAAGGACGCTTGCAGGCTGGCTTGTGGGCCTTATCGGCAAAGCAATCACAAAAAACGGCAAAAAGCAATATCTCGGTGCGGCAGTTTCCTGCTTCTGCGGTTCAATTTTTAACACGCTGTTTTTTATGTCCGCACTCATTCTCTGTTTCCGTTCAACCGAATTTATTCAAAACCTCATGTCACAGATGGGTGCAGAGAACATTTTGAAATTCGTTGTGGCTTTTGTCGGCGTAAACGGCGTTGTTGAAGCGGCAGTTTGCTTTGTTCTCGGCACGGCAATATGCTCGGCACTGATTAAAGCGCTTTCAAAAAGAAGATAAAACAAAAGATTAAAGAAAAATACAGGTCTGACGCTGAAATGCATTGACCTGTATTTTTTAATTCAATAAAATAGAAATACGTATTTATTTTTCCCCAAGAAGCTTTGCAAGCTCTTCCATAAAGGTGTTGATGTCCTTGAACTGCCTGTAAACAGAAGCAAAGCGAACATAGGCAACCTCGTCGAGTGCTTTGAGTTTATCCATGGCAAGCTCACCGATATGCACAGAAGTGACTTCGCGGTCAAGAGAATTCTGAAGCTCGGCTTCAATTTCATTCACCGCTTTTTCAAGAGAGGTTATCGGAACGGGACGCTTTTCACACGCTCTGAGCATACCGTTAAAAAGCTTGACACGGTCAAACGCTTCTCTTGATTTGTCTTTTTTAACAACAATAATCGGCACGGTTTCGATAATCTCATAAGTGGTGAACCTTTTTGAACAGGCGACGCATTCTCTTCTTCTGCGAATACGCTCTCCTTCATCTGTCGGGCGTGAATCAATTACCTTGCTTTCCGAACAACCGCAAAACGGACATTTCATGCTGCATACCCCCACGGCGCAAAAGCCGCTTCCTTTCCGCTGTTTTGTTCATTGTAACATAAAAATCTTTTTCAGACAACAAAAATTTGAAATGTTTTTCTGAAAGATTTGAAAAACTGCATTTATTTCACCTTGCAATGTTGAAAATCCGTCAAAATTTTGATATATTAGACGATAGTTGTTTCAAAAAAAATACAATAAAATATACTGCACTTTTTGCAGTATCCGAACGGAGAGTATAAATGTATAAACAGGGATTTGACAACAATAAATATATAAAAATGCAGTCGAAGCATATCAGAGAGCGAATGAATCACTTCGGCGGAAAGCTTTATATGGAATTCGGAGGAAAGCTTTTTGACGACAACCATGCTTCAAGAGTTTTGCCGGGATTTGCTCCAGACAGTAAGCTGAAAATGCTTCTTGAACTGAAAGACGAAGCCGAAATTGTGATTGCTGTCAGTGCCGCCGCAATTGAAGCGAAAAAAAGAAGAGGCGACCTCAACATCACTTATGACATGGAGGTTTTGCGCCTGATTGACCTGTTCAGAAGCGTCGGACTTTATGTCGGCTCGGTTGTAATTACACAGTATAACTTTCAGCAGGGCGCAGACGCTTTCAAAACAAAGCTTCGTTCGCTCGGAATCAATGTTTTTGTTCACTATAAAATCGAGGGCTATCCGTCAGATGTTGAAAAAATCGTTTCCGATGACGGCTCCGGCAAAAATTAATATGTTGAAACAAAGCGCCGACTTGTTGTT
>JBJEOJ010000038.1:0-3623 GCA_051880655.1 Acutalibacteraceae bacterium | reverse complement strand
TATGCGCCCTGAACATCAACGCCGTGCTCTTCTAATTCTGAATAGGTTTTCTTCACAAACTGGGGAGCCTGAGAAGCACAAAGAAATGTATGCTCTCCGCCGTCCCATATCGAGCAATAAGGGTGAGAGCCGTCTATGTTCTCGACAGCTTTATCCATATCGAAAACAGGGGAAGAGTAATAGTAATCCCGGTACTGGTCGTGAAGCGCAAAGATATAGCCGAGGTCACGGCTGACATCTGAAAACTCTTTTAAGCCCTCATAGCCGCCTGCCGCTTCACAGGGAGGAAGTATACATGGGTGGTTGTTGTCGTAGCCGTCTTTTCCCCATCCGTCGGTGTGGATATACAGCTTTTGGAGTCCGCACTCTTTCAGCTTTTTCATCTGCTCGGCACGCTCGTAAAAGGTGGCATATAAGATTTCATTTGTTCCGTTTTTATCGTAGAACTTCGATTTCTCGTTTATCTTGGAATAGATCTTATGGTGCAGAACGGGACAACCGATGAGCTTTTCAATGTTTTTATTTTTCCTGATTTTATCGTCTATCGAAACGAACTGATTGGTTTCAATCAAATATTTACGGTAATCCTTGGCAACGGTGTTATAGTCGCCCTTCTCATGGAAAACAAAACGGATTTTTCTTTCGTATGACAGTTTCCCGAGAGAGGACATCCAGTGAACGGAATTGACAAAGGCTTTATGCCGACCGAACGAAGAAAACATACAGGCATCGTACGGCGTTTCAATAATTGCCGTAAAGGTATGACCGTCGCAGACTCTGCCCCAGATCGGCATATAGCAGTCACCGGTGTTGATTTTTCGTAAGTAGTGCGCAAAACCGAAAGTGGACGCAAAGTTTTCCTTATAGCCGTCGGGCAATAAGAAACCTTGCCGCATGGCATCGATATGATAGGATTTTTTGCCTTTTTCTTTGGAATTAAAGGGAGCAGGAAAATATACCGCCTGAATATCATAGCCGGTTTCATTTTCAGCTTTCAGCGAAAAAGTAATCGTGTCTTCTCCCGTAATTTCAGCCGTGCAGATAAGCGCAAAGGAGAGTTTCTTGCCGAAAGCGATATAGTTTTCGTAGCGGCAGACAATACGGCTTTCGTCTTTTTTAACCGTCTTTTTGAGCGCACTCGCAAGAAGCCGGTATGTGCTGATATATTTCTTGCCGACCTTTTTGCGGATGATGATATACGGACGCCTGCCGTCGCTCACCCATGAAAAACCCTTGTGGGTGATTTCGTAATCTCCCGTTACAGTGTTGTAATTCAGTTTCAAACTTGTGCTTTCCATTTAATCCACCTCAATTTTAAAGCATATCGGCATTTTTGAATGAATTTCACTCTGTGTTCTGACGGTAAGCGCTTTTTTATCCTGTGAAAAAGTGACAAGCTCATCACTTCCGAGGAGGGTAATCTTTTTTATCATACAATGGAACAAATCCATACTGTCAGCAAGTGACTTGATTTTAAATTCATTTTTGCCCTCGGGCTTGAGCGCAAAAGCATAAACGACACCCGTCTTGCAGGTGAAGCGGAAGTCCCGGCTTGTGTAGCTGAATTTTTCGTTAAACGAGCCGCCTTTTTGCTTCTTGCCCTCGCCGAAAACCTTGTACGGCTGTGTGTCCCAGATTGCTTCGGCATTGGTTTTTGTCCACTTGCCGAGTTCGTCTAAAATATGTTTTTCTTCGTCGCAAATTGAGCCGTCGGCTTTCGGGCCGATATTCAGCACAAAACAGCCGTTTTTGGAAATGACATCAAGCAGATTGCAGGCGATGGTTTCCGGCGTTTTGAAACGGTTCGTTGTACAGTAGCTCCATGAGTTATAGGCGGTGGAGGTTTCGCCCTGCCAGATATAGGGGCTTGCGTTTTCCAGCTGACCGCGCTCACGGTCAAAAATTGCACAGATATACATAATGGCATCGGATTTATAGTAAACGCAGACTTCCCTACCCCATTCAAGAGAACGGTTATAGTAATAGGCAAGGAATTTTTTCATATACGGACGGAATGACTTGTACGACGTCCACCAATCGAAGAAAAGCGACGACGGCTGATACTTGTCAATCAGCTCGCACGAGGACACAAGCCAGTCGCAAAGCCACTTTTCCGTCGGCTCGATACCGTGCTCCTGCTTCAAGAGCGTAAAAAGGTTGTTGTGTGTATGTACATTTTTACATTCGCCGTAAAACTCGCGGTATTGTTCGTCTTGTGTCTCGTTCGGGAAACCGATTGTTTTGCCGCCGTTGAGGAACCAGAAATGCTCCGCCCTGTGAGAAGAAATCGAGAAAACAACGTCATTCTTATCGCAGGCGGCTTTCAGCTCACCCAAAAAGTCTCTTTTGACAGGAAATTTTACCGTTGTCCAGTCGGACAGCTCGCTGTCATACAGCTTGATACCGTCATGATGTTCGGCAACAGGCATCACAAATTTTGCGCCGCAGTCTTTAATGGTGTTTATCCATTCGTCTGCGTCAAATTTTTCCGCTTTGAACATCGGGATAAAGTCACGATAGTTGAAGTTTTTTCCGTATTTTCTTTTGTGATGCCAATAAACGGGATTCCCCTTATAGTACATCAGCCTCGGATACCACTCACTGAAATATTCGGGAACGGTGAAAACACCCCAATGAATAAACACGCCGAATTTTGCTTTTTTGTACCATTCCGGCACGGGATAAGAAGCAAGGCTCTCCCATTCGGGTTTATATTTGCCGCCGTTGTTCACTTCGTCGATTTTTTGCAGATAGTCCTGCATCTGTTTTTCTGTCATAGCTTATTCTCCGCTTACATTTTTACAGTTTTTTGTCTTTATCTTTTTGCTGCTTTTATATGTATTGTTCTCGATAAGAATATCGTTGGAATCTTTTATACTGATGCATGCCCCGTTGTACTTTTTGAAAGTGTTGCCGATAATTCTGATGTTCTCATGAACAGCACCTGCATACTTACGGTTTTCGGGCTTAATCAGAATCGGCGTTCCACCGCAGTAATCAAAGGTGTTGTTTTTTATGGTAACATCACGGCACATACCGCTTTCATACCAGCTTTTTGCGTCGTCCGAAAGCAAAATTCCGCTCATAGAAGTGCTTGTAAAGTGATTGTTTTCAACGTTGACCTTGCCTCTTGTCGTAATCAGCAGACCTCTTGTGATGATTCTTGTCGAGCTGTTACCTGTAAACTCAAGTTCCGGGCAGGCGGTTATATCTTCAATCACAAAGCCCTGCTTCGCCCCGCTTAAATCGCTGACTTTTATCAAGATTTCGTATTCGTTAATAAGTTTTGAGTCCTCAATGACTGCTGTGCCCTCTTCTAAAAGCGTTTCCGGATTGATATAGGCTATCGCATCGCCGACCCTTAACGGATTGAAACCGTGAGACTGCGGATGCATAAAACGGACGGTTAAGTCTTTCCCCTTTATTTCGGTAATTTTAAAATGTATTCCGTGAACATTGAGAAGATCGTCGCCTGCTCCGTCGAAATAACTATCTTTGACAGTCACCTTTCCCCTACACATACAGAGCTGAATGAAATCAGCAACGGACGCCATCTTTCTTGCCGAGCCTTTTCCGGGTGCAAAGCAGATGTTTTCTACCGTGATATTCTCAGAATCCTGTGC
>JBJEOJ010000037.1:0-17797 GCA_051880655.1 Acutalibacteraceae bacterium | reverse complement strand
ATACAAGCAAATAACCCTTTGCTTATATCTGCTACCGGAAAGGAAATGCTTTATGGGTAAATCACTTCAAAAAAAGAAAACCTCCGGCTTTCGTATGTGGCTTCTTGTCTGGGGGCTCGGTCTTGCCGGACAAATTTGCTGGAACATGGAAAACCAATGGTTCAACACCTTTGTTTATGCCAAAATCGGCAAAAATCCATCTATTATCACAGGTATGCTCATTTGCAGTGCCGCCGCAACCACCTTTGCAACCTTCTTTTTCGGCACATGGGCGGACCGGACCGGCAAAAGACGAATTTTCATTTCTGTCGGCTATATCCTTTGGGGCATTTTTACAATTGCATTCGGACTTACTCAATTTATAAGCAAAGACCTTTTTGTTCTGGCAGGCATTATGGTTGTTCTTGCCGACACAATTATGAGTTTCTTCGGCTCAATGGGTAACGATGCCGGATATAACACCTGGACAAACGACATTATGACCGACAAAAACCGCGGTCAGATCGGTGCTGCGCTTGCAACCCAGCCCGTTCTGGGAACAATTCTCGGAACGGTTCTCGGCGGTTTCCTTGTCGGAAGCGATGACAACTATATGCGTCTTTTCCTTGTTATGGGTATTTTTGTCATCCTTTTCGGCTTCATCTCCATGTTCACCATGAACGAAGCAGACGATGTTGAGCCGTCAAAAAGAGGCTCTTTTGCCAAGCAGTTTTTCAGCGTTTTCAACTTTAAAAAGTTCTTCTCTCTCAAAGAGCTTGTCTGGGTAAACATTGCCGTTTCCGTTTTTTTCATCGGCTTTAATGTTTATTTTGCCTATATGGGTAACTACATCATTTATTATCTCGGCTATACCGCCGACATGATGGGAATTATCGAAGCCGTTCCGCTTCTTCTTGCGATGCTCACGGCAATTCCGCTTTCGATTCTGATCAACAAAAACAAAAACATCTTGATTTCAATTTTTTCCATTATTATCAACATCTGCGGCTTGCTTGTTATTGCTCCCGTTAAGGCTGATCAGATTGACTCTTCAAACATATTCAATTTGAGAATCTGGCTCGGCATTTTCCTTGTGGGCGTCGGCTATGTGGGAATTTTGCAGGTCACAAAGGTCTGGACAAAACAGCTTTATCCGAAAGACAGCAAGGGGCAGTTTGAAGGCATCTGGATTTTGTTCTTCGTTCTCATTCCGATGATCGGCGGTTCACTTATCGGTGAAGCCGTTGTCAGAACAGGCGGTGAAACTTTCCTTGATCAGGCAAGCGGTCAGATGAACTATATCCCCAACGGCAACATCTTCTTTGTCGGTGCGGCAATCATTGCTCTTTCGGCAATCCCCGTTCTGATGGCGGCAAAGCATTTTAAAAAGAGACTTGCCGCTTCGTCAGACGAAAAAGAATAAACATTTAAAAAATTCGAGGCTGCCGCAAAACGGTAAACCGAAGAACGACAGCCCCTATCTTAAAAGAAATATCCGCAAAATGGGCTGCTCTTCATGTGACAGCCCATTTTATTTTAATCTGTTTGATTTTACTGTTCAACCGTGAACGAAACATAAGCCGTTTGCAGTGTATGCTCCTGACTGTTGGCGTTCGGGAACACCTCGTAAGACAAAGCAAGGCGGTATTCACCCGGAAGAAGAACCGGAACAAGGCATCCGCTGACGCCAAAATACTCATTAAAACTTTCACCGGGGTAATAAACATTCCAATCATCAATAGAATATTCGCTGTTGTTGGGCTTCATGGGTACACGCTCCCAATTGTCACCGACTTTCATTTCCAGAATCAGAGGTGTGTCCATGGATACCCAGATTTTTCTACGGGTGTTGTTGGTTGCCTTCACTTCAATCACACTTGTTTGTGAAGTGATGTTTTCCGTTGTGATTTCGAGGGTCAGTGCGTCGCTCTTTGCCGGAAGTAAAAGGCAAAGGACAAAAAACATCATGGTTATCCATCTTGTAAAAACAGCTTTCGGGCTTTCAAGCATAGGTTTTCTCCTTTCAGTTTCAATTGAATTTCGACAGTAGCTGTCAACAAAACTATAACATAGGCTTCATATATTGTCAATATTTTCTAAATAAAAAATGTGGAATCAAAAAAGCATAAGTTCACTTTAATGATATCTGAAACAAAGTAAATTTCTTGATGCCAGCCCCTTGTTTGAAATAATTGCGCAGTGTTTTTAACAAAAAACGCACTTTTTACATATAATGCTTTGAAAATATGCTTCAAAAGAGGCAATATGAGAGGGTTGCTTATGGAAAACAATTGCTATGAGTTCAAAAATCTGCCGCTTGAATATTCATATGACGCACTGGAACCGTTCATTGATGAAAGAACTATGTATCTTCATCATGACAAACATCTCGGTGCTTATATCGACAAGCTGAACGCTGTTTTAAAAAATCAGCCTCAGCTGAAAAAGCTTAACCTAAAACAGCTTATTCAGATTGCGCCTAAGCTTCCCGACGGTTTACAGCAGGAAATCCGCAACAATGCAGGCGGCGTTTTCAACCACCGTTTCTTTTTTTCACTTCTGACCGACAAGCCTAAAGAACAAGCCTGCGGCAGACTGATCGGACAGATCAACTGTCAATTCGGCAGTTTTGAAAAATTCAAAGACAAATTCACCGCCGCCGCACTTTCCGTTTTCGGCTCAGGCTATGCGTGGCTTGTCTTTGACGGTTGCAGTCTGAGAATCGTGAAAACCGCAAATCAGAACTGCCCCGTTGAACAGCATCTTTGCCCGATTTTTAACATAGACGTCTGGGAACACGCTTATTATCTGAAAAACTATAATGTCCGTGCCGATTACATCGAAAACTGGTTTCAGGTTCTCGACTGGGACAAAGCGGAGCGCAATTTTCTTGCTTGCTTTTTCAAGTAAACGAAAAAAGCCGATCTGATGTTTTTTCAAAACTTTTCTGCCTGCTATTTATATAACAACAAATTCATTCTTTTTGTCTTGACATGCCTTTTATATTTCTATACAATTTATATTACTGCTTAATAAGCAACAAAAGTATATAAAAAGGGATTGCGCGATGAAAACAAAAAAAGATGTTGAAACTTCTTTGGATTTTGAAAAATATTCTGATACTCCTCAATTTAAAATTGATAACGCCGCAACGCTTTATGCCGCTTCAAGAACAAAAAAATGGAGCCGGACTTTCCGTGTAAGCCTTGTTCTTGACTGCGAAATTGACGGCGAAATTTTGCAAAAAGCTCTCAACAGTGCAGAAAAAAGATTTCCTTATTTTTTTGTGCGTCTGAGAGAGGGGCTTTTCTGGAGCTATTTTGAGCGTACGGGCGAACATTCAAAGATTTTTAAGGAAAGCGATTATCCGTATCGTCCCGTCAGTCTGCCCGACCTAAAAGAGCCTTGCTTCAGACTGCTTTACTATAAAAACCGAATCTCACTTGAATGTTTTCATTCTTTAACAGACGGCAACGGCGCTTTTTCTTTTCTTATTGCTGTTTCCGAATTTTATGTTATTTATGCCGCCGGCAACAAGAGTGAAAAAGAAGAAGCGGCTTTTGAAAATGAGATTCCTGCAAAAAAAAGCGAAGCTGCCGACAGCTATTATGAATATTATAACCCAAAATTTTCTGCAAAGAATCCGTCAAAACCGCAGGTTTATCTTTGTGAAAACGAATCTGTTCCGGGCTTTGCCTGTCTTATTCACGGACTTTGCGAGATCGACAACCTGAAAGCGGTCGCAAAAAAACATTCGCTTACCATAACCGAATACCTGACTGCTGCACTGATTTATACTTATTACAGTTGCGCCGAAAAAGTTCCGGATTCACCGATAAGTGTCAGTGTTCCGATTGATTTAAGAAGGCGCTTTGCTTCGCAATCGGTGCGAAACTTTGTTTTCATGACAGACGTTACCTTTGACTGCAAAGGCAGAGACGATGTCAGATTTGATGAAATCTGTTCAACTGTCAGAGGCGTTCTTGCAAAAAAGTCAACCAAAGAAGCCTTGCTTCCCGAAATCAGCGCCAATGTCAGCGCAGCAGAAAACAAGGTAATCAAGCCGATTCCCTATTTCATCAAAAAAGCTTTTCTCAGAAACACATATAAAAATGTTCAGCAAAGCTATACCGGCTTTTTCTCAAATGTCGGCGCACTTGAACTGCCTGCTGAGCTTTCAAAGCATGTGCTTCGCGCAGATTTTTGTCTCGGTGAAACGCCATATCAGCATTTCGGCTGCGCGGCTGTTTCGGTCGTCGGTCTGATGAATATTACTTTTTCAAGCGGAAACAAAAACACTGACAGACAAAAGTTCTTTTTCCGCTTTCTTGCTCATGACGGTGTGCACCTCAGAATCGAAAGCAATATCGCCGAATAAAAGCAAGTTCTGTAAAGAAAACAAAAAAGGAATGTGATTTTAATTGAGATGTAAAGACTGCGGCGTTGACCTCGGAGAAGAATACAAAACCTGTCCGCTTTGCGGCGCAAAAGCAAGCGATGAAGAAGCGGTTTTGAAAAATATAAAAACCGTGCTTTATCCGAAATATGAAAAAGTAGAAAAAAGTGTAGTCAAAGCACCGCCCCGATGTGAAACCGTTTGCAAATATGTTTCACGCAGTTTCGTTGTGTTATCCGCACTGCTAATTTTGCTTTCTCTTTTCGGTCTGAAAGCACTCGGCGAAATTGCCGCGCCTGCCGTGATGATTATTTCTTCACTTTTTTGCTTTGTCTGTGCACTTGTTGAAAAGAGTACGCTTCTTCACTGCTCGGTAAATCTGTTTTCAGGTTTTGTTTTTTCTTTGATTTTCTGTCTGATTGCATATTTATTTAAAATGAACCTGACTTTCTATTTTGCGGCAATCATATCGTGTGCATTGCTGATACTTGTTCTTGCAGTGATAAAGCCGAAAAAACTCAAGCAGCAGCTTTGTGCAATCTTTCGTATGTAATATATCCGTAAAAATTCAGCGGCACAGTTTTGAAACTGTGCCGCTCAGCAATTTTATTTTTTTAATTCTTCGTTATTTTGGTTTTCGGCATTTGCTTTTGCAAATTCCGCCTTACCCTCTGGCGTGTCACGATAAAACTGTGTTTTCGGATTCGGATGATTATAGGTTTCCCAAAGCTCCTGTGCTTTCGGCGCCCATTCCTTTGCAAACTGATCGCATTTACTGCAAAGCGCTTCTGCGCTTTCCTGACATTCAAGGTTGGTGGATTTTGCACCGGTGCGATTGATAATGTCTCTCAGACACTGAGGATTTTCAAGCATCGGGCAGGGTCGCAAATGATTGTCATTAAAAGGCTGATCATGTCTGTATGCCATAAACAGCGGACTTCTCAGACCCTCAAGAATGGTTTTTTCTCTGATGTTGGAATCTGAAAAATGAATGAAAACACAAGGTTCCATATCGCCTGCGGCATTAATATGGAAATAGTTGCGTCCGCCTGCAATGCAGCCGCCGACATATTCACCGTCATCCTGGAAATCCATGACAAAAATCGGCTTTCCTGTTTCTGAATTACGGGTTTCTCTGAGCCATTTATACATATGCTCTCTTTGTTCAGGCGTCGGGATAAGGTCTGTCGGAGCATCTTTTCCGACCGGCATATAGTTAAAATACAAGCCGTACTTTACACCGCATTTTATCATCTGTTTAATGAATTCATCGCTTGTTACTGTTTCGCAGTTCTCTCTTGTATAGCAAACAGACATTCCGAAAAGGCACTTTTTCTTTTTCAAAAGGTTCATTGCATCAATTACTTTCTGATACATACCCTCGCCGCGGCGACTGTCGGTTGTTTCTTCATTGCCTTCAATGCTCAAAGCAACCGTAAGATTGCCAACGTGAATCATTTGCTTACAAAATTCTTCATCAATAAGCGTTCCGTTCGTGAAAGCAAGGAATGCACAGTCGGGATTTTCTTCACAAAGGCGAATTATATCGTCTTTTCTTAAAAGCGGCTCTCCGCCCGTAAACATATAAAAATGAGTTCCGAGCTCCTTGCCCTGTTCAACAACACTTGACATTTCCTCAAATGTCAGGTTATCCTTATGTCCGTATTGTGCCGCCCAGCAGCCTTTACAGTGACAATTACAGGCACTTGTCGGATCCATAAGAATAAGGAAAGGTATGTTGCACTTATATTTTTCTCTGTTTTCTCTGACAGCCTTTGTTCCGTGAACACCTGCTCCGAGACCCATTGCAAGAAGCATTCTTTTAAGGACACGTTTATTCGTATCTTTAAGAATGTTCATTGCGAAATCATAATATACACCCTTGCCTTTTTCAATTGCACTGCGCATTGCATCAAGGTTTTTTTGCGGAAACATTCCTCCGAGAAGCTTTTCAACAATATCAAAAAGCTTAAGAAGATTTTGCTGGGGATCCTTGTCAATGTATTTTAAAATCCCGTCTATCGTTACCCCCGCAAATTTACGTTCGGTCTTTTCTTTAACAGTCATTTCTGCACCTCACAAAGTATTATTAAATCCCAAAAAGTAAAAGCTTTTCAGACTAAATGGCAATTTCATAAAAAAAGAAAAAATAAGAATAGACATTCTCTTAATTTATCATTATAATAGAAGCATATCCAATTTAATATAACATAATAGAGTTAAAAAGTCCATACTTTGCAACATTAATTGTTATGATTTTATTTTATCAGACATTTGTTGATTTGATTAATAAATATTATATACTTATCAAGCCCGACAGACTCATTAAAAAAATTTAAAAAATATATCAAATATTAAATAGGAGAAAAAATGAACACAAGAACAAAAGAAACTCTCAAAGCAGTTTTTAAAGCAACCGTTGCACTGGTTATTTTTGTCATTGCGGTCATAAATTATGACAAACTTAAAAATATTGATGTGCGTGCCATTGTTGAAGCAAGTTCGGGAACTGTCGGTGCAGTTTCGGCAATCCTCGGAGTTTATTTTATAAAATCAGTTCTTTTTATTATTCCGGCTTCCCTGATTTATATTTCGGTCGGAACGGCCTTTTTGCCCTGGCAGGCGATTTTAATCAATTTTGCAGGCATCGTCCTTGAAGTAATCGTCACCTATTTACTCGGACTTTTCCTCGGCGGCGAATATGTAAATAAGCTTCTTTCAAAAAACAAAGCAGGCCGTAAAATTCTTGAAACCGAAGCGAACAACAAATTCTGGGTTCTTTTGTCCATACGCTTTCTTCCGGCATTTCCGATTGATTTTGTTTCTCTTTTCTGGGGCGCATCAAAATGCAAATTCCCGCGATATTTTTTTGCATCGATTCTCGGAATCATGCCGCGTGTGATTCTTTTCACAATTCTCGGCGACGGTATCTATAATTATATTCCGATTCATCTGCTTGTAAAAATTGTCATTTGTCTGATACCCATCGGCACGGTAATTTATCTGATTATGCACTTTGTTAAGCAGGGAAAAGAGAATAAATCCAAAAAACAATAACTTTTTTATTTGGTAAATATAAGAAAGAGAGCTGTTCTGAAAACACAGAGCGGCTCTCTAATATATTTATGATTCAGATGATTTCTTATGCTTTACCTGCGCAGCCGAGAACGGTGTTGATCTTATGTTCAACCATCTGTTCAATTGCTTCTCTTGCAGGTTTAAGATACTGACGGGGATCGAAATGATCCGGATGCTCGTCAAAATGTTCTCTGATTGCGGCTGTCATTGCAAGACGCAAATCTGAGTCGATGTTGATTTTGCAAACTGCCATGCTTGCGGCCTGACGAAGCATATCTTCGGGAATTCCGATTGCATCGGGCATCTTGCCGCCGTGTGCGTTGATTTTTTCAACAAATTCGGGAATAACCGAGCTTGCGCCGTGAAGAACAATCGGGAAGCCGGGAAGTCTTTTTGAAACTTCTTCAAGAATGTCAAAACGAAGCTGGGGTTTCTGACCCGGTTTGAATTTATAAGCGCCATGGCTTGTTCCGATTGCAATTGCAAGAGAGTCAACGCCTGTGCGCTTTACAAAATCTTCAACCTGATCGGGATTTGTGTAAGAAGCGTCTTCAGCAGAAACGTTTACTTCATCTTCAACGCCTGCAAGCTGACCGAGCTCACCTTCAACAACAACGCCGTGTGCGTGAGCATAGTCAACAACCTTTTTTGTAAGAGCAACATTTTCTTCATAAGGAAGGCTTGAGCCGTCAATCATAACGGAAGTGAAACCGCCGTCAATGCAGCTTTTGCAGGTTTCAAAATCCGGACCGTGGTCAAGATGAAGTGCAATCGGAAGACCGGTTTCTTTTTCTGCCGCTTCAACAAGTTTAACAAGATAGGTGTGATTTGCATAAGCTCTTGCACCTTTTGAAACCTGAAGAATAAGCGGAGCGTTAAGCTTTTTTGCAGCCTCTGTGATTCCCTGAATGATTTCCATGTTGTTAACATTGAATGCGCCGATGGCGTAGCCGCCTTTATAGGCATCTTCAAACATTTTTTTCGTTGTAACTAATGGCATAATTTTATACTCCTTTGTTAAACATTATCGTGCTTAGTATAACTCATTTTGTGCTTAATTGTCAATCTTTAATCTGAAAAATACAACAAAAACTTCCACACATCGGAATGCGGAAGTTTTTTAATGTTAAAGGATTGAATCAAGCGGCAAATATATTCCTTTCGGCTTCTTGAAAACATCATCGCTGACAGAGCCGGATACAGAAAGGATATTTATGGTTTCGTTTTCACTGCCGTTTGTGACATTAATTTGTTTAAGACTGCCCGCATTAACATAATAGGTTACTGTTGAGCCGTCATTTGTTTTATATGAATAGGTTGTGTATGTTGTTGAGCCGATTTTTTTGCTGCCTTCTGTCACCTTTGAGCCGCTCTTTTTTTCGGGAGCAAACATTTGAGTAAACATTTCGGCATCAAAACCGACTTCATCTTTTGACATCTTGCTGTATCCCAAAGGAACACCGCTTGCCCAATCTATATAAGCATAAGCACTTTTTTCGCTTTTAAGATTATATATCTTCATGTTCATGAAATCTTTAAAAATGACATCCATTCTGAGGTCGTCTTTTTTAGAGTATACTTTCATGGTTATATCCATGCTTCCGTCTTCGCTTAAACCGAGTTCGCCAACCATGGAGCCAAGCATATTATTTAAAGTTTTGCTTGAGAAAGACACATAATATGTTCCGCTTCTGAAGATATTATAATATTTTGTGAAATAATCAACCTTTTTTGTTGTTGCTTTAACAACTGACGATTTTGTTCCGATAACGCTAGAAGATTTATATGCCGCAACAGCGTAATAATAGGTTTTTCCTGTTGTCAGATTGCTGATGGTTGCTTTGTTGGTTTTTACGGTTGCAATCTTTGTATATTTCTTGCTTGTGGAATTATAGGAATATACATAGTAACCTGCCGCACCGCTGACCTTGCCCCATGAAAGTGTTACGGTCGAATCGGTTGCGGAAGCTTTAAGAGAGCCGACTTTTGCCGGAGCCGTTGTCTTTTTAACATAGCTGCTCATTGCACCGTAATAATTAACACCGCCTGCTGTGCGGTAAGCACGGACAGTTACCGCATAGGTCGTGTTTGCAGCAAGTCCGCTAATGGTGGCAGATGTGCTTTTTGTTGTTGCACGAAGCGTATAGGTTTTCTTTGAAATGTTATAAGTATAAACTTTATAGCCGCTTGCACCGCTTACTGCTTTCCATGAAACCTTCAAAGCGGAGCTTCCGGAATTGCTCAGATTAATACCCGTCACTTTTGCAGGCTTCGTTGCAGCTGTGATGAGATCGGAAGTGATGCCGCTATATGTTTTTGAGCCTTTGACGGCAATTGCTTTGACAGCATAGTTATAGGTTTTTCCCGAAGAAAGCTTTGAAACAGTATAGCTTGTTCCTGTCTGGCTTTTCAGCTTTGTATATTTTTTTGTTGAAGTATTATAAGAATAAATATAATACTTTGTTGCACCCGTTACCTTTTTCCATGAAAGCTTGATGCTTGACGTTGTTGTTGAAACGGTTACTTTCGGTTTTGCCGGAACAATGTTAAAAGAAGCTGTTTTGCTTCCCGTATATCCGCTGCCGCTGATCGCTTTAACCGTAACTTTTCCGGTTCCGAAATTCGTGTTTGAAGAATATGTAACGGTATAGTGCTTACCCTGTTTAAGAGTGGTTTTGCCGTATTTGACGGTTACGGCAGGCTTTAACGCTTTTGAAGTATATCCGACATTTTTGGCAACTGTGACCGTGCATTTTGAAAGACTGACTGAAGCTGCCTTTGCCGTGCTTGCAGTTGTTTTTGTTGCAGAAGATGATGCGGCATAAGCGGGAACTGCCGGTGTAAGCATCATCACTGCCGCCATAAGTCCTGCAGCAAACTTTTTGGCTATGTTGGTTTTGGTTTCTTTTTTCATAATTACAATTACCTCCTTTGATGTTTTCTTACAGAAAAACTATACTAAATAAATGCTAGCGTCCTTCTATATCAAATATTATTTCAAACGCAAGAAAAAATCAAGTCTGCATAAACATTATTAACAATTTTTTTTAAACATAGATAAAATTATAATTTTTGTTTTAATAATTTGTTGACAAATATTTTCTAAAAGTGTTACTATTATTATGAAATAAAATTGCGGGCACACAATGTTTCTGCTCGCGGAAAAGGGGCGTTATTATGAAAAAATTTGTCAAATTGCTTTCTGTTGTCCTTGCAATATCTCTTGTTTTTTCAACAGGTACGTTATTTGCATCGGCTAACGATTCAAAAGAGGTTAAAATGCTTTGCTACAATGTTGCCGGACTTCCGAGCGTAAAAGGAATCACCGGAACGCAGACCGTTGATGTTCCCGGCAATCAGACAACACTCGGTCAGCAGCTTAATGAATCCGACTATGATGTCATTGCAGTTCAGGAGGACTTCGGCTATCACGATAAGCTTGCAAACGGTCTTACAAACTATCCTTACAAAACCAATCATACCGGCGGCATTCCCGGCGGAGACGGTATGAACATCTTTTCAAAAGCACCGATTTATAACGAAAAAAGAATCACATGGGAAAAATCCTACGGTGTTATCAACGATGGTGCAGACGAACTTACTCCTAAGGGCATTCTTTATTGCGTTCTTGATTTAGGTGACGGAATTTATGTTGATTTTTATGATATTCATGCCGACGCATTCAGCGACGCCGGTTCGGTTGAAGCAAGAAACGATAATTTCAGACAGCTTTGTGAATTGATAAACAAAAGAGGCGACAAACGTCCTGTTATTGTTACCGGAGACTTTAATACATCCGCTCACTCGGATTCCTATTTCACCGAATGTATGATTGAAAATGCCGGACTCAAGGATTCATGGGTTGAGCTTTATAACAACGGAGATTATAAGGATTTCAGCGGATATGTTAAAAATTACGGTGCAAGCTGGAGCAATTATTGGGGCGTCTGGGACAGCGTTGAAAAGTTTCTTTATAAAGACGGCGGCGGTGTTCATATTGATGTGACGGATTTCGAATATGTTCCGTTTCTTAACAACGGTGTGAGCATTTCCGATCACAAAGCCGCAAGCGCAACAATCACTTTCACAAAAACGGCAGATTTTGTTGAAAACACAGAAGAGCTTAAGGTTACAAAACCCAATCAGTTTGTTGCCTTTTTGAAAAAGCTTGTTGTAATCATTAAAGACCTTCAGAAAATCTTTGCACATATGGACGATCTGAAAGCTCTGCTTAATATAGGCTGAGACTGAAAACTAAATTATCATGTATTGTTTGAGAGGCACAACATCTGATTGTACCTCTCAAAATCATTTGTGCCCGAAAAGCTTCGGTTTTCATTCAAATTCAATCACACTGACCGGGCAGTTTTCTTTTGCTTCAATTGCACTGCTCTCGTTTTCCGCATCTGCTTCGGCAATGACTTCGGCAAGCCCGTCATCATTGAGAGCAAAAACCTCGGGGCAGGTTTCATGACAAAGTCCGCAGCCGATACAGCCTTCCTCAATAAAAAATTTCATAATAAAACACACCTTTCAAAAAAGATAAAACCCTTTTGCATGCATTATCGGCAAAAGGGGTTTCTTTTATTCGTTTTTCGCTGTTATTTCGTCAATCATCTGATCGAGCATAATAAGCATTCTCGGCAAATGGAAAGGACCTTTGAATGTACTGCCCTTGCATGCCGGCTCAGTCGGCTTTCCGTCACGGCGCAGATAGCCGTACCAGTCGCCGTACTGCGGATCGGAAAAATATGTTTTGCAGTAATCAAGTGTTTTCTTGAAATTTTCAATATAATATTCATCACCGGTGTCACGATATGCCATGAGTGACGCAATCAGAATTTCGTTGTGCGGCCACCAGAGCTTCATGTCATGCTCATACGCTTCGGGCGGTTTGCCGAGACAATCTCTGAAATAAAGCAATCCGCCGTATTCCTTATCCCAGCCGCCCTCAAAGGCAAGACGATATATTTCAAGAGCCTTATCATAAAGCTCCTTGTTTTTCGTGCGGTTTGCCTCCTGCATCAGAAACCAGCTGCATTCAATGTCATGTCCGGGATTTACCACTCTTCCGACCGAAACATCAGATAAAAATTCGCCGTCCGTTCCTACCGTTTCCAGCGTGCAGCCAAGCGACGGCTTGTGATGATAAAATAAAATGTCGTGTACGCACTGTGCACTGTATTTGTCATAAAGATCCTTGTTTTCACTGTCGGCTTTTCTCATGATTTCCGTTGTGTTGAGAAAAATCATCGGATCGGCAAGCGCTCGGCATTTTCTTGTTTCTTCCACTGTTTTTGCACCGAGACCCGTTGGGTCTTTCATGCCGTGGTTCAGTGCATAAATGAGCTGATAGGCTTCTCTTGCTCTTTCAAGGCGTATTTTTTCGCCCGTTGCCATATAATATTCGGCGTTTGCAATGCAGTAAAAGCTTTCGGAAAAGCAATAGCGTCTTTGTCGAAGCGGCTTTCCGTCTGCGGTAACGGTGAAATACATTCTTCTTCCGGCAGTTTTGTTAATGCAGTGTTCTTCCATGAAATCAAGGCAGGAGCGTGAAAACGAAAGCCACTGTTCGTTTTTACCGTAAACATTACAAAGATGGGCAAAAATCCATGCACATCTGCCCTGCATCCAGACGCTTTTATCGGTGGAATAAATTTCGCCTTTTCTGTCAAGGCAGGTATAAACACCGCCGTTTATTTTATCTTCGCCGTTTTTAAGCCAAAAGTCTAAACAGCGTTCAAGTTCTTCTTTGACCCATTTCTGTGTTTCAAGCAAATATTCTTTTTCCATAGCTTTTCTCCCTTTAACAGCAAAATTCGCCGATTACGCTGTCAATCATTTTTTTAACGTTTTTTGCAAGTTCTTTGCCCTCATCGGTAATCCCCTCAAGAGGTGCTCTTACCGAACCGCAGTCAACACCGTTTAAATGAAGAACATATTTTGCGGCGGCATACATATTACATTTGCAGTCGCACAAAGCATAAATGATCTTGTTGATTTCATGCTGAATTTTGCAGGCTTTTTCATTCTGACCGCTTCTGACATATTCATCGGCTTTTAAAATCAGCTCCGGCATCACGGCATATGTTCCGCCGATTCCGCCTCCTGCGCCGATAAGTCTGCCGGAAACAAACTGTTCGTCCGGACCGTTAAAAATGATGCAGTCATCACCGCCGAGCATTTTGAAAATCTGAATATCCTGAACGGGCATGGAAGAATTTTTCACGCCGATAACTCTTGGATTTTCTCTCATCTTATTGAAAAGAACGGATGTCAGAGTCGTTCCGGCAAGTTGCGGAATATTATAAATAATGAAGTCCGTGTTGGGTGCTGCGGAAGAAATATCGTTCCAATATTTTGCAATTGCACTTTCCGGCAGGTGGAAATAAATCGGCGGAATTGAAGCAATTGCATCAACGCCGAGTTTTTCTGCATGTGCGGCAAGAAGCATGGAATCACGTGTGTTGTTACAACCGACATGAGCGATTATCGTCATTTTCCCGCCGACTGCTTTCATAACGCTTTCAAGAATCAACATTCTTTCCTCTTTGTCAAGATAAATACATTCTCCCGAAGAGCCGCAGACATAAAGTCCTTTCACGCCCTTTGAAAGAAGATATTTTGCAAAATTTGCCGTCCTTTCGGCGCTGACATTTCCGTTGTCGTCATAGCAGGCATAAAATGCCGGAATCACGCCGCAATATTTTGATAAGTCTTTCATTTTTATGACCATTCCTTTCCGCTACGCTTCAAGGCACAAAAGTAAAATTAAACAAATTATAATCAATTTTGCCGCAGGCAAAATCACCGCACCTTTTCACTTTTCACTCTTACTTCTTACTTCAAGTTTGAATTTATTCAAACTTTTCTTTCCTCTGCTGTGTTTTTTATCATCTTATCACCTTGAAACAGCACAGTCAAGAAGTAAAACAAGCATGATTAAAAAATATTAAACTTTTTTATAAAGCAAGCCGTGTCGGTTGCAGTAAGCATAAATGATTCCGTGTCCGCATCTTTTAAAGCTGCATTCGGCGTTTTGTTCCGGATAAAGCTTTTTAAACTGTATGCTGTCATCGGTAACATATGATATAAAGGAAATATAATGTGTTTTCGTCATTTCATGATTGACGGTTATATAATATTCATCATCGCATACTTCTGTTTTAATATGCTGTGCTTCGTGTTTAATGCCGTCAGATACCGAATTTGATTTTTGATCCGTCAGGCTTTTAATTTCTGCGTCCTGCTCCTCCGCTTCCAAAGGAATCAGCGAAACCGAGCAGCAGCTGAACGCACCCTCGCCTATGCTGAAAACCACATTTCCGCAAACGGGACAAACATAAAAAACGCTTTTTTTCATGTTAGCACGGCGGTTTTCGTTTTTGATGATTTCGCCCGTCATCAGTTCTGCAACCGAAACGCCGAGAGCCGAAGCAAGCTCGGGTAAAATCGTAATATCGGGCAGACCTCTGTTCGTTTCCCATTTTGAAACGGTTTTATCGCTTACCAAAAGCATTTCGGCAAGCTGTTTTTGGGTGAGATTTTTTTCTTTTCTGAGTTTTTGAATTGTTAATCCGTTGATATACGACATATTTATCAACCTTCCTTTCATTCTGATTTTAACCGAAACCTAAACCCAAAGCAACCTATGCATAGTAGAGTTCAGAAATCAGAGGTCAGAAATCAGAAAAATACCTTTGCTTATTATTTCAGATTGATTTGTCTTTTCGTTTGTGATATATTTTGTTTTGTAATGTGGTGAAAGGAAGTTTATTATGAAAAACAAAAAAGCACAAAATATCATTCTCATTTGCTCCGGAGTTCTTACAATGATAATCTGCATTGTTATGAATTTCATTTTTATTCCGAAAATCGAAAGCAGTACCGGCGATTTAAGAATTTTTGACATGACTTTCGGCTACACATATCAGCAGGCAAAACTGTTCGTTTCTCTGCTTTTACCTCAGGGGCGTGATGTGTATCTTCATAAACAGCTGCCTCTTGATTTTATTTATCCGATTGTTTATTCGGCTTTTTTCATTTCGGTTTTACTGAAACTAAAAGTGAAAAATAAAGCTTTATTTGCACTTCCTGTTTTATTGTTTATCAGTGATTATTGTGAAAATATATTGAGCATTATTATGCTCACGCACAGTTTTTCCGAGGTACTTTCAACTTTTGCCTGCGCCGTTACAATTTTTAAAACGATTACTATGTATTTAATATTTGTTATAATTATTATTTTAATAATTTTGAGATTGGTTAAGAGAAAACAGTCTGCGGGAAACTGATGATCTGATGCATAAAGTTAAAATGCAAAAGAAAAGGTTCTTTTTCATGCGGTATATCAAAGACAAACACCCTAAAGAATCAGAAGAAAGATCATTGACGTCTTGAATTGAAGAGAGTAAAATTAAACAAAAGGAAACAAGGAGGAGAAAATTATGAGCAAAATCGTAATAATCGGTGCAAATCAAGGTGCTCTTACAGCTGCCGAACTTTTGGGCAAACAAGGCTACGATGTTGTGATTTATGAAATGAACAACAAAAATGACGTTTCATACCCCTGGCACGATTATATGGCTCCGGCTACTTTTGCCAGAATCGGTATGCCTGTTCCACCGGAAAATATCGCAAAACCAAAGGATACGGATTGGACATTCATTCCACCCAATAAGAAAACAAGTTTTTCGATGAAAGTTCCGGAAGACAGACGAGATATCAGCGTTATGCGTCGTCCGTTTAATGATTGGCTTTATGAGAGAGCAAAAGACTACGCTGAGATTAACTATGAAACTGCCGTTAAAAGTGTTATCTGCGAAAATGGCAAGGTTTGTGGTGTTGAACTCGCTGACGGCACAAGAATATCTGCTGATTTAGTTATTGACTGTGGTGGCGCAAACTCTTCTGTCAGAGAAAATTTACCAAAAGAACTCGGAATAGAAAGAAAACTTGATACTCGTTGCACATTCCAGGTCAAACGCACATTTTTCAAGAGAAACAATGACGCTCCTGCACCGGAAAAATCTCACAATTTATATATGCGTCATCTTGGCGAAAAGGGTATAACCTGGTGTGCAGATTACCCTGAAGATGGTGTTGTAGATGTGCTTGTAGGCAGGATTGATAAGCTCACAGACGAAGCGTACAATCGTGCTTTAAACGATATCAGAAGCACTTTCCCCATTGTAGGCAATGAGGCTTTCTGTGGCGGAGAGCCAACTGTAATTCCTCTTCGTCACGCAGCATCTCTTATGGTTGCAGACGGCTATGCTCTTTTGGGTGACAGTGCTTTTATGACGATACCTCTTATGGGTAGCGGTATGGCAAGCAGTATGCTCGGTGCAAAAATACTTTCCGAGATTCTGGATGGCAAAGATGATTTTTCAAAAGCAAATCTTTATCGCTATCAGGTGAAATATATGCAGGAAATCGGTGGCAAAAACAGCGGTATTGATGTGCTGAAAAACTGGATGATTGATATCCGGGCAGATAAGCTTAGTTTCCTTATGAATAAAGAGATAATCGGTGAAAAAGAGTTTTCATCTGCCGGTAGCGGTAATGGTGTGCAACTTTCTTTCGGCGATATTATGCAAAAACTGATTGCCGGTATCGGTCATTTACCTATGCTGTTTAATCTTATCGGAGCAACTACAAAAATGAAAAAGCAAATGGCAATCGGCAAGGCAATTCCTACCGAATGGGATGAAAATGCTTTCTTGCTGTGGAAGCAGGAATACGAGAAAAATTTTAAATAAAGTGAAGAGTGAATGGTGATATTGAACAATTCATCAAAATTCCTATTTTCTTGATTATTTTTTCTTAGCAACCCATTCGCCTGAGCAGGCGGACATTATATAGTTCACAGTCCATTAGCAGACGGGCTCTTTCTAAGAATTTTTTGAGTAAAATTTGAAAAAGACAACGCCTGAAAACCTTGTAAAATCAAGGCTTTCAGGCGTTGTTTCTGGCATCCCCCTACTGGAATCGAACCCACAACTAACCCTTAGGAGGGGTTTATTATTACGAGCAAAGCGAATAACAAGGTTCTGACGCAATGCGTCAGGTTCTTATATCCATTTAACAAAGGGGTTGTCGCATTTAGCGCAGAACAAAAAGCAAAATGAACAAAAATAAAATTAAAATGATTCATTTTGCTTTTTTAAGCGTTTTTTCACCCACTCGCAGTATCTTTATACAGCTTCGGGGTGAAGAAAACACTTTCTGCATCTAAATGCGACAATCCCTTTTGGCACCCCCTGCGGGAATCGAACCCACAACTAACCCTTAGGAGGGGTTTATTATATCCATTTAACTAAGGAGGCATTTGGTACTGTATTA
>JBJEOJ010000036.1:0-17923 GCA_051880655.1 Acutalibacteraceae bacterium | reverse complement strand
CGTTCAAGAACCTCACACAAAACCTTTTGATTCTGCGGTTCAAACGGTTCTCCGCCGAGAAGAGAAAATCCGGCGATGTAATCGTGATTCATATCGGAAATAATTTTGTCTTCAACCTCTTTGGTAAAAGGCTCGCCGTAGTTGAAATCCCACGCTTCGCTGTTAAAGCAGTTTTTGCAGCGATGGGTACAGCCGCTGACAAACAGCGACACCCGGACGCCGGGACCGTTGGCAACATCATTCGGTTTAATTGTGGCGTAATTCATAACAAACCCCTTTTTTCAGTGTGGAGTCTGGAGTGTGGAGTTTGGAGTTGACTGCCTTTTTGAGTCAGAGCATACCGATACCCGCACAAACCAAGCTTTTATCCGTATAATTTTCTTTTCGATATTGAAAGCCTCACTGTAAAGTAGTGAGGCTTTACATTTGTTTTTTACAGATGAAGAACTCTTGACTTGATTTCCTTTGTCTTTCCGACATTCCAGAAATTCTCGCCGAGATATCCGCAGGTTCTTCTTGTTACGTTCATCTTTCTTTGGTCTTTGTTGTGGCAGTTCGGGCACTCCCATTCAAGGTCATCGTTAATGATGATTTCGCCGTCATAGCCGCAAACATGACAATAGTCGCTCTTTGTGTTAAATTCGGCATATTGAATATTATCATAGATAAATTTAACAACAGATTCCAACGCTTCAAGGTTGTTTCTCATGTTCGGAATTTCAACATATGAAATTGCGCCGCCGGAAGAAATCTTCTGGAACTGACTTTCAAACTTGAATTTTGAAAATGCGTCAATATCTTCTCTGACATCAACATGATAGGAGTTGGTGTAATAACCCTTATCGGTGACATCTTCGATTGTTCCGAAGCGTTCCTTGTCAACTCTTGCAAAACGGTAGCAGAGCGATTCGGCAGGTGTGCCGTAAAGGCCGAAGCCGAGGCCGGTTTCTTTCTTCCATTTTTCGCAGTGTTCACGCATTGTTGTCATAACTTTAAGCGCAAAATCCGTGCCTGCGGGATCGGTGTGGCTAACGCCTTTCATAAGCTTTGTGCATTCATAAAGACCGATATAACCGAGAGAAATGGTGGAATAGCCGTTTTCAAGGTATTTATCAATTTTTTCGCCCTTGTCAAGTCTTGCAATTGCGCCGTACTGCCAATGAACGGGGCTTGTGTCGGAAATGATGCCCTTGAGTGCATTGTGGCGGCACATCAGAGCGTCAAAGCAAAGTTCAAGTCTTTCTTCAAACAACGACCAGAACTTTTCTTCATCGCCTTTTGCAAGAATTGCAATCTGAGGAAGATTAATGCTGACAACGCCCTGATTGAAACGACCTTCGAATTTATAGTTGCCGTTTTCGTCTTTCCAGGGTGAAAGGAAGGAGCGGCAGCCCATCGGTGAAAATACATTGCCTTCATAGTTTTCACGCATTTTCTTTGCGGAAATGTAATCGGGATAAAGTCTTTTTGCTGAGCATTTGACAGCAAGTCTTGTGATATAGTCATATTTTCCGCCCTTGAGGCAGTTCCACTCGTCAAGAACATAAATCAGCTTCGGGAAAGCCGGCGTTACATAAACGCCCTTTTCGTTTTTGATTCCCTGATAACGCTGACGAAGAATTTCTTCAATAATCATTGCGTTTTCTTCGATATATTCATCGTCCTCACGAAGATAAAGGAAAAGCGTTACGAACGGAGACTGTCCGTTGGTTGTCATCAAAGTATTAATCTGATACTGAATGGTCTGAACACCCGAACGAAGCTCGTCTTTCAGACGTTCTTCCACAATTCTGTCAATCTGCTTTTCGGAAAGCTCATCGCCGAGCTTTTCGGTGATATTTTTCTTGAATTTTTCCTTGCTCTTTCTGAGATACTTGCCGAGGTGGCTGACATCAACAGACTGTCCGCCGTACTGACTGCAGGCAACGGAAGCGATAATCTGCGTCATGATGTTGCAGGCAACCTGGAAGCTTTTCGGGCTTTCAATCAGCTTGCCGTTCATAACCGTTCCGTTATCAAGCATATCGCCGATATTGATCAGGCAGCAGTTAAAAATCGGCTGGAGGAAATAGTCGGCGTCATGGAAATGGATTGCGCCTTCTTCATGCGCCTTTGAGATGTATTCGGGAAGCAGAACACGCTTTGTCAGGTCTTTTGAAACCTCGCCGGCAATCAGATCACGCTGAGTTGCCGCCATAACCGCATCTTTGTTTGAATTTTCTTCCATAACGTCTTTGTTGCTGTTTTTGATAAGAGACAAAATGGAATCATCGGTTGTGTTTGCTTTTCTGATAAGTGCTCTGTTATAGCGATAGATGATATAGGCCTTTGCAAGCTCGAACTTGCCGATTTCCATCAGCTTAAGCTCAACCATATCCTGAATATCTTCAACAAGCAGGCGGGTCTTTTTCTTTTCGCTAACGTAATCAGCGATATTTTCCATTTGTTCGGCTGTAACTTTCTCTTCATCTTCAACCGCATCATTCGCCTTTGTCAAAGCAACAATAATTTTGCTTCTGTCGAAGTCAACGGTTGTTCCGTCTCTTTTTATGACTTTCATCGTTTATATTAACTCCTTTCAGAAATGTCTGTTACTAACATTTGAAAAATCGCACGCTTTATTCGTGTGCTTAAACATAATATAATATATTTTGTGGTTTGTCAAGCACAAAAACACTATATTTTGTATTTTTTCTTTAAATCAGCCGAAACTGACGAACTTTTTATCCGATTGAATGAATCAATCGCGAACGATTACTATATTATCCCTTATTTTGTGCCAAGTCAAGAAGATATGCCTATATTTTGTACTTTTGGTGGTTTGCATAAAAATCGACGGTAAAAATTGTTAAAATATATGGAATGATTTTTTGGTTTAGGGGTTGACAAGGAAATGAGCTTTGGTTAACAGAAAATGAAAAATTTTTAATTTTGCTTAGAGAGGTATTTGCAAAATACTATTTTTTTGATATAATAAATTGAAATAGTATCGGAGGAGGTTTTAATAAGTGGCAAAAAACAAATTGGTTGCTCCGGTAGTAAAATGGGTTGGTGGTAAACGTCAATTATTAGACAAGATCTCCCCGTTACTTCCCAAAAGAATAACTAATTACTGTGAGCCTTTTTTGGGTGGAGGAGCTGTGCTTTTTTCAATTCAGCCTTCAAAAGCAATTGTTAATGATTTGAATAATGAGCTTATTACAGTATACGAGGTAATTCGTGATGATGTTGAAGCATTAATTGAATCGCTTAAAAAGCATGAGAACACATCCACATATTTTTATACTATTAGAGACATGGATAGAAATAGAGAAACATATCAATCTATGTCAAAAATAGAAAAAGCATCCAGATTATTATTTCTAAATAAAACGTGCTTTAATGGATTGTTTAGGGTAAATTCTTCAGGTGAGTTTAATTCACCATATGGACATTATAAAAATCCAAATATAGTAAATGAACCTGTTCTTAGAGCAGTTAATAAATATTTTAATTCGAGCGATATTTCATTTTACAGTGAAGATTTTAATGAAACTCTCAAACGTGTTGGCAAGGGGTGGTTTGTTTACTTAGATCCACCTTATGATCCTGTTTCAGATACTGCAAATTTTACAGGATACAACAAAGGTGGATTTGATAAAAATGAGCAAATTCGTCTTAAACAGTGCTGTGATGATTTAACATCGCGTGGTGTTAAATTTATGCTATCAAATTCAGCAACAGATTTCATAAAAGACTTATATAAAAACTATAATATTAATATTATTAAAGCAAAACGAGTTGTAAATTCTGATGCCAAAAAACGAGGGGAAATCGAGGAGGTGCTTATTACAAACTATGGGATTGAACGATAATGCGTGGCAAAGCCTATTTGAAAAGTACAATATTCTTGATAATATTGCAAAAGATGGACATTTTATTATTTCTGCAAATCAAATCAAGGAGTTTCGTGAACCACGTTTAATGACAAAATTTGATCATAAAGTTAACCTACCACAAATTTTTGCAAATAACAATTTAGCTATTTTACCAATTACTCGTGGTGATTATATTATCTCGTCATTCTCTGCATATAAGGAATTTAATGAACCGGAAGGGGAAACAAAGATGATTTCTATTCCGCCATACATTCAAAGTCTCATGCCACAGTTTTTGGTAAGCGAAACTATTGCACTTAATTGTGCAAATGCTTGTGGCATTTTGAATGATTTTTTAGATGACGATGAAATTATTTCAACAGTTTGCGGACGAATGAGCTCTGGTCGATTTGGTTTTAACATTGACACTTCCTTTGGCAAAAAGTATATTGATGTAAATAATTCTCAAATTGAGATTGATGCTGCTTATGAGGGAATAAACTATCTTTCGTTATTTGAAGCAAAAAGAGATTTGTCTGACGACTTTTTAGTAAGACAGCTATATTATCCATATCGTGTTTGGAGTAATCGTGTTACTAAACCAGTCAAACCTATATTTCTAATATTCTCAAATGGTGTCTTCAATCTTTATCAGTATCAGTTTGATAATCCTAAAGATTATAATTCAATTCGTTTAGTAAAACAAAAAAATTATATTATTGCACCTGAGATTTGTCTGACAGATATTGAAAAGCTACTAAAAACTATCCCACAGGTAAAAGAACCTGAAATCCCATTTCCACAAGCAAACAGTATGTTGCGTATTATAAATCTAATTGAGCTTTTATATGAAAAACCAATGACCAAACATAATATTACATCTGAATATGCTTTTGATGAGAGGCAAACCAATTACTACACAGATGCAGGGCGTTATTTGGGTTTAATTGATAAAATGCAAGATGAGGATAAAAACATCGTATTTCAACTATCTAGCCGTGGCCGTCACATCATGGAACTTGGGTATAAAGAACGTCAGCTTGCTATTGTGTCAGAAATATTAAAGCATAGAGCTTTCAGTGAAACATTAAAACTACATTTATGTTGTGGTGAAATGCCAGATACAAATACAATCGTTAATATTATGAAACAATCAGAATTATATCATGTAAAATCAGATAGTACTTATATAAGACGTTCTTCAACTGTTGTTGGATGGATAAATTGGATTTTAAGTATCGTTGATGAGTAAAAATATTTAATTACCAAACGCACACAGCTCGTTATGTTCAGCATCAGGGTTGACAAATCCATTGTTGATTATTATGACAAGCTTGCATCCGAAACAAACCGAAGCCGAAACGAAATCATTGCCATGGCGTTGGAATTTGCCATGGGCAGAATTGAAACAAACTAACCGCTGATTCAAGTTGAAATCAGCGGTTTGCTTTTATTTTGAATTTCATAGTAATATTCCCGGCATTGTCCGCTTGACGGCTCTTGCCGTCAAGTAGGAAACCCCCGGCGAGGGTTTCCTACGGCTAAACAGTCCACCGGACTGTTTAGCCTACCTTCCTGCGCTATTTGAAGCATAAGAGTTTCGCCGTCTGCGGACGGCGCCAAGCTTTTTTGAAAAAAAGCTTGAGCAAAAAACTTTACTCCTTTTTCTCTCACTTTCTCGCGTGGCGAAACCATAAAGTATATTGCTTTCTGCCCCACGTGATATTAGCGGACATTGTCCGCCGCGGTGTAATTGTAAAGGTTACCACTCTCTGCCACCGCGTGAGCATGCGGGCGGTGCCCGCCGTGAGCGTGCAAGCGGTGCTTGCAAAAGCGCCCCGAAAATCGGAGCGCTTAATTCTTATTATTTGCAGTTAATTAGTCGTTGATTGCTGTTACAACGCCTGAACCAACTGTACGTCCACCTTCACGGATAGCAAAACGAAGACCAACTTCGATAGCGATTTCTGTGATAAGTTCAACGTCCATAACAACGTTGTCGCCAGGCATGCACATTTCTGTTCCTTCGGGAAGAGTGATAACGCCTGTAACGTCAGTTGTACGGAAATAGAACTGAGGACGATAGTTGTTGAAGAACGGAGTGTGACGGCCGCCTTCATCTTTGGTCAGAACGTAAACCTGACCGCTGAACTTTGTGTGCGGATGAATTGAACCGGGTTTAGCAAGAACCTGACCACGTTCAATTTCGTTTCTCTGAACACCACGAAGAAGAGCACCGATGTTGTCGCCTGCTTCAGCATAGTCAAGAATCTTTCTGAACATTTCGATACCGGTAACAACGGTCTTTCTCTTTTCGTCTGTGAGACCAACGATTTCAACTTCTTCACCGGTCTTGAGCTGACCACGTTCAACTCTGCCTGTTGCAACAGTACCACGACCTGTAATGGTGAATACGTCTTCAACCGGCATAAGGAACGGAAGGTCTGCCTTACGGTCGGGAGTCGGAATGTAAGAATCAACAGCGTCAAGGAGTTCCCAGATGCATTTAAGTTCGGGAGCGTTGATGTCGCCGCCGTTATATTCAAGAGCTTTGAGAGCTGAGCCCTTGATGATCGGTGTGTCGTCGCCGGGGAATTCATATTCGTCAAGAGTTTCACGGATTTCCATTTCAACGAGTTCAAGAAGTTCTTCGTCGTCAACCTGGTCAACTTTGTTCATGAATACGATGATGTAAGGAACGCCAACCTGACGAGCAAGAAGAAGGTGCTCTTTGGTCTGAGCCATAGGACCGTCTGTTGCAGCGATAACAAGGATTGCGCCGTCCATCTGAGCAGCACCGGTGATCATGTTCTTGATGTAGTCAGCGTGACCCGGGCAGTCAACGTGAGCATAGTGACGAGTGTCAGTTTCATACTCAACGTGAGCGGTGTTGATTGTGATACCACGTTCTCTTTCTTCGGGAGCCTTGTCGATCATGTCATATGCTTCGAACTGAGCGTAGCCCTTCATAGCAAGAGTCTTGGTGATGGCAGCTGTAAGAGTTGTCTTACCGTGGTCAACGTGACCGATTGTGCCGATGTTAACGTGGGGTTTGGTTCTTTCAAATTTCTGTTTTGCCATTGGAATTTCCTCCTGTACATTAGCATTGTTTACATATTTGATAGAGTAACTGTATCTTGTTATATTCTAACAGGAAACAGAAAAAATTGCAATAGTTTTGCAAGAAAAATTAGTCTTTCTTGTTTCTTTCCGAAACGATGCCTTCGGCAATTGACTTCGGAACTTCTTTGTAGCCGTCCGGCTCCATGACATACTGACCGCGGCCCTGAGTCTTTGAACGAAGATCTGTTGCGTAACCGAACATTTCTCCGAGAGGAACTCTTGCGTTGATCTGTTTTACACCGGAACGGTCTTCAAAGCCCTGAATTTCACCGCGGCGTGAGTTAATATCGCCGATAACGTCGCCCATATACTCTTCCGGAGTGATAACAACAACTTTCATGATCGGCTCAAGCAGAACGGGGTCTGCTTTTCTTGCGGCATCTTTGAATGCCATTGAACCGGCAATCTTGAACGCCATTTCAGACGAGTCGACTTCGTGATAAGATCCGTCATAAAGAGTAACCTTAACGTCAACTACGCTGTAGCCGGCAATAACACCGGACTGCATTGCGCCCTGAATACCTGCATCGATCGGAGCGATATATTCCTTGGGAATGGCACCGCCGACAATGTTGTTGACAAATTCGTAACCCTTGTCCGGGTTAGGCTCAATTTTAATTTTACAGTGACCGTACTGACCTTTACCGCCTGACTGACGGGCATACTTCGTGTCGGAAGATGCTTCCTTGCGGATTGTTTCTCTGTAAGCAACCTGAGGTTTACCTACATTGGCTTCAACCTTAAATTCACGAAGAAGTCTGTCAACAATGATTTCAAGGTGAAGCTCGCCCATACCTGCGATGATGGTCTGACCGGTTTCTTCATCTGTATAGCAGCGGAAAGTCGGGTCTTCTTCTGCAAGCTTTGCAAGAGCGATGCCCATTTTTTCCTGACCTGCCTTGGTCTTGGGTTCAATCGCAACACGGATAACAGGCTCGGGGAAGTTCATCGATTCAAGAATAACCGGTGCTTTTTCGTCGCAGAGCGTGTCGCCCGTTGTTGTGTTTTTAAGACCTACTGCAGCAGCAATGTCACCGGCATAAACGGTTTCAATGTCTTCGCGGTGGTTTGCGTGCATCTGAAGAATACGTCCCATTCTTTCTCTGTCGTCTTTAACCGAGTTATATACGGTTGTGCCGGCATTAACAGTTCCCGAATAAACACGGAAATAGCAAAGCTTTCCGACAAACGGGTCTGTTGCAATCTTGAATGCAAGAGCAGCAAACGGTTCGCTGTCTGAAGAATGTCTGAATTCTTCTTCATCTGTTTCAGGGTTGACACCCTTGATTGATTCAATATCTGTCGGAGCAGGCATGAAATCAACAATTGCGTCAAGAAGCGGCTGAACGCCCTTGTTACGATATGCGGTGCCGCAGGTTACGGGAACCATATCGTTTGCAATCGTTGCCTTTCTGATTACCTTTTTCATTTCTTCAACAGTCGGCTCTTCGCCTTCGAGATATTTTTCCATAAGAGCTTCATCGTGTTCAACGATTTCTTCAATCATGTTGGTACGATATTTTTCGGCAAGCTCTTTCATATCTTCGGGGATCGGTTCGTGTCTGATGTCTTTTCCGAGATCGTCATAATAAACGATTGCATCATTGTTGAGAAGGTCAATGATGCCCTTGAAATCGCTTTCAGCGCCGATCGGCAACTGAATGGGAACTGCTGTGCAGTTGAAGCGTTCCTTAACCATATCAAGAACACGGTAGAAATCAGCGCCCATAATGTCCATCTTGTTGACGAAAATCATTCTGGGAACCTTATACTCATCGGCCTGACGCCAGACTGTTTCTGACTGAGGCTCAACGCCGCCCTTTGCGCACAAAACGGTTACGGAACCGTCAAGAACACGCAGCGAACGCTGAACTTCAACCGTGAAGTCAACGTGGCCCGGAGTATCGATAATATTGATACGATGGTCTTTCCAGAAGCATGTGGTTGCAGCAGAAGTGATTGTAATACCTCTCTCCTGCTCCTGAGCCATCCAGTCCATTGTTGCAGAACCGTCATGGGTCTCACCGATCTTATGGTTAACGCCGGTATAATAGAGAATTCTCTCGGTGGTGGTTGTTTTACCTGCGTCGATATGAGCCATAATACCAATATTTCTTGTTTTTTCAAGAGATACCTTTCTTGGCATAATATCCTCCGTTTGAATAAAAATTGCTTCTTTAAATTACCATCTGAAATGAGCGAAAGCCTTGTTGGCTTCTGCCATCTTGTGAGTGTCCTCACGCTTTTTGAATGCTGAACCGGTTTCGTTGGTCGCATCAATAATTTCGTTGGCAAGTCTTTCCTTCATTGTTCTTTCCGAACGCTGACGGCTGTAAAGAGTGATCCAACGAAGTCCGAGAGTCTGTCTTCTTTCGGGACGGACCTCAATGGGTACCTGGTAGGTTGAACCGCCGACACGGCGAGCCTTAACCTCCAGAACAGGCATTACATTTTCCATTGCGGCTTCAAAAACCTCAAGGGGATCTTTGCCTGTCTTTTCTTTGATGATGTCGAAAGCGTCATAAACAATTTTCTGAGCAACGCCCTTCTTACCATCATACATAACACTGTTGATAAGACGTGTTACAAGCTTTGAATTGTAAAGCGGATCGGGCAAAACGTCACGTTTTGCAATCTGGCCTCTTCTTGGCACTGCGCTTCCCTCCTTCATAGTAATGATATCATAGGTACTCGAGTGACAAATTCCCGTCGGCACCAATGAGAGGCGTATATATCTATATACACTCTCACATCTTGAACGATTATAAAAAATCGTCAGCCTGCAAGAAGATTTGTCAGTTTAGGTTTTCCGCACTTATGCGGACTGTTCTGCCTTTTTTTGCAGAATTACTTTTTAGCAGCCTTAGGACGCTTAGCACCGTATTTTGAACGGGCCTGCATTCTTCCGTTAACGCCCTGAGCATCGAGTGTGCCGCGTACGATATGGTAACGCACACCGGGAAGATCCTTAACACGGCCGCCGCGGATGAGAACAACACTGTGTTCCTGAAGGTTATGACCTACACCGGGAATGTAAGCTGAAACTTCAATACCGTTGGTAAGACGTACTCTGGCAATTTTACGAAGAGCTGAGTTCGGCTTTTTCGGTGTTGCGGTTTTAACAGCTGTGCAAACGCCGCGCTTCTGCGGAGAATCATGATCGGTCATGATGTTCTTCTGAGAGTTGAGACCCTTAAGAAGAGCAGGAGCCTTCGGCTTCTTGACAAGAGTTTCTCTGCCGTTGCGAACTAACTGGTTAAAGGTAGGCAAATAAAGCATCTCCTTTCTTGAAATTTATGTATTATCGAGCAAAACGGCGCAAAGCCGCAGTCGCATACTTTGATATTTTACAACAAAGAGATTATTTTGTCAACACATTAATCAAAAATTCTGTAAATAAGCTTTAATTTCCAAATTGCAACCATTTTAGCAGTTATTAAAAAGCCTTTTGCGGATATTTTTGGCAATTTTGTCGGAAATATACATTTATAATAAATAAATCCTTACCGGGCGAAACCGTTCGATAAGGATTTTATACTATATGTTATATTTTATTTTTTCGGCGGAACATATCCGTTGGCTTCCTGGAAAGCGGCAATCTTGTCGATAACGCCGAGAATAACTTCAAAGCCCTGACCGACTGTTTCTTCCTTGAATCGATCGGCTGTGTCGCGCCATGTGTGATAATAATATGTAAGCACGGGATTCTGAGCGGCAAAGGTTACGGATTTAACGCCGGCTTTCGTCATCGGTGTGCTGTCGCAGCCGCCGACGGGGTTGTGAATGCAGCCGTTTGTTTTGCTTTCAATGCCGAGTTCGTTGAAGGTATCCTTGAACATTTTTTCCATGTCTTTGTCAAAGCGGGTAAACTGCCAGTCATCTTTGATGACAACTTCAAAATAATCTTCATCGGCAACGGAGTCAATGTTGATGTTCCATGCGTTTTCAAGAATCGGTTCACCTTTATGCTGTCTTGTGAAAGCGATTGAGCCGCGAAGTCCTGCTTCTTCACTGCCGCAGTTAAAATCAATGATACGGCAGTTTTTCGGCATCTTGTCGGGATTTTCCTTGAAATATTTTGTAACGGCATAGCTGAGTGCACAGCCTGTTGCGTTGTCCATTGCTCCTCTTGAAGCGTTTCTCGGGTCGGGGTCTGCCCACATAACAATAAAGGCACAACCGATTGCGGTTATGATCGGAAGAAAATGAAGAGCAAAGGTAAAGTTAGAAAATGACGCTGAATAATATGTCGAAATTGCCCACTGTGCTTCAACATAAAGTCCGCTGTAAATGATTGTCATTGCAATTGAAGCAGCGGCAAGGAAGAAGAAGCAGATAACACCGAAAGCAACTTTTCCGTATGTGGCAATAATTCCGATGATCGGCTTATCTTTATATTTATAAGCATGTTCGGAATGTTTCCAGTTCCATGAGGTATCGGTGTGGCCGGAAAGAATGATTGTATAGTCATATTTACCGTCGGGAGGAAGAAGCTCGCCGTATGTATTTTGTGAAATTTCCTGCTTAAAGAACATATCAAACCATGTTCTGTAAAGGAAAACACTGCAAACAAGCCAGATAACCGTTGCAACAGACACAAGTGCCATGCCGAACCAGACCGATGAAAAAGCAAGAGCCAGATAAACAAGTGCGCTCAGTATAATGCCGCACCAGCCTGCATAAGGTATTCCTCCGATTGAAGCTCTCGGAGAAACGGCGAATTCTTCTCTTTTGGGTTCAATTCCGATTTCTCTGAGCTTTTCGCCCATGTAGGCGGCATATTCCTTTTCGCCGTCAGAGCCGGGAAGTCTTGAACCGATCTTTTGTGAAGCATGTTTGACAATGTCATATGCTTCTTTGACATATTTTTTGCTTTCTTCTCTCATAAAAAAAGCCCCCTATAAATTAAAAGATATACAAATTTTACCACTAAATCACTGTCAGAATGATAACAAAATGTAAATTATTAAAAAAAGTTTAAATTTTTGTGTATTATTTATAGCTTCAGAAAGGCAAGCGCAAAATCAATGCCTTGTGTCGTCATCAAAGCATTCGCAAAATCTTGCCGCAAAGGACGGTTCTTCGTTTCCGGCATATAAATGTGAAAGATCTCCGAAATACTGAATGCGGAAAGAAGCAATTCCCTTTTCTCTTTCTTCCGTAATCAGGGAAGTAACCGACGACGGCAAGGCAACAAAGTTATGCCACAGCGGCATAGGCGAAATTCCGATGATGTGAGACAAAAGAACACATTCCACACCGAAATGACAAAACAGAACAACCGTGTCATGATTGGAACGTACCGCCCTGAAAATTTTGCCCTCATGCTCATAGCCGTGCTTCTTGAGAAGTTCGTCAATTCCTTTGCAGACGGCATTATATTTGGCTTTGACATCACATCCGCTCATCAACTCGGTGTCATACCAGCTTTCACCGTAATAGGCATTGTCAGCCGTCCAGTCGGCGGGCAGTCTGTCCCAACAGACGGTTTTCTTTCCGTTTTCAATAACCGCGCCCTCAAATTCCCGAAGCCACGGCAGAGTTTCAGCCTTTTTGCCGACTTTTTTCAGAGTATAATGTGCGGTTTTTTTCGCTCTTCCCAAAGGAGAGCAATAATAAAAATCCGCATTGATTTTCTGAAGTCTTTTTGAAAGAAGCATGGCTTCCTTTCTGCCTTTTCTGGTCAGCGAATCAATTGCATAATTCGGGTCGGCATGGCGAACGATAATCAGTCTCATTTTTTTGCTCCTAACATGATATATACTTATCTATAGTATACAACAGACTTTTCATTTATTCAACAAAGCAATGTTGATTGACACCAAAAAAACAAAGCAAAAGAAACCGCCTTTTGCTTTATCTGTTTTTTTGTTAGTGTTTATTCGTTTGCGTCCATGCTTTCTTTGAGAATCGTTCTGATTTCATCTTTATTGAGCACTTTATAGCCGCCGTTCATGATGAATGTTGCATCGGTCAGTCCATCAAGCATTTCTTCGGTCACACCGAGGTCGGCTGTGTTCATAACCAGACCGAGTTCTTTCATCCAGCTTTCCATTTTGCAAAGACCTTCAAGCGCAATCTGCTCATCGGTTTTTCCGTCGGTGCCGACGCCCCAGACATTCACGGCAAAGCGTTTGAACTTTTCAAGTCCGTAAGGCAGAATGAATTTATAATAAGGCAGCGATACTGCCGCAAGCGTCATTCCGTGTGTTGCATCGGTATAAGCACCGACAGCCTGACCGAGCATGTGAACCATCCAGTCGGTTGTTTTTCCGCAGGCAACAAGCGTGTTCAGTGCCCATGTCGCCGTCCACATGATATTGCTGCGCGCCTGATAATCGGTAGGATTTTTTGCGGCAATAAGCGACGAGTGAATAACCGACCGCATCAGTCCTTCCATAATATAATCCGATGTGTTGTCGTCCTCGCCGGAAAAATACTGCTCACAGATATGATTGAAAATGTCATAAATTCCCGAAACCATCTGATATTTCGGCAAAGTATAGGTGTAAACCGGATTTAAAATTGAAAACTTCGGGAACACTTTTTCACCGAAAACATGGCCGATTTTAAGCTTCTGCTCATGATTTGTGATAACTGCGCCGCCGTTCATTTCACTGCCGGTTCCGACCATCGTCAGAACACAGCCGACAGGAATAATTTCACATTCCGGCTCTTCAAATTTCAGATAATATTTTTCCCACGGATCTTCTTTGCAATGAACGGAAACGGAAACCGCCTTGGCATAGTCGCATACGCTTCCGCCTCCAACGGCAAGAATAAAATCAACCTTTCCGTTTCTTGCCCTTTCACAGCCCTCATAAAGCTTTTCAACCGTGGGATTCGGCATCACGCCCGCATCTTCAACAATTGTTTTGCCGCAAGAATCGAGAACGGAAACCACCTTGTCATAAATACCGTTTTTCTTGACAGAACCGCCGCCGTAAACAAGAAGCACATTTTTTCCGTATTTTTCAAGCTCGCCGGCAAGATTATCCAAAGCGTTTTCACCGAAATAAAGCTTTGTCGGATTGGAATAAGTAAAATTACCTAACATTTTGTTTACCTCCTTAATTGCCCGAGTCTATTACAACAGGCTTTATTGTATTATACAAGTTAAAGTTAACTTCAAGTCAATACTTTCTCCGGATTTTTTTACACTTTTGCACAAAAACCTGAAAAGCTTATAACACAAAAAATCCGTCATAAAAATGACAGCACAAAAGTGTTTGCCTTTCATGCTGTCTTTGCTTTTCATTATATATAGTCTGCCCTCAGATTTCGTCGCTGACCTCACGGATATAATTCTTGAAGAACACAAGTGCGTCGCCCATTGTGCTGACGGGGATTCTTTCATTGGTTGCGTGAGTGCAAAGAATCAGGCTTGTGTCCGCTTTGAACGGCGCATAGCGATAAATGTTTTCGCAAATCGGCTCATAATAGCACGCATCGGTACCTCCCATAACAAGGAAAGGTGCAATAATTGCGTTCGGCTCCATGCCTTTTGCAAGCCTTGAAATAATCTTGAATGAGCGTGAATCTGTCGGCGAGAACCTGGAAGCTTCTTTTTTCTTGAGAACATTAACTTCAATATTCTTGTTTCTGACAACCTTTTTGATATGCTTTACAACATCATCGGCAGTTGTTCCCGGCATCATGCGGAAGTTGACTGTTACCGACGCTCTTTGCGGAAGAACATTTGCGGCAGGACTGCCCTGTGCCATGGTTACGCCGGTTGTGGTTCGAATCATGCACGCGGCAGGCGGAATCAGCTTGCAAATCTGAAGAAGTGCGGGATAAAGCGCCGGAAGATTGCAGGTGATAAGGCGAACGGGATAGGTGCAGTTTCTTGCAATGGAATCAAACAGTGATTTCATGCTGTCGGAAAACGAGGATTTGAACTGATTGTTTTCAAGGTCACGGATAACCCCGGCAAGCTGACCCAGAGCGGTGTGCTTCGGCGGCTGAGAGGAATGTCCGCCCTTTGCCGAAAGAGTGATTTCAATGTCGGCATAGCCTTTTTCGGCAACACCGATTCCGGCAAGATATTTATTGTTGATAACGCCCTTGATGTCAACGGGAAGCATTGCGCCGCCCTCATCAAGAATGGCATCAAGATGAACGCCTCTTTCTCTGAGCACATTCATAATGGCGGTTGCGCCGTTATCAGAGCTTGCAACAACTTCTTCGTTATCTCCGAAAAGAAGATAAACGTCTCTTTCCGGCTCAAAGCCGTCTTCAAGAAGCGACTCAACCGCTTCCATAACGCAGACGAGGTGATTTTTCATATCAAGAGCGCCTCTGCCCCAAATGAATTCACCGTCATCAAAGCCTTCAAACGGCGGGTGCGTCCAGTCGCCCTCGGTTCCTGCGGAAACGGGAACAACGTCCTGATGTGCGCAAAGAGCAACACCGTCAAGGTTCGGGTTTTTGCCTTTCCATTTATAAATCAGATTAGCAGGCGGAACAACCTCTTTTTCAAGCTTCTGCGCAATCAGCGGATAAGTTTCATCAAGAAAAGCATGGAATTTTTCAAACTCGTTCCAGTCTGTTTCATCTGAGTTGGTTCTTGAGATTGTTTTAATTGTGATTGCCTTTGAAAGATTTTTGCGGTAGCGTTCAACATCAACGTTTTCTTTATTAAAAATGGGTATCGCCTGTTTTTTCGGCTTAAACACTGCTGCGTGAACTGCGTTGCCTGCGGCTGCTGCCGCCGCTGCCGCACAAACGGCTATGGAAGATTTTTTCATATTGGTGCTTCCTTTCGTATTGTTTTATCAATTTGATTTGTCTTATTATACATCAAAAGACAAAATAAAGCAACGGTAATGATATAAAATGTTGAAATGAAAAAGAAAAGCCGCCCGAATGTATCAGACGGCTTTATAAATAAGCGGTTATCCGGCAGGCGTACACTTCTCCTGCGTCTCTCGGGTTTCCCCTGTCAGTACCATCGGCGTGTGGATTGTACGAACTCTTCCACCTCGAATAACCTATTCTTATTCTATATTTATTATACTTATTTCATTCAGATTTGTAAAGTATTTTTTTATTTTTTATCATACGCCACCATTCTTTATCATCAATTTTCATAAAAGTTATAATAGAATTCTTGAATTCAGAATTATCCGTTGAAGTTGCAATTCGAAGAATCGTTTTGAAGCTTTCTTTTTCAGTTTTGATACTTTTTAAAATCAATGCAGTATTTGGCTTATTAGCTTCAATTATATAATCCGGATTTTCTACAATCTCACAAAAATATTGATTATACCTTTCATAGTCATTCGGGTGTCTTTCTTTAATATGTTCAATTTGTTTGTCGGTTATAATTACCTCATCGGTGGTAATATCCCCGGTAACACATTTATATATTTCTCTGTTGATTTTTCCGATATAATGCATTTAAGCTTCCCCGATTTTTTGTTTTTGATTATTATATCATTTTCGGTCATATTGTCAACACGCCGCTTATTTTTATCCGCACAACGGCGTCTTTTCAAGGTCAATAATTAAAATGTTAAAATGAAAAAGAAAAGCCGCCCGAATGTATCAGACGGCTTTATAAATAAGCGGTTATCCGGCAGGCGCGCCATCCTCCTGCATCTCTCGGGTTTCCCCTGTCAGTACCATCGGCGTGTGGTCGACGCGAAAATTACCACCTCGAATAACCTGATTCTTATTCTATTCATATTATATACAAATTATACTGAATTGTCAATAGTACTGTTTTTATCATACAGAATTTTTTTGTTTCTCAAGTATTTAGCCCACTTTCTATCGTCAACCCTAAGAAAAGTTATAACTGAATTCTTGTATAATATTGGATCATCAGATGTTTTTAATCTTAAAATCAACTGATAATTTTTTCCGTTGTCAATAATGTGTTTCAGTATAAAAGCTGTATTTGGCTTATTTGCTTCAAGTATATAATCCGGATTTTCCACAATTTCCTTTATATAATCGTAATATCGTTCAATATCATTCGGATGTCTTTCTTTAATATGTTCAATTTGTTTCTCGGTTATAATCACTTCATCCGTAATTATATCCTCGGTAACACATTTATATATTTCCCTGTTGATTTTTCCGATATAATGCATTTATGCTTCCCCGATTTTTTGTTTTTGATTATTATATCATTTTCGGCGGTATTGTCAACATGCCTTTTTTACCCGCCAAACGGCGTCTTTTCAAGGTCAATCTATTGACAGTCGGAGCGATTTTTTATATAATATAAAACTGACAGAAAATGTATATTAATATTGTATATTGTTAAATGTCTCAACTTTTTTCTCGAAAGGAAGAAATTATATGCCACAGGAAATTATGATGACCGAATCCGGTCTGAAAGCTCTCAAAGACGAACTTGAACATCTCAAAGTAACGGGCCGTCAGGAAATTAAAGAAAAAATCCAGGTTGCCCTTTCTTTCGGCGACTTGTCTGAAAACGCCGAATATGACGAAGCAAGAAACGACCAGGGCAAACTTGAAGCCAGAATCAGCGAGCTTGAAGAACTGATTGCAAATGCAAAGCTCATTGATGAAGGCTCACTGAGTGCCGATGTGATTTCAATCGGCTCAAAGGTTTCAATCAAGCTTCTTGACGAAAACGGCAAAAGCGGAAACCAGATTTTTGAATATCATCTTGTTAACTCAAATTCAACGCTTAGCAAACAGGACAGCGACACCGCAATCGCTTCGGACGATTCCCCGGTTGCAAAAGCTCTCATCGGACACAAGGTCGGCGACATCGTTTCGGTTGAAGCTCCGAGAGGCACTGTTAAATATGAGGTTATCTTTATCTATTAATTTTTGCGCAAAAGCCGCATTTGAAAGGACGTAATTTAATGGCTGATGAAATTAAGACACCCGACATGCCGCAGGAAGAAGAACAAAGCATCAACGAACTGCGTCAGATAAGAATAGAAAAGCTCGAAGCTCTT
>JBJEOJ010000035.1:0-3650 GCA_051880655.1 Acutalibacteraceae bacterium | reverse complement strand
AAAAATGTTGAAGGCTTTGTTAAAAACGAACCGATTAATGTTGTTAACTGATTTTGACGCTTTAAATTTGTAAATTTTGTATATTTTTATGTGCAATTTATATAACTGTATGCCTTGATTTTTGGCAAATATATGGTATAATCGTTTTTATATTGCAAACTGTTTGTAAACGGGGGAAATCTTTAAGTAAGAAGTAAGAGGGAATAGTGAAAAAGTGTTTTCCTTTTTTCTTACACACTCAGAGAAAGGAATGGTCATAAAATGAAAAGAACAGAAATTGCAAAGCTTTATGCCGATGCCGCTTCTTATACTGCTGAGCCTGTTAAGGTGTGCGGCTGGATTCGTGCAAACCGTGATTCAAAGGCACTCGGCTTCATGGAAATCAACGACGGAAGCTGTTTTAAAGGCGTTCAGGTTGTTTTTGAAGCAGATAAGCTTGAGAACTTCACCGAAACCGCAAAGCTCAACATTGGTACTGCCGTTATCGTAAAAGGCAACCTTATCCTCACACCCGAGGCAAAACAGCCTTTTGAAATCAACGCAATCAGCGTTGAGGTTGAGGGCGCTTCAACACCGGACTATCCTTTGCAGAAAAAGCGCCATTCGCTTGAATATCTTCGCACCATCGGACATCTTCGTCCGAGAACCAACATTTATTCGGCGGCTTTCAGAGTTCGCTCGGTTGCTTCTTATGCAATTCACACTTTTTTCCAGAATCAGGGCTTCATCTATGCTCACACGCCGCTCATTTCCTGCAGTGACTGCGAGGGCGCAGGCGAAATGTTCCGGGTAACAACCCTTGACATGGAAAATCCGCCCAAAAATGAGGACGGCAGCATTGATTATTCCCAGGACTTTTTCGGAAAGAGCGCTTATCTCACCGTTTCCGGTCAGCTTCAGGGAGAAATTATGGCGCAGGCTTTCGGAAAGATTTATACTTTCGGTCCGACCTTCAGAGCCGAAAAGTCCTATACGCAGCGCCATGCGGCGGAATTCTGGATGATTGAGCCGGAAATCGCTTTTGCAGATCTGAACGATGATATGGACCTTGCCGAAAGCATGATTAAGTTCGTCATCAATTATGTTCTTGAACACTGTCCGCAGGATATTGAATTTCTCAATCAGTTTGTTGACAAGGGTCTGATTGAAAGACTGACTGCTGTTGCTTCTTCCGATTTTGCAAGAGTGACCTATACCGATGCAATCAAAATGCTCGAAGAACATAACGATGAATTTGAATATAAAGTTTTCTGGGGCTGCGATCTTCAGACAGAGCATGAACGTTTTCTGACCGAGAAAATTTTCAAAAAGCCTGTTTTCGTAACGGACTATCCGAAAGAGATCAAAGCGTTTTATATGCGCTTGAATGACGACGGAAAAACCGTTGCCGCCTGCGACTGCCTTGTTATGGGCATCGGCGAAATCATCGGCGGAAGCCAGAGAGAAGAACGCTATGATGTTCTCATGCAGAGAATTGAAGAGTTGGGTCTTAAAAAGGAAGACTATTGGTGGTATCTTGACCTGAGAAAATACGGCGGAACAAAACATGCCGGCTTCGGCTTGGGCTTTGAAAGATTGATTATGTATCTGACCGGCATTTCAAACATCAGAGATGTGCTTCCGTTCCCGAGAACAACCGGTTCGGCTGAATTCTAATTTATAACGAGGTAATAAAATGAATTTGAAAGACTATTCAAAGCAGGAGCTTGAAGCTTTTAAGGCTGAGCTTGAAAAAGAATACGAAAATTACAAAGCAAAAGATTTAAAGCTTGATATGTCAAGAGGAAAGCCCGGTGCAGATCAGCTTGCCGCTTCAAATGGGCTTCTTGACGCAATCACTTCAAAAGACTGGGACAACTGCGTTGTACCCGGTGCGCTTGAATACAGAAACTACGGTGTTCTGACGGGCATTCCCGAATGCAAGCAGATTTTTGCCGACCTGCTCGGCGTTTCTTCCGATAACATCATCGTTTGCGGAAACTCAAGCCTTAACATGATGTTTGACTATATCACACAGTGTATGCTCACAGGTTCGGACGGTGAGCCGTGGAGCAAGCAGGGCGAAATCAAATTCCTTTGCCCCTCTCCGGGCTATGACAGACACTTTGCAATCTGCGAATATTACGGTATGACGCTGATTCCCGTTAAGATGAACGATGACGGTCCGGATATGGACGAAGTGGAAGAACTGATCAAGGACAAAGCCGTCAAAGGTATGTTCTGCGTTCCGAAATATTCAAACCCGACGGGCGTTACCTATTCGACTGAGGTTGTTGAGCGGATTGCAAAAATGAAGCCTGCCGCAAAGGATTTCAGAATCATCTGGGATAACGCTTATATCATTCATGATCTGAAAGAAGAAAGCGACAAGCTTGACAATATTTTTGATGTTCTCAAAAAATACGGCAACGAAGACATGGTCATTGAGTTTACATCCACTTCAAAAATCAGCTTCCCGGGTGCAGGAGTTGCCTGCCTTGCCGCTTCGGATAAGAATATCGCAATTATAAAAAGCCGCATGAAAATTCAGACCATCGGCTACGATAAGCTTAATCAGCTTCGCCACGTCAAATTCTTTAAGAATGTTGACGGAATCAAAGAGCACATGAAAATTCACCGCAGAATTCTTGCGCCCAAGTTTGACGCAGTCATCGGCGAATTTGAACGTGAGCTTTCACCGTTCGGCGTTGCAAGCTGGACGAAGCCCAACGGCGGCTATTTCATCAGCCTTGATGTTATGCCCGGCACGGCAAAAAGAGTCGGTGAGCTTTGCAAGCAGGCAGGCGTAACGCTGACAACGGTCGGCGCAACCTATCCTTACGGCAAAGACCCGAAAGACGAAAACATCAGAATCGCACCGTCTTTCCCGCCGGTTGACGAGCTGATTACGGCAACAAAGCTTCTTTGCCTTTGCGTAAAGCTTGCTGCGGCTGAAAAGCTTCTTGAAAAATAAAAACATGAGCGGCTTGCAGAAAGAATGCGAGCCGCTTTTTTGGAGAGAATAACATGATTGAGCACCCGATACCGCCGCTGTTTGATGAAAATTCAAAAACGTTGATTCTGGGCAGTTTTCCGTCGGTAAAATCGCGTGAGACCGCTTTCTTTTACGGTCACAGTTAAAACCGATTCTGGAAAGTGATTTCCGTTTTGTATAAGCAGCCGACGCCGCAGACAACCGAAGAAAAGAAAAAGCTGATTTTGTCAAATCATCTTGCCTTGTGGGACGTTGTGGCTTCCTGCGATGTGCAGGGCAGTGCCGACAGCAGTCTGAAAAATGTGAAGCCGAATGATCTCGGAATCATTTTTCAAACGGCAAAAATCGAAAAAATTTTCACAAACGGCAAAACGGCATTTCAGCTTTACAACAAGTTTCTTTTGAAAGAAACAGGTATTGAAGCGGTTTGCCTGCCGTCAACAAGCCCGGCAAATGCAAAAATGCAGATGCCCGAACTTTTAAGTCAGTGGAAAGTGATAGCGGAACTTTGTTAATTCGGAATGCGGAATTCGGAATGCGGAATTATGGTCGCGATTTTACCGTGTATCAAAGGAAAACTTCGTTTCCGCAGAATTAACAGACTGCCTGTCGGAAGAGAGTAAATTATAGTTTGGCGGTGGGAACTCTCCTTCAGTCACTGCGTGACAGCTCCCTC
>JBJEOJ010000034.1:0-3654 GCA_051880655.1 Acutalibacteraceae bacterium | reverse complement strand
TATCAAGCGCGGGAATAATATATTCGTTGATGATTTTCATCGACTCGGTGCTTTCGGTCAGTTCTTTCGCACAATCGAAAGCCTGATTTTTCATGCCCTTGACAATTGCATAAACAAGCGGCGGCATATTTTCGTCCGTTTCTTTCGCAGTGCTTGTCTGCACCGCATTTGTGCTGACCGTTTCAGCCGGAAGATTGGAAGCAAAGTCAATATAAGCCGCACAACCCTTGTCTTTGCCGGCAAGTGCGCAATAGCAATAATAGCTTTTCATCATCGCCGTGCTATATGGATTCATAATCGCGCAGTCAAGCCCTGCGCCGAAAGCAACGGAAAGAAAAACGCTGTTGACATCGCCCCTGTTCGGCAGACCGAAAGAGATGTTGGAAACGCCGAGGCTGGTTTTTACGCCGAGTTTTTCTTTGATAAGCCTTATCGCATCAAGCGTGATGACTGCGCTGTTGTCATCTGATGAAATTGTCATGGCAAGCGGATCGACAACAATGTCCTTTTTGTCAATTCCGTATTCCCCTGCACGCTGCACAATGCGCTTTGCAAGTTCAAATCTTCCCTCGGCAGTGTTGGGAATGCCCTTTTCGTCAATTGTGAGCGCAACAAGCACACCGCCGTATTTTGCGGCAAGAGGAAGCACGGCTTTCATGCTTTCTTCTTTTGCGTTGACGGAGTTTATCATCGGCTTGCCGTTATAAAGCCGCATTGCTCTTTCCATGGCGTCGGGCTTAACCGTATCAATCTGAAGCGGCAGATCAAGCACAGACTGAAGCTGTGTTACCGCCGTTTCCATCATTTTACATTCGTCAATTTCGGGAAGTCCGACATTAACATCAAGAATATGTACGCCTTTTTCCTGCTGATTAATGCCCTCGGAAAGAATGTAATCCATGTTATTTTCACGAAGCGCGGCTTTGAATTTTGATTTTCCCGTCGGGTTGATTCTTTCGCCGATGAGAACGGGAGCATTTCCGATTTCAACCGCATGCGTATAAGAAGAAACAAGCGTCTGCGGCTTAAAGCCCGGCAAGGTATAAGGAAGCTTTTTGGTTTTTTCAACCGTTTTTTCAATATATTCGGGCGTTGTTCCGCAGCAGCCGCCGAGAATGCAGCCGCCCTCTTTTGCAATTTCAGCCATAATGTCCGAAAATTCTTCGGCATCAACATCATAAACCGTTTTACCGTCAACGCTTTTCGGCATACCGGCGTTGGGGTTTACGATAATCGGAAGTGAAGCATATTCGGCATAAGTTCTGACAATCTCTTTCATCTGAGCAGGACCTAAGGAGCAGTTGACACCGAGTGCGTCCACCTTTAAGCCCTCAAGCATGGCAATGACCGCTTTCGGGTCGGCGCCCGTCATCAGTCTTGCGTTTTCGTCATAGGCATTTGTAACAAAAAGCGGAAGAGTGCTGTTTTCTTTCACGGCAAGAACAGCCGCCTTGGTTTCGTAGGTGTCGTTCATGGTTTCAACAATGACAAGATCAGCGCCGCATTTTTGCGCAATCCGAATACTTTTTGCAAAAATTTCCACTGCGTCTTCAAAATCTAAGTCTCCAAGCGGCTTGAGCATTTTTCCCAAAGGCCCCATATCAAAGGCAACAAAGCATTTTTCTTTGTTCTTTCCAAAAAGCGCAATGGCTTTTCTTGCGTTCTGAATGGCCGCAGAAATAATCTCTTCCAGATTTTCAAATTTCAGGCAGTTTGCGCCGAACGTATTTGCTGTGATGATGTTTGCCCCTGCTTTTAAATAATCAAGGTGGATATTCACAAGCACATCGCTGTGTGTGAGATTCCATGTTTCGGGAAGCTCACCGGGTTTCAGTCCGTTTTTCTGAAGCAGTGTGCCCATGCCGCCGTCAAAATAAAGGCGTTCGTGTTTCATCAGTTCTTTTATATTCACCGTTTTTCCTCCTTATATAAAGCAGATGGAAGTTGTTATCTTATATATTGTTTTTAATCCTCATTTAAAAATCCGACAACCGCCGTTACGGATTTTGTGGGTGTCATAAGCAGACTGTCCGAAAGCGAAATTCCGATTTTACGGTAAGCGTCAAGAAATTCAAGAATGTTTTTCTGGTTTTTCAGCTCCATGTCGCCGTAACCGGGGCTGAAACGGGGACGGGTCTTTTTGTTTTCGGACATTTCGGCATTGATTTTGTTGCACCAGCCCTCCACCGCCGCCGAAGCAAGTGCGTCAATCACAACACTTTTTGACGGTTCGGTTCTGCTGTATTTCATAATCAGCCTGTCTGCGCCGACGCCTGCCGTTGCGGCAAAAATATAAGCTTCACCGCAGCCTTGCAGATTTTTTTCAAGGTTATAGCTTTTAAATTCGCCGAAACCGAGATCAAGCCTGCCGTCGCCCAAAAAGTTAATTTTTGTTTTTGTAAAGCAAGCCTTGAATGTTACCGCCTGAGAAAGCAGTTTGATGCAAAGCGAAAAAAGTCCCTCAATGTCGTCGGGGACTTCTTTTGCCTTATATCCCATATATCTGAGCGCTTCTCTTTTGTTGATTTCAATCTCATCAAAATCCGCAAAGCGAAGCGCAATCGAATCAGCGGTCATAAACTGTGCCTGCACGGTATGCCGGAGCATGCCGTCCTTTCATCATTTTCCGATAATATGTGAAATATTTTTCATAATTGCTTCGGCAACATCGGGTTTATTCATGGTGTAAACATGAACAGCGTTGATGCCGTTTGCATAAAGGTCAACGATCTGCTCGGTCGCATAGGCGATACCTGCCTGCTTCATTTTTTCTTTGTCGCTTCCGAACTTATCAACAATGCGAACAAATCGCTGAGGCAGAAGCGAACCGTTCATCGAGCAGATTCTCTTAATTGAGCTTGCATTGGTAACAGGCATAATTCCCGCAACAATCGGAACATTAATACCTGCTTCACGGATTCTGTAAATAAAATTATAAAGGATATTATTGTCAAAAAACATCTGCGTTGTGAAGAACTGACAGCCGCAATCCGCCTTTTCTTTCAGATGCTTTATATCGTCAAAGGAATTCGGGCTTTCCGGATGCGTTTCCGGATAGCAGGCGCCGCCGATGCAGAAATCACCCGTCTGAACAATTTCGCTGATAAGCTCGCTTGCATAGTGATAGTCAAGGTGATCCATATTAAGACCCTCGGGAATATCACCGCGAAGAGCAAGAATGTTTTCAATGGAATTGGCTTTGAGCTGTTCAAGCTGCGCATGAACTCTTTCCTTACTCGAAGAAATGCAGCTTAAATGAGCAAGAGCCGTTACGTCAAAATTCTTTTGAAGATTTGACGCAATCGAAACGGTATAATCGGACGTTCCGCCGCCTGCACCGTAGGTTACGCTCATGAAAGACGGTTTGAGCTTTGCAATTTCTTCGGTTGCAGATTTGATGCTATCAAATTTTTCGCTTGTTTTCGGCGGAAAAACCTCCATGGAAAGCGACGGTTTTTCGCTTTTGATTATGTCAATAATTTTCATTGTTGTGTTCCTTGTTCTAAATAATATGTATCCTACCGCTACGGCATCAGCCTTACTTAACGGAAATTTATCCTTTTGCAAACAGGTTTTATTGACGGCTTTTGCCGTCAATAAGGAAACCCCCGGCGAGGGTTTCCTACGGATAAACAGTCCACCGGACTGTTTATC
>JBJEOJ010000033.1:0-3659 GCA_051880655.1 Acutalibacteraceae bacterium | reverse complement strand
GTAATCATGATTCTCGCAGCTGTTCTTTTTGTTGCCTCCGACAGCGTTCTGGTGTTTATAATCTTCAAAGATATGCACGGCAAAAAGGTTGAGGGAGCAAATCTTTATACATATTATCTTGCACAGGTTCTTCTTGCATCGAGTTTATTTTTCCTTGGATAAAAAAGTATTTAAGATAGATTAAAGTCAGACAAATATCATAAAAATGTTCATGCAAATTATTGTAAATTTGCTTTTAATATGATAAAATAGCAATCGGTTTGTCTGACAACCGATTAACAAAAGCACGAAATTTATGCCGAGGTGATTATATGGATAATGAGAAAAGAATTTATACCATTGCAACCGCACATTTAGACACAATCTGGAACTGGGATTTTGAATATAGCGTTGAAAATTATCTCAGAAATACCCTTGACGAGAATTTTGCAATGTTTGAAAAATATCCCGATTACAGATTCAATTTTGAGGGTGCATACAGATATGAGCTTTTTGAGGAGTATTATCCCGAAAAGTTTGCAAAACTCAAGGAATATGTCAGAGACAACAGATGGAATGTTTGCGGAAGCAGCTATGAAAACGGTGATGTTAATGTTCCGTCTCCCGAATCTCTTTTCAGAAATATTCTTTACGGTAACAATTATTTTTACAAAACCTTCGGCAAAAAAAGCAATGACATTTTTCTTCCTGACTGCTTCGGCTTCGGCTGGGCACTTCCGAGTGTTGCCGCTCATGCAAACCTTAAAGGTTTTTCAACTCAAAAGCTTTCATGGGGCAGCGCATACGGTGTGCCTTTTGATATTGGCGTATGGACGGGAGTTGACGGACAAAGCATTTTTGCAAGCCTTAATGCTTTGTCATATTGCTCTGTGCTTAAAAATGTCAGAACAAACTCTGCTCTGACAAAAAAGCTTAATAACAATATAACAAAATATTCTCTTCCGTGGACCTACGGCTATCACGGTGTCGGTGACGTCGGCGGCTCACCGAAAGATGATTCAATTGCAACCGTATGCAGAGAACAGGCGCAGAATGATTCATCAGATATTAAAGTTCTTGTTTCAACACCGACGGAGTTTTTTGACGACTGTTCAAAGCTTGACCCGACAGAAGTCGGCAGGCTTCCGAAATGGAACAACGAACTTGTAATGACAAATCACGGCGTCGGCTCATATACTTCGCGTGCTTTCAGCAAACGCTGCAACAGAAGAAATGAAGAGCTTGCCGATATGGCGGAAAGAAGCAGTGTTATAGCATCAAATGTCTGCGGCGGTGAATACCCCTCAAAGACAATTGAAAAAGCTTGGAAAAGAACAATAGCTCACACTTTCCACGATGACATTACCGGAACCTCGGTTCAGCGAGCCTATAAGCGTTCATGGAACGACTATATTTTAAGCGCTAATCAGTTTTCTTCAGTATATGAAGGCTCTAGCAATCAGATAATCCGCAACATGGATACATCATGGACAAGAGGAATTCCTGTTGTTGTCAGCAATATGCTTGAGCAGGACAGGACATCGGTTGTTGACATCAGAATTCCCGCTGCCGGATTTAAATATATCCGCGTTTTTGACAGCAAAGGCAGAGAAGTTCCGTCTCAGGTAAACAGCGTTGATAATGAGTATATCAATGCCTGCATTTGTGTCAATGTTAAAGCGATGGGATATAAAGTTTTTGATGTTCTTTACAGCTATGAGCCGTGTTCAATCAACACCGGACTTCGCTGCGGCAACGGAATCATCGAAAACTTCAAATATATTGTTTCAATCAATAAAAACGGCGATATCAGCTCAATTATCGACAAAACACTTGATCAGAAAGAACTTCTTGCAAAGCCGATCAGGTTTGAGCTTAACAAATATAAAGGCGGCATGGCTTATCCTGCATGGGAACTCAGATATAAAGAAGTCATGAAATATCCGTGGGAGTTTGCCGAAAACGGCGAATGCACCGTTGTTGAAAACGGACCTGTAAGACTTACCTTAAAAGTTGTTCAGCACTGCGGAAAATCAACGTTTACATATTATGTTTCTCTGACAAGCGGAGGACAGTGGGTAAACGTTTATAATGAGGTTGAATGGAGAGAATTCAGAAGAGTTCTTCATAACGGATTTTCTTTCAATCTTTATTGTGACAAAACCGTTTATGACCTTGGTCTAGGCGCAATTGCAAGAGGTCCTGCCAACAAAAAGCTTTATGAAGTGCCCGGACAAAAATGGGCGGACATGAGCGATCCCAATCAGAATATCGGCGTTTCGGTTTTCAGCGATTCAAAATACGGCTGGATAATGAAAGACAACAGAACACTTCGCATGACGGTTGTTCATTCTCCGAAGCATTTTTACCGCAACGACAGCGTCCAGGGAATGCTTGATTTCGGTCTTAACCGATACAGCTATGCAATTTATTCTCACAAGGGCGATTATACAAACGGAACGCAGTTTAATGCAAAAAGCTTTAATCAGCCGATGGCGGCATTCATTTCAAGCAAGCACACCGGTGCTCTCGGCAGTGAATATTCATTTATTTCTATCAGCAATCCCGATGTAATTATAAGAGCTGTTAAGAAAGCCGAAAACAGTGATGAAGTAATTGTACGCGTCAACGAGGGTGCCGGCAAGGTTGCTCAAAGAGTTGAACTTTCAATCGGAAACGGAATTATCAGTGCAAACGAAGTATACGCTTCGGAAGAAATAATTACTTCTGCCGAAGTTCAGGACGGAAAACTTGTTTTCAGCCTTGCTCCGTATGAAGTCAAATCCTTTGCCCTGACGCTTTCAGCCTGTCAGACAGGCGCAGTGAGCGCACCGTCAAACGTTGAGCTTCCTTATAATATCAACATTCTTTCTTCAAACGGACAGACTGACAGCCAGAACATTCACACAATAAACGCAACTGTGCCGGCTGAATTATATCCCGATGAAATTGAATGCTGCGGTGTAAGATTCAAAACCTGCACTTCAAAGTATCAGCCGAATGCTGTCATTTGTGCAGGACAGAAAATCAAAGTTACCGGCAACCGCTTTTATTTCGTTGCCGCAAGTCTTTACGGTGACAAGGCCTATAACTTCGGACTCGGAAACGCTGAAACCGGTATCCGTGTTCAGTCAATAAATGAGCATATCGGAGCATGGGATCTTTATGATCTTGCCGAAACGGCATATATAAAAACCGATAAGCTTGCATGGGAGTGCACACACACTCACACAAACGGCAAAGATAACATTGCTTCTGAGCTTTATTTCTTCATGTATGAGATAAACACCGAGGGCGTTGATGAAATCACGCTTCCCGATGACAGCGGACTTCTCATACTTGCTGCGTCACAGGTAACCGACAACAGAGACGTTAAGCTTATAACAGATCTTTATGACAGAATTGAAAAGCGTCCGTTTGATTACAAAATGTCACGCAAAGAAAAGAGAAGGTGCAACAGGCTCAAACGCATCAGCAAAAGGCCTGCAAACAGAACGATATGATAAAGTCGAATTGTCATACTCACACAGTCTTTTGCGACGGAAAAAACACGGCAGAAGAAATGGTTCGTGCTGCTGTTGAAAGAGGCTTTGAAAGTCTCGGATTTTCCGTTCATTCGCCGATGAATTTTGAAAATGATTATGCAATTTCAGCCGACAAACTCAGTGAATATATAGAAA